>CAZOBN010000037.1:0-12271 GCA_964577835.1 uncultured Rhizobiaceae bacterium
CGCTTCAGCTTGGACGCCATGCCGGGCAAGCAGATGGCGATCGACGCCGACTTGTCGGCCGGATTGATCGACGAGGCGGAAGCCCGCACCCGGCGTAAGACGCTCGAAGACGAAAGTACGTTCTTCGGGTCCATGGACGGTGCCGCCAAGTTCGTGCGCGGCGACGCCATCGCCGGCCTGCTAATCACCTTCATCAATATCGTCGCCGGCATCGTCATCGGCATCGCGCAGAAGGACCTCACCTTCGCCCAGGCCAGTCACTTTTATACGCTTCTGACCGTCGGCGACGGCTTGGTCACCCAGATTCCGGCCCTGATCGTTTCGACCGCCGCCGGCATGCTCGTGTCCAAGGCCGGCGTCAGCGGCTCGACCGACAAGGCGCTGTTCGCCCAGCTCGGCGGCTATCCGGCGGCGCTCGGCCTGTCGTCCTTCCTGCTGGTCGCCATGGCCCTGCTGCCGGGCATTCCGCTGACGCCGTTCCTGCTGCTCGCCAGCGGCTCGGGCTACCTCGCCTGGAACATGAACAGGCGCAATATCAGGGCAAAGGGTGAAGCCAATGCCGCCGAGGAGCGCGCCCTGGCCCAGGCACCGGTGGCGGATGAGCCGATCGCGACGGCGCTGCAGATCGACTACATCCGGCTCGAACTGGGCTACGGCCTGTTGCAACTGATCAATAGCGATACCGGCCAGCGTCTCACCGACCAGATCAAATCCCTGCGCCGCCAGCTCGCCGGCGACATGGGATTCGTGCTGCCCTCCGTGCGCATCCAGGACAACATGCAGCTACCGGCCAACACCTACGTCATCCGCGTCAAGGAGATCGAAGCCGGCCGCGGCGACCTGCGGCCCAGCATGCTGCTGGTGATGGATCCCAAAGGCGAGCGGCTGAGCCTGCCCGGCGAGGAAACGACCGAACCGACCTTCGGCCTCCCCGCCATGTGGATCAACGAAGGCATGCGCGAGGAAGCTTCGTTCCGCGGCTATACGGTGGTCGACCCCGCGACGGTCATCACGACCCACCTCACCGAGGCGGTGAAGGAATATATGGCCGAGTTGCTGTCCTATGCCGAAACCCAGAAGCTACTCGACGAGATGGGTAAGGAGCATCAGAAGCTCGTCGCCGATCTGATCCCGACGCAGATCTCGGTCTCCGGCGTCCAGCGCGTGCTGCAGAACCTTCTCAACGAACGCCTTTCGATCCGCGACCTGCCGACCATCCTCGAAGGCATCTTCGAGGCGTGCAGCTATACCCACAACCTGACATCGATCACCGAGCATGTACGCACGCGGCTGGCGCGCCAGATCAGCGATCTGCACACTTCGCCGGCAGGTTATATTCCGATGATCACGCTGTCGCCGGAGTGGGAGCAGATTTTCGCCGAATCGCTGATCGGCCAGGGCGAAGAGCGGCAGTTGTCGCTGCCGCCGAGCCGGCTGCAGGAATTCATCAACAAGGTGCGGCAGGTGTTCGAACGCCAAGCCATGGTGGGCGAGAACCCCGTTCTGCTGACCAGCGCCATTGTGCGGCCCTACGTGCGCTCGATCATCGAGCGGTTCCGGCCGATGACCATGGTGATGTCGCAGAATGAAGTCCACGCCAAGGCGCGCATCAAGACTCTGGGTCAGATCTAAGGCAACGAGCGGCAGGATGATGGGCGGAGAGGAACACAAATTGCCATGAGGCTAAAGAGCTTCTCAGCGCCGACGATGGCCAAGGCAATGATGCTGGTCCGTGCCGAGCTCGGCAAGGACGCGATCATCGTGTCGAACCACGTCGCCGCCGACGGCAGCGGGGTGGAGGTCATCGCCGCCATCGAGCCGCCTGCCGAGGTCGTCGTCCAGCCGCAAGTGCATGACGAGCATTGGGGCCCCGACGATCTCGACGTGCTTCAGGAAGTGCTCGACTATCACCGCGCCCCGGCGCGCCTGATCGAGAAGCTCTACTCGGCTGCGAGCGTGCTCGAGACAAACGATCCACTGCTCGCGCTGGCTGGCGCCCTCGATGCCGGATTCGACTTCGCGCCGCTGAGCGCCACGTACCCGCGACCGATCATGATGGTCGGCCCGCCCGGCGCCGGCAAGACCGTGACTGTGGCCAAGCTCGCCGCCCGCGCCATCATGTCGGGTCGGCCGGCAGCCCTGGTCACCGCCGATACGGTGCGCACCGGCGCCGCCGAGCAGTTCGCCGGCTATGCGCGGCTGCTGCGCATGAAATCGTGGAACGCGGCCGACCCGCAGACCCTCAAGGCCGCGCTGGCCGCCGCCAACGGCACGCCGCTCAAGCTGATCGACACCATGGGGGCCAATCCGTTCGACGCCGACGACCTGGCACGGCTTGGCGACCTGGCCGGCGCCGCCGAGGCAGAATCCGTCCTCGTGCTGCCCGCCGGCATGGATCCTTCGGAAGCCGCCGAAACCGCGGAGGCGTTTTTGCCCCTGGGCATCACCCGGCTGGTCACCACCCGCGTCGATACGGCACGCCGGCTCGGCGGGCTGCTCGCCGCCGCCGAAGCCGCCCGGCTGCAACTGAGCGACGCGGGCACCAGCCCGCATATCGGCAACGGATTGCGCCCGCTGACCCCCATTGCCTTGGCGCGCGTTCTCACCGCCGCCCCAACCGACCGCGTTCCAACCCTGTCCTCGAGTCAGTCACCATGCAAATGAACTCCGCTGCCCTGTCGATCGCCGGCGCCGCCGACCCTGTCGCGAATGTCATTGCCGTCAGCTCGGGCAAGGGCGGCGTGGGCAAGACCTGGTTCGCCGTCACCCTCAGTCATGCGCTGGCACGCGACGGCAAGAACGTGCTGTTGTTCGACGGCGACCTCGGGCTGGCCAATATCGACATTCAGCTCGGGCTCGCGCCGCAGCACGATCTCGGTTCGGTCATTGCCGGCCGCCGCACCATGCAGGGCGCCGCCTTCCGTTATCCGGAAGGCCAGTTCGACATCATCGCCGGTCAGTCGGGTTCGGGCGGCCTCGCCAGCCTGCCCGCGGCGCGCCTCGTGGCGCTGCGCGACGATCTGGTGGCGCTCGCCCCGAATTACCATTCGGTCGTGATCGACATCGGCGCCGGCATCGACCGCACGGTGCGCACCATGCTCGGCCGTGCCGGCGTGTGCCTGGTGGTGACCACCGACGAGCCGACCTCGCTGACCGATGCCTATGCCCTCATCAAGGTCGTTCGCGCGGAACGGCCCGGCGCCAACTTGCAGGTGATCGTCAACATGGCGACCTCGGAAAGCGAAGGCGAGCGCACCTATGGCGTCCTGGTACGCGCTTGCGAAAGCTTCCTGAAATATACGCCGCCGCTCGCCGGCATCATCCGGCGCGACTCGAAAGTGCGCGATGCGATCCGCAGCCAAGCCCCCATTCTCGTTCGCCATCCCAACTGCGATGCCGCGCACGACGTCGAGGGCATTGCCCGGCGGCTAAACGAAGCGACATGAGCGACATCGCACCCAAGCCGGTCGCGGCGGTCGCCGGCGTCATGCCGACGATGTCGACGACGGCGACGGCGCCGCCGCCGGCCACCGCGACAGCCGCTGAGATTCCGGCCGCTGTCGCCAACCTCAGCATCGGCACCTTGGTGACGGGAACCGTGATCGAACGAGGGGCACGCGGCCTCGTCGTCCTGCGCACCGACAAAGGCACCCTCAAGCTGCAATCCCCCATCCCCCTCAGGCAGGGCAGCACGGTGACCCTGCAGATCCAGTCGGTCGGCGCACAAGTCCAGCTCTCCATTCTTTCGATCGACGGCAACCCGCTCGCCACGCCGAACGGCAAGGTACCGCCCAGCGCGGCACGTCCCGATGGCGTCGCAAAACCGGCCAACGCCGAAGTCTCATCCAGCCGCATCCCGCCAGCGTCAAGCGGTCCGGCGCAGCAGACGTCGCATGGAACCAACGCGCCCAGCGACGGTGCGGCGCTGCGCTCCGTGTCGAGCGACCGCGGCCTGAACCTGCGGTCCGCAACGGGCGCGCCGACGGGACCGGCGCCGGCATTCGTCGCACGGCCGCTGATCGGTCCGACCGCTTCCGCCGGCCTCGAAGCTCTATCCGCGCAGCGGTCGGCCGCGCCGACATCCCCCGCCGCGGCCATGCCGGGCACAATTCCGGCCGCTGCGGCATCCAACCCGCCGAGCGGCGCGCCAGCCCCGATGCTGACCTCCGGCGACAAGTTTCTCGCGTCCTTCATCGGCACCCCGACAAGCGTCTCGCCGGTCTCCCCCGACAGCGCGGGGCGCCTCGCCGCAACGCCCCCTCAGAGCGGCGCGTTACCGGCTGGTGCAGTGGCCAACGCATTGCCCCCATCCGGCGCGGCGGCGCAGGGCGTCGCCGGCCCAGCGACGACGTCACCGGATCCCGTGATGCTGCGCCTCGTCGGCGTCGAGCTGCCCGGCTCCGCGGCCGGCAGCGTCCCGCGCACGGCTGCGGCGCCGCACGCCGCTCCGCCCCAGACCATCGTCGGGACCATCATCGAATCCACCGATGCCGGAGCCCATTCCGCCCCCACGCCGGGCGCGACGGCCAAAATGCTGATCGGCACGCCACTCGGCGTGCTCTCGGTACCCGGCGTGGCGCCTGGTCCGGTCGGCACCAGACTCATCCTGGAACAGATGCCGCTCTCCGACATGCCGCCAGCCGCCATGCATCGGTCGGACCTGGCCGGCTCCCTGGTCGCGTCGGCCAGCGGACGCGGACAGGAATGGGCCGTGCTGCGGGACATCATCACGGCGACCACCGTCGTCGACCCGGGCCTCGCGGATCATCTGTTGAATGTGACCTTGCCACGCGTCGGCCCCAATTTCGCCGCCGGTCTTCTTGTGTTCATCGCGGCACTGCGCCAGGGCAACCCGCGCGCATGGCTCGGCGAGCAGACCATCGACGCGCTTCAGCGCGGCGGTCACGGCGGGCTGATCGACAAGCTGGGCGACGAGTTCGCCGCCTTGAACCGACTGGCCGCCGATAGTAGCCCGGGCGGCTGGCAGACCCTGCTGGTACCGCTGTTCGATGGCGAGCGCATCCAGCAGATCCGCATGTATATGCGCCGGCCGCGGCGCAAGAACGGCGAGCGCGGCGGCACACGCTTCACGATCGAAGCGGAATTGACCAAGCTCGGCCCCGTGCAATTGGACGGGCTGATCAGCAAGCCGCAATTCGATCTGGTCGTGCGTACCCGCACGGGTCTGCCGCCGGCCATGCGCGGCGACATCATCGAGATCTTCGGCGATGCGCTGCTGGCCACCCATCTGAAAGGCGCGGTGATCTTCCAGGTCACGGCCGACCTGCGGCCCGGCCCGCCCGAAAGCGACGGCGAAGCCGGCGTCGGACTGGTGGTCTAGATCATGATTTAGTCGCGTTTTCTACGCCGAACCGGTTTCCACTTCGGCGGAAAACGCTCTGGCCTAGCGGACTTCTTCCTGGCGGCGGTAGGCCACGAGGCCGAGTTCGTCGAGCACCGCCTGCTGCTGACGCTTTTCCTGCTGCTCGGCGTTCTTGTCGCGGCGCGCCTTGACCAGTTCGTATTTCTTCAATTCGCGGAACGCGGCCGTCACCTCTTCGAGCGCGGCGCGCATGCGCTCCTCGATCTCCGATAGCGATTGATTGAGCTTGGCTCGCCGGGCAATCACCGCCGCGGCATAGTGCCCATAGGTCGCCATGGCTTCGGTTGACGCCGCGGCGATCTTCTGCTCGTCCGCCACTTCGTTTTCGAGGTCGATCAGCTCCTGGCGCAGTCGAGCGGCCAGGCGCTCGAGCTCGGCGAGAACGAGCCGCTTCTCGTCGAGCCTCCAGCGGTGCAGGCGGATCAGCCCCTCGAGCCCCTTCACGCGGCACCGCCGTTCAAGATCTTGTGCAGGTCGGCGTAGCCGCTAGCGAGGTCGCTGCGCTCGGCGCGGTCCTGGCGCAGGAAATTGTCGAGCGTCGGAAAATAGTGAATTGCCTGATCGGTTTTGGCGTCGCTGCCCTGGCGGTAGGCGCCGAGGCGGATCATCTCGGCCATATCTTCGTAGGCCGACAGGAGCTCGCGGGCACGCTGAACCAGCGTGTTCTCCTCCGGGTTGTTGCAACCCGGCATGGTGCGCGACAGGCTGCGCAGGAGATTGATGGCGGGATAGCGGCCGCGCTCGCCGATGGCGCGATCGAGAACGATATGGCCGTCGATGATGCCGCGCACGGCGTCGGCGATCGGCTCGTTGTGATCATCGCCTTCGACCAGCACGGAGAACAGGCCGGTGATGCTGCCCTGGCCGCGGCCCGGCCCGGCCCGTTCCAGCAGCTTCGGCAATTCGGAAAATACCGTCGGGGTATAGCCCTTGCTGGTCGGCGGCTCGCCGGCCGACAAGCCTATTTCGCGCTGAGCCATGGCGAAGCGCGTCACGCTGTCCATCATGCACAGCACGTCGCGGCCCTGGTCGCGGAAATATTCCGCGAGCGACATGGTCATATAAGCCGCCTGGCGGCGCGCCAGCGGCGATTCGTCCGAGGTGGCGACGACGACGATGCTTCGCGCCAAGCCTTCCGGCCCGAGTTCGTCCTCGATAAATTCCTGCACCTCGCGGCCGCGCTCGCCGATCAGACCGATGATATTCACGTCGGCCGTGGTGAAGCGGGCGATCATGCCCATGAGCACCGACTTGCCGACGCCCGAGCCGGCGAAAATGCCCATGCGCTGGCCGCGGCAGCAGGTGAGGAAGGTATTGATGGCGCGCACGCCCAAATCGACTTTGCCGTGGACGCGCTGGCGGGCGTGGGCCGGCGGCGGATTGTTGCGCAGCGGATAGGCCTCTTCGCCCTCGGGAAGCGGGCCTTTGCCATCGATCGGTTCGCCCATGGCGTTGACGACCCTGCCAAGCCACCTGACGGTCGGCCGCACCACGGGTTCGGTATCGACCACGTCGGCCTTGCAGCCTAGACCGACCCCTTCCAAGGCGCCGAAAGGCATCAGGAGAGCCCGCCCCTCGCGGAACCCTACCACTTCGCAGGTCAGGTTCCGCCCGTTGCGGGCGGCAATTCGGCAGCGGTCGCCGATGGACAGACGGCGCTGGACGCCGCCAACTTCGATCAACATGCCCTGCACGGTCGTAACCCGGCCATAGAGGTGGTAGTCGGGGATCTGCTTGATGTCGGTGAGAAGGAGGCTCAGTGCGTCGGGCAAAGTATTATCCAGAACGGTCATCATACGGGTTTTTATTCCTTCAACGCGGGGCCTACCCATAAAAGACACGATAGGCTCGGTTCCATATTGTCGTTAACTGCTTAAAAGCGGGTAAAAAGCAGCGGCCGTACGGTCGATGGTTTCTTTAGATTTTGATCGCCCCAGTAAAGGTTTTGTTAACTTGAACGCCTCCATAATGGCCTCTATGGTTAATGCCCACTGAATGGGGGACCGCAATGCGCGTTCTGTTAGTCGAGGACGATAGCGCCACCGCAAAGAGTATCGAGTTGATGCTCAAATCCGAGGGGTTTGTCGTCGATTGCACGGACCTCGGCGAAGACGGTCTCGAGATCGGTAAGCTTTACGATTACGACATCATGCTGCTCGACCTCATGCTCCCGGACATTGACGGGTATGAAGTCCTGCGCCGCCTGCGCGCCGCCCGCATCAACACTCCGGTGTTGATCCTCTCGGGCCTGGCCGAGCCGGACAAAAAGATTAAGGGTCTCGGCTTCGGGGCCGACGACTATCTGACCAAGCCATTCGACAAGGGCGAGTTGATCGCCCGCATCCACGCCATCGTCCGCCGCTCCAAGGGCCATTCCGAATCGGTGATCCGCACGGGTCGCTTGATCGTGAACCTGGACACCCGCACGGTCGAAGTGGATGGCCAGCCCCTGCATCTCACGGGCAAGGAATACGGCATTCTCGAACTGCTCTCGCTGCGCAAGGGCACGACCCTGACCAAGGAGATGTTCCTCAACCATCTCTACGGCGGCATGGACGAGCCCGAGCTCAAGATCATCGACGTTTTCATCTGCAAGCTGCGCAAGAAGCTCGCCACCGCGACCAATGGCGAGAATTACATCGAAACCGTCTGGGGACGCGGCTACGTGCTGCGCGACCCCAACGAAGATGCCCGCAGCTTTCCGGCGGAACCGGCCAGCGTCAGTTCCGCGGTTTGACGGCAGCCATCGGAATCAAGCAACTCAGCTTGACCATTCCTGGCCTGACATCGGTCGCCAATGAGGTGGCCGCCCGTCGGGCCAGATAGCTGCCGTAGAATGCCGTCACGGTCTTCGGCGACAAATCTTCGATGGCGGCACGCTCGGAAAGCGCCGCCGCAATCTCCTCCGGCAGCCTGACCCGCTCCCCAAGCGCAATCAGATCCAGTTGAACCGCCTGCGGCGCGTCCCGGGTCTGCACCTCGAGGCGGCCGCTCCCCGCTAGGCAATCGATCGCCGACAACGCCAGGTTCAACACCATCTTGGTCGCCTCGCGCGGCACGTCGCGGGCCAGATCCGGCGTCTGCGGCCAGGACAGGCTGATCCGCTCCCCGACCGGAAGCTCCAGGAAGCCAGCCCGCGCATCGGCGAGAGTCGCACTGCCGCCGGACGAGCCGCGCGCCGAGCCGAAGGCCAGGCGGAAGAATTGCAGCTTGCGCGAGGCCTCGGCGGCGCTACCGGCGATCAATTCCATGGCGTCCTTGCCCACTGTCTCGCCCATCTCCATCACCAATTCCGCGCCATTGCTGATGGCGCTGACCGGGCTGATCAGGTCATGGCATAGGCGGGCGCACAGCAATTCCACCACGCGTCCGTCCAACTTCTCGTCTGTCACGCTTGTCTCCGTTGTTACAAACGGCGCGGTGTGCGCCGTTAAACTTCGTCCCTCGGACGGGATTTGCGATTATTGTTATCGTGCATGGATTCCCAACGCTACTGCGGTGTCGGACAATGACGAATTCCGGTCGTGAATATCAATTCGTGCCGGGCGCCTATGTGCGTCATCCCCAGCAGCCCGAATGGGGTATCGGCCAGATCCAGTCGGCGATCGGCACGCGCGTCACGGTCAATTTCGAAAACGCCGGCAAGCAACTCATCAATACCGCCGTGATCGGGCTGGTGCTGGTGGATATCGATCATGGCTGATGGCCGATCCGCGCGGCCAGCCGGGCGAGATCGTCCGGCGTGTTGACGTTAGCAAAGGGATCGCACGGCTGATCGGCGAATTCGACGACCGCCATCCCCTGCTGTTCGGCGAACCGGTGCGCTGCCCGCTCGCCGCGCGCCAGCGCTTCCCGCAGGCCATCCCGGATTGCCGGCGACCATAGGGCGAGCAGCGGGTGCAGTCGCCCGGCCGAACGGCTGCAGGCCACCACCGCTCCCTCCCGCTCCGCCGTCGCGCGCAGGCGCGGCACCATATCGGCGGGCAGCAGCGGCGTATCGACCGAAAAACTCGCGAGCCAGCGCGCCTGCGGCTCATGAATGGCGAGCCAATCCAAGGCGGCGAGAATGCCGGCGAGCGGACCCATCTGGCCACCGTCGTTTTCCGTCGCAGGGTCCGCCAGCACCGGGATTCCGAATTGGGCGAAAGGTGGTTCGTCGTTGGCGCTGATCAGCAGCTTGTCGACCTGCGGCGCCGCGCGGCGGATCACATGCTCGATGAGCGTCGCGCCATTGAAAAGCACGAAGGCCTTGTCGGTGCCGTAGCGGCGTGACCGCCCGCCGGCCAGGATGACGCCTATGACAATTGACGGTTCATGTTGCATGGCTGCACCACGTCATAGGGCTTTTCCCGTACATCATGACTATTCAGGGTAAACCATCTGAGGACTTTCCCCTATTAGCTTGACTTAGCTTGTATTTTAATTAATTTTTAATCATCCGATGCACGTGGCAGGAGCTGTCCGTGGGGGGGACATGCGTCGGATGATTCAAGGCATTGGGAAGCCGTTTCGGGCACCCCGGCCGACGAACATTCACCCCACGGCCTTTGTGAACGGTTTGTGAATGTCGCTTTCGGCCAGTCCCTTTGATTTCCGCGCTTTGAACTTCGAGCGGTCGGAGACGGCGCAACGTCGATCCTTCGGCGTGCGCCCGGGATTCAGCCGCGCCGCCGGACCCGCCACGACCGAGCAAATGCTGCTCCTGCGCGCCGCCTGCGGTCACTTCCAGCCGTTCTATGTCACCGACTTCACCGGCACCATCGTCTTCGCCAACGCCGCATTCGATCAGATCGCGGCGTCGCTGTTCGGCATCACCGCGGAAACCGAAAACAAGACCGAAACCCCGGCCGCCCTGCTCGCCGTCATCGAAAAGCTGCGCGTCGGCCAACGCGCGTTCGAGACTTCGGAAACGGTCGAGGTCACCGGTTCGGTCCGCAGCTATGTCGGACGCCACTTCCCGATCGTGGGCGAGGGCGCCACGCTGATCGGCTTCGGCGGCTTCTACACGGACGTGACGCCGCTCGACCAGGCCGTCGAGCGCGCCAACCAGATGGAAGGCTGGCTGCAGGACGTGATCCGCTCCGCCTCCGATTGGGTATGGTCCACCGACGTCAATCTCAACATCACTTACGTCTCGGGCCGCATTTCCGAAGCGCTCGGACTGCCGGCCCATGTGCTGAAGGGCCGTTACCTCCTCAGCCTCGGCCACTTCGAGGCCGACAGGTCGGACGCTGCCAAGGATCTGGTGCGCCGTCACGCGCCGTTCCGCCATGTGGCGTTCATCATGCCGGACGACGCCGGCAACGAACGACGCATCCATCTCAGCGGCGTGCCGGTGTTTCACGAGGCGACCGGCAAGTTTCTCGGCTATCGCGGCACCGGCACCGACGTCACCCGGCAGCACAAGGCCGAGACTCTGGCGCGGCAATCCACCGACCGCCTGGAAAAGACCCTGGAGATCCTGCAGGCGCGCAACGCGCAGCTCGATCTCGCGCTGAACGAGGCGCGAGCCGCCGAACGGGCGAAAATGGAATTCCTCGCCATGATGAGCCACGAGTTGCGCACGCCGCTCAATGCCATCATCGGCTTCTCCGAAGTCGCGTCGCAGAAGGTGCTGGGCCCGCTCAGCGACACCTATCTCGGCTATTTCAAGGACATTCACAAAGCCGGCCGCCATCTGCTCGGTATCATCAGCGACATCCTGGATACGGCCAGCATCGAGAATCAGACCTTGTCTGTCGAGCCGGCGCCGGTGCGCGCCCATGAACTGGTCGCCGAAGCGCGCTCGTTGATCGCCTTGCGCGCCGCCGAGAAGCAACTCGATATCAGCGCCGTCGACATGGAAGACCATTGGACGATCATGGCCGACCGTCTGCGCGCGCGGCAAATCCTGGTCAACCTGCTGGTCAACGCGGTCAAATTCACGCCCGAGGGCGGCCGCATCGGGATCGACGCCAAGCAGCTCGCCGGCGGCAATCTCGCGATCACGGTATGGGACAGCGGGATCGGCATTCCCGCGGACCAGCAGGCCAAGGTCTTCGAGCGTTTCTACCAAGTGAAGTCGGCCGACATCCTGAGCCGCACGAACGAAGGCACCGGACTGGGGCTCAGCGTGTCCCGGCATCTCGCCCAACTCATGGGCGGCGATCTCACCCTGGAGAGCACGCCGAACGTCGGTTCCCGCTTCACCATAACCCTGCCGCTCGCCAAGGCCGTGACCGCGGTCGAGCCGTAACCGGCCCAATCGGCCGGAACCCTCAGGCCATAACGCCCTGACAAGGCCGTGAGCGGGCCTCTTGCGCCTTTGACGAGCGCCGTATCCGTTCTAATATAACGGTCATGATCGATCCGTTCGGCCGCAAGATCACCTACCTGCGCGTCTCGGTCACCGACCGCTGCGACTTCCGCTGTGTCTATTGCATGGCCGAGGACATGGCCTTCCTGCCCAAGGCGGAAGTCCTCACCCTCGAGGAACTCGACCGGTTGTGCAGCGCCTTCGTGCGCCACGGGGTCAAGAAGCTGCGATTGACCGGCGGCGAGCCGCTGGTCCGGCGCAATATCATGAGCCTGTTCGAATCGCTGAGCCGCCATCTGCGCACCGGCGATCTGCACGAGCTGACCCTGACGACCAACGGCAGCCAGCTCGCCAAATACGCCGGCGACCTGGCGCGGCTCGGGGTCAAGCGGGTCAATGTCTCGGTCGATACCCTCGACCCCGCCAAGTTCACCGAGATCACCCGGCGCGGCAATCTGTCGGTCGTGCTCGATGGGGTGCGCGTCGCCAAGGAAGCCGGGCTGGCGGTCAAGATCAACGCGGTGGCGCTCAAGGGCGTCAACGACGACGAATTCGACGATCTGGTCGCCTGGTGCGGCCGCGAGGGCCACACG
>CAZOBN010000037.1:12281-27021 GCA_964577835.1 uncultured Rhizobiaceae bacterium
TCGAGACGATGCCGCTCGGCGAGATCGACCAGGACCGCACGGCGCAATATCTGCCGCTGTCCCTCGTGCGCAGCCGACTACAGCGCCGCTGGACGCTGACCGATACCGATCACCGCACCGGCGGTCCGGCACGCTATGTGCGCGTCGAGGAAACCGGCGGGCTGCTCGGTTTCATCACGCCGCTCACCCACAACTTCTGCGAATCCTGCAACCGCGTGCGGCTGACCTGCACCGGGACACTCTATATGTGCCTGGGCCAGGAGGACGCCGCCGACCTGCGCACGCCGCTGCGCGCCAGCGCCGACGATGGCGTGCTCGACGAGGCGATCCGCGAAGCCATCGCACGCAAGCCCAAGGGCCACGATTTCATCATCGACCGCCGCCACGAGCGGCCGGCGCTGGCCCGCCATATGAGCGTCACCGGCGGCTGACGGCGACCCACCACCGATCCCAGTCACACGAAGGCCTGATATGGCGGAAATTCTCGGCCTTGGTTTGACGCATTTCGGCGGCTTCATGTTTTCCGACGCGGAGATGGGCTCGCGCATCACCGCCGCCCTCAACGGCAAGAAGCTCCCGGCGCACCTCAAGGACCCCGCCAACTGGCCGGCCCGCATGCGCGAGGAATGGGGCAGCGATCAGGGCACGAGCTTCGCGGCGAAGCACCGGGCCGACTACTTCGCCGGCCTACGCCACATCCGCGACGCGCTCGATGCCTTCAAGCCGGACGCGGTGATCATCTTCGGCGACGATCAATATGAATGCTTCCGCGAAGACCTGGTGCCGCCCTACTGCGTGTTCATCAACAAGCGGTTCGATGTGAAGCCTTATCTGCGGGCGCGCGGACTGGGCGGCAATACGCCGAACATCTGGAACGATCCGTTCGACACGGTGCTGACCTACGACAGCGCGCCCCAGATCGCCAAACGCCTGGTGACCGATCTGCTTCATCACGGCTTCGATCCGGCTTACGCCTATGCCGTGCCGCATCAGGATTATCTCGGCCATGCCTTCGCCAATACCCTGCTGTTCCTCGACCACGAGCGACGCGGCTGGCCCTATCCGATCATTCCCTTCGCCATCAATGCCTACGGTTCGGCTCTGATCCGCGAGAAAGGCGGGCTGGTCGAGGCCGCCACGGACGCGCCATCAGACGACGAACCCGATCCGCCGGGCCCCTCGCCGCAGCGCTGCTTCGACCTCGGCGTCGCCATCGCCCAGGTGCTGCGCGCCTCGCCCTGGCGCGTCGCCCTGGTGGCCACGGCAAGCTTCTCGCACGCCTTCCTCACCGACAAGAACCACCGCTTTTACCCCGACGTCCCAGCCGACCGTTTGCGATTCGGCGAGATCAAGACGGGCAATTTCCGCGCCTGGCGCGACCTGCCTCTCGCCGCCCTGGAGGCATCCGGGCAGCATGAACTGCTCAATTGGTACCCGGTGATCGGCGCCATGGCCGAACTCGGCCAGCCGCCGTCCTATTGCGAGCTGTTGGAGACCTACACCATGAATTCCAACAAGTGCGTCGCGGTCTTTCCGCCGGCGAAACGATAAAGCCGCTCGTCAGCCGGCCGCGGGGCTCTGGCGGAGAGCGATGGGCTCGGTGTAGGCTGATGGCCCCGCATCGGCAAACCAACGACGCTCCATGGAATTCCGCAAGATCGCCATCGTCGCGGCTGACAACCAGCCCGCCCAGGACGCCCTGAGCGAATTGAAGAAGCGCTATGGCCACGTCGCGCCCGCCAAGGCCGAGGCCATCGTCGCCCTGGGCGGCGACGGCTTCATGCTCGAGACACTGCACCGCTACATCCGCCGGCAGGTGCCGATCTACGGCATGCATCGCGGCTCCGTCGGCTTCCTGATGAACAATTACGACCCCGACCATCTGCTGGAGCGCCTGAACGCCGCCATGCAGGTCAGCCTGCATCCTCTGCGCATGAAGGCCCGCACCCGGGACGGCAAGGAGAAACAGGCGCTCGCCATCAACGAGGTGTCCCTGCTGCGCGAAACGCGGCAGGCGGCCAAGCTGCGCATTTCCGTCGATGGCGTGACCCGGATCGACGAGCTGATCTGCGACGGCGCGCTCATCTCGACGCCGGCCGGAAGCACGGCCTACAATCTATCGGCCCATGGGCCGATCATTCCCTTGGGCGCGGGCCTCCTTGCACTGACGCCGATCAGCGCCTTCCGGCCGCGGCGCTGGCGCGGCGCCCTGCTGCCGAGCACCGCCAGCGTGACCTTCGACGTGCTGGAGGAGGACAAGCGGCCGGTCAGCGCGGTCGCCGACTACACCGAGGTGCGCGACGTGGTGCGCGTCCATGTGGTCGAGGATTCCAAGGTGACGCTGACGCTCCTGTTCGATCCGGAGCACAATCTGGATGAGCGTATCGTCAAGGAGCAGTTTCTTTCGTGATGGATCGACGAGATAGCGCACAGAGCAATCGTGATCGACATGAACCGCAGCCGGCTTCCACCGAGATGTTGCGAAAGCTGGTCGGGTTCGATACGACGAGCCGCGACTCCAATCTCGACCTGATCGACTTCGTCCGGGACTACCTGCGCGACCACGGCATCGATTCCCGGCTCTCCCATGACGACAGCGGCCGCAAGGCCAACCTTTACGCCACGATCGGCCCCACGAAGGAGAGCGGCGGCCTGATGCTGTCGGGCCACACGGACGTGGTGCCGGTCGACGATCAGGACTGGCACAGCGATCCGTTTTCCCTGACCGAGCGCGGCGGCAATCTCTATGGGCGCGGCGCCTGCGACATGAAGGGCTTCATCGCGACCGCGCTGGCCCTCGTGCCGGCCCTCCGGGAGAGCCAGCTCGAGCGGCCCATTCACCTGGCGTTCACCTTCGACGAGGAGGTCGGCTGCATCGGTGCGCGGCAACTGGCCGACCAGTTGCGCGACATGAAACAGCGGCCGGCATTTTGCGTCATTGGCGAGCCGACCAACATGCGCGTGGTCGACGGCCACAAGGGCCGTTTTGCCATGCGCTGCTACGTCCATGGGGCGGAAGGACACTCGGCCTATCCGCAACGGGCGTGCAACGCCGTCGAGGTCGCCGCCGACATGATCGCCTATCTGCGCCAGATGGCGCGCCGGCTGCGCGACGGCGGCCCGTTCGATGCCGCCTTCGATCCGCCGCACACGACTGTGCAGACAGGAACCGTTCATGGCGGCACCGCGTTGAACATCGTGCCGCGACACTGCAGCTTCGAATTCGAGATCCGCAATCTGCCGGCGCAAGATCCCTTAACGCTCGTCGGCGAGCTGAGGAGGTTCGCGGCCGAACAACTTTTGCCCGATATGCGCCTGTCGGCATCGGATGCCGGAATCGACTTCGAACAGCTTTCCCATGTGCCCGGGCTGTTGCCCGACCGCGACCATGATTTCGTCAAAACGGTGCTGGCGGCGAGCGGCGACAATGCCACGCACAAGGTGAGCTTCGGTACCGAGGCCGGACTATACCAGAACGCCGGTATCGCCGCCGTGGTATGCGGCCCTGGCGATATCGCCCAGGCCCATAGGCCAGACGAATTCGTCGCCCGCGATCAACTCGCCCGTTGCGAGACATTTCTGCTGCGTATGGCGAAGGATATCTGCGGCGCCTGAGCCGCGGTCTCCGTCGCGTCTGCCCATCAGCAAAGAGGGCCCGATCAATGGCCATAGGCCGATTTGTTCAGCGCGAAATCCAACCTCTCGCCCTCGCGCTCGGCAGCGGATTTCTCGGCGGACTCATCTTCAACCATCTCAACATGCCGTTGCCCTGGATGCTGGGCGGCACGATCGTCGTGACTGCTCTCGCCCTGCTCGGCGCCCGGGTGCGCGTGCAGTTCTGGCTGCGCGAACCGATGGTCATCGTCATCGCCACCATGCTGGGCAGCAGCTTCACGCCGGATGTGATCGGCGAAGCCCGGCAATATCTGTTGAGCATGTCGCTGCTCGCGATTTATGTGCTGGCCAGCTCCGCGCTGTGCTGGTGCTACCTCCATCTGGTGGCGAAATACGACCAGGCGACGGCGTATTTCTGCGCCATCCCGGGCGGACTGATGGAGATGGTGATCCTGGGCGCCCATACCGGCGCCGACGAGCGCAAGATCTTCCTCGCCCATGGCACGCGCGTGTTGGTGGTGGTTCTGACCGTGCCGCTCTGGTTCCGCCTCGTCGAAGGCTATGTGCCGCCGGGCGGCTTCACCATGGGAGGTCCCGGGCTGTCGACGCTGGCACTCACCGACGCGCTCATTCTGCTTGCCTGCGGCGGCATCGGATATTTCCTAGGCAAGATCCTGCATTTCCCGGCGTTCCGTTTCACGGGGCCGCTGACCGCCAGCGCCATCGCCCATCTCACCGGCCTAACCGCCTCGAAACCGCCGGGCGAGCTCATCGTCCTGGCGCAGATCATCCTGGGCTCGAGCCTCGGTTGCCGCTATGTCGGCGTCCACCTCGGCGAGGTCATGAGCACTGTCCGGGTTTCGTTGGTCTCGGCATTGCTTCTGCTCGGCAGCGCCATCGTATTCGCTTACGGCATTCATTTGATTACCGGCTTTAATACCAAAGCGCTGGTGCTTTCCCTCAGCCCAGGCGGTCTGGTCGAGATGACGCTGATCGCCCTCGCGCTCGGCATCGACGTGGCGTTCATCACGATCCACCATCTGGTCCGCATCACCATCTCGGTCTTCCTCGCCCCGACGGTGTTCGCAATCGCTCACAGAAAGGGCTTTCTGCAAGGCCCCAAGACCTGATGACCAGGCGTGAACCGGCGAGCGGGCTCGGCGATGAGCCGACCACCGTAGCGGTTTCCCGTAATTGACAAAGCCAAAATACCACCGCGCGCCCTGTCCGATTATGCTGGACAGGCCGGGAAAGGCTTCATATACGGATTGGCCGCGCCGAAAAGCGATGCCGCCGCGCGGTCGGGACCGCCGAAGAAGGGGGAGCGTTTTCACGCATGTCTGAATTCGATTTTACGCTAGGCGAGCACTTCTGGACCGCGCTCGGACAAATCATTCTCGTCAACATCATCCTGTCGGGCGACAACGCGGTGGTCATCGCGCTGGCCTGCCGCAACCTCGCGGACCGACACAAAAAGCCGGCGATCCTGGCGGGCAGTCTCGGCGCCATCATCCTGCGCCTGATCTTCTCGTTCTTCATCGTCTACCTGATGAGCATTCCCTACTTGAAGCTCATCGGCGGCGCGCTGCTGCTGTGGATCGGCGTCAAGTTGCTGCTGCCGGAAGACGAAGATCACGGGGATGGTAAAGGCGGCGCCAGCAGCCTATGGGGCGCCGTACGCACCATCGTCATCGCCGACGCGGTGATGAGCCTCGACAACGTCATCGCCATCGCGGCCGCGGCGAAGGGCCATGTCCTGCTGATCGCCATCGGCTTGATCATCAGCATTCCACTGATCATCTTCGGCAGCACCCTCGTCCTGAAGGTCCTCCTCCGCTTTCCGGTTCTCGTGACGCTCGGCGGCGGCCTGCTGGGCTGGATCGCCGGTGAAATTTCGCTCACCGATCCCGCCATCCATGCGTGGGCGGAAACGCTGCCCCCTTGGAGCGAAACCGCGGCAGCGGGGATCGGCGCGGTCTTCGTCATGGGCTTGGGGAAGATCCTGGCGCACCGCATGGAACAGAAAAAAGTCTTGGTCGATTTGGCAGAGAGTGGAGAACATAAATGACCGCGACCACGAGGATCCTTCTACCGGTCGACGGCTCCGCCAATTCGGAGCGCGCCGTCAAATACGTCATCGAACTCGTCAAATCGTGCCAGACGTTCGAGATCCATCTGCTGAACGTGCAACCCCCGGTGAGCGGCGACGTCTCGACCTTCGTCGGCAAGGGCGCGATCGAGGACTGGCACCGGGATGAGGCTGAGAAGGCGCTCGCCGGCGCCAAGAAGCTGCTCGATGCCGCGGGCCTGGCCTACAAGGTACATATCGGAGTCGGCAATCCCGGCGATGTGATCGCTTCCTTCGCCAGCAAGCTCGGCTGCGGTCAGATCGTCATGGGCACACGCGGCCTCGGCTCGGCCTTCGGCCTGCTGCTCGGCTCGGTGGCGACTCATGTCATCTCGCACGTCGACGTGCCGGTGACCCTGATCAAATAAGCGCCGCGCAACGGCCCAACAAAAAAGCCGCAGGCACCGCCCGCGGCTTTTTTTATGGCGGATGCCTCGCGGCTATTCGAGCCGGACGTTCTTCGAGAAGTCGTAGTTCGGGCCGATGTCGGCCGAGTAGCGCTGGACTTTGCGCGACCGGTCGTAATCCGGCGAGAACACCTCCTTGAGGAAGGCGCGCTGTGCTGCGAGGCCGGCTTCGGCCTGCTCACGGCGATAGCGGCCCGGCATCGTGTCGTTGAGCCAGCCGTGCGGCGCGTCGCGATAGATGTTGATCGTATAGCTCTTCCCATGCTTCTCGAGCGAATCGCGGAAACGGCGCACGTCCTCGACCGAGATGATGTGATCCGCCTCGCCGAAAATACCCAGTACCGGGCACTCCACCTTGGCGATGAGGTCGTCGAGCGGCGCCGGCTGCAATTTATTGACCTCCCACTCCCGCTTGGAAGCCGCGCCATACCACACCAGCGCCGCGCTGATCGGCCGCACGGCCGCCAACACCAGCGGATGGCGGCCCGTCTGGCACACGCCCTTGACCGCCACTTTCGTGGTGTCGGCTTCGGGGATGTCCTTCAGCGCATCGATCGCGATGGAAAGATATTCGACCGATTCCGGATCCGTCAGGTCGTAGCGCGAATCGCCCTTGTGAAGCAGAGCCCGATCCGGATGCTTGTAGAAGCAGTCCGGTGCGATGCAAACATAGCCATCGCGGGCAAAGCGGTCGGCCAGATCCTTGGTGTGCCGCACCAACCCATAGCGCTCGTGCATCAGCACGATCGCCGGCACCTTGCCTTTCGCGTCGGGGATCGCGAGATAGGCCGGAAGCCCGCCCTTCAGCGTCACCTCCTTGTGTTCGATCGCGTTGGCCGTCGTCATGGCGCTCATGGGCATATCCCTGCTGCTGCGAAATTTATCGCTGAAATTGGATTGGTCATTTCTTCTTGCCGGCCCCGCGCAGCATGAGGTCGATCGTCTGCTTCACGGTCATCACGCGCCCCATGCGCGGGAACACCCGTTCCATGAAGAACTGGTTGTTGTTGCCGCGCGCCGAATAACAGGCGTCGCTCACCACGACCAGTCCGAAATCGAGATCGCGGGCGGCGAAGGCGGTGCTGGCGATGCCGACGTCGGTCGAGCCGCCGGCCAGGATCACGGTATCCAGCCCTCGGGCGCGCAGCGCCACCTCGAGATGGGTCTGGAAAAAGGAATTCCAGCGGTGCTTCGGCACGACCACGTCGAAGCCCGGCCGCGGCTTGAGCTCACGGGCAATCTCCGCGTCCTTGCTGCCGTGGCGGATCTTCGGCGCAATTGCCTTCTTGGCCGCCGCCTTGAGCGGCCCATTCGGCCAGGGCCGCAGATCCATATCGGTGTCGGTCAGCCGCGCCACGGTGTCGGAGCCGTCGGCGGCATGGTCGCCGGACGGATAGAAGACCCGCAGGCCGGCCCGGCGGGCGCCACGCAGCAACCGCGTCAGATTGGGCAGCACGTTATTGTCGTCGAGGAAGGCCCGCTTCTTCGGATCCTTGGGGTGGAGATAGCCGTGCAGGGTATCGAACAGCACGAGCGCCGTATGATCGGGGCCCAGGGTCTCAATGAGCTTCGCCTTGGCGGGCATGGTCTCTCCGCGTCTGAAAACGATCGGGTTGCGAGTTGCCGAAGATTTGTTTTTATCGGCGAGGTGGCGCGAAATTGTAGGTGAGTTCAACTTCGCTTGTCACGGATTTCCGGGCGCCGCGGCGCGAGTCGTGCTGGGCGCGCCAAAGGAGCAAGCCGCACCGCCGCCGCCGCGCGCTCCGGAGCAACGATAGCGCGCGAACGAGCGGATAGGTTTTGCAAAAACCTCGGCACCGCCCCATTATCCCGACGCCCGGCCGACGCGCCGGGCCCGGGCGCCCGCTTGGCGGAATTGGTAGACGCAGCAGACTTAAAATTTGCTTCCTGAACGGGAGTGCCGGTTCGAGTCCGGCAGCGGGCACCAGCAAGGTGCTGGACCACCCCTCCGATGCGAGTGCCCTTACGAGCTTGTTAGTACCGCCATGTGTGCCCCTTCCGCTGGCCCGCGAGGTCAATCCGGAAGGCCGTAATCCCCATTATCGGAAAGTCCGGATTACGCTCAGGCGAAGATCGGCCCAACTTCCCTTTCAAGCCACCTAGACGCCGCATCGTAACGGTCCAGTTTCGTTTCAGACCAACGTCCGCATTTCACCGTGGCAGGTTGCTCAGATCTACTTTGGCCTGCTTTTTGCTTGTGGAGAAGGCAACTACAGAATAGCAAGCTTTATGCCATTTTTGTAAGGTGGACGTTACATACTGTAGTTTTGTCTTACAATTTTAGCGGTTCGCCATTTCAAAGACAGGCAAACCGGACTAAACTTGTTGCAAGGATGCAACGTTTGGTTAAAAAATGGTTAATTACAGTAAATTTTTCGCTGGATACGCATTTTCTACGCTCTAACAGGCTCGCAATGAGGGCTCATTTTCGACACGGGCTTTTTGGGGAGTCCCACGCTAAATGTTTCTTTAATCAGTGCCGCTATGCTGTTTTGCCATCATCTTGCCATGGAGTTTTCCTAAATTAGGGTAGTCGGTAGTAGGGCAAACATCACTTGCTGACTGAGCGCTGGGCAATTGGCGCTGGGTCGGGGGGGTCAACAAGGATGGATTTGGAGGTCGATATGACACAGGAAATGGAATGCAGGCGCGATACTGCAGCCGCTGAAAAGGTCGAGTTCGCACATTACCCGGATAATAATTTGGGACAGCAGCAACGCCCGTTCGAGGACGTGCCTAGTCTACACGAGGTATTGCTTGCTCATTTTAAAAGCAAAGCCTAAACAGAGCTAGGGCGTTGCTGAAAACCGGGCGTTCAGCCCGGTTTTTTTGTGCCAAAAATGGACTAAACGAAATGGCCGACGGGCTCTTCGATCAACTGGAAAACAAAGAGTTTTTCAAAGAATTCGTAAAGCAAGCGGAAAAATCCGTTCCGCGCGAGCTCTTGCCTTTTTTTAACCTCACCAATAAGGTTTCGACGGAAGGTGTGGACCTAGCATTCGACAAATATCAATACGAACTCAACCGGTATGCCGCTTACCTCCACTCAAAAAATCCAGACCACTACAAGCGATCTGGGGCGCTTCTGCAGTCTTTATGCACAAATTGCTTTATTTCAGGTGTGAAATGCGACTACACCGCTGAAGAGATTGACGCTGGCTTGACACGCTACTCGTATTCTGACTCGCAATATATCCAGTGGTACCTTCAGTTTCAGGAAGAGTATTGCAACGAATTCGCCGCGTTCGATATCGCATGGCGCGCGTGTAGCGCATACAGCACCGTTGTTAAGGTGCTCTCGTTTGACCTTATCCACAGCATTTGCCACTACCTCAAAAATAACAAAACGCTCCCTTCAGATGCCTATTTCATGCTGTTTCGCACCCTCGCTGCCTAGTCGCGGGCCGACAAATATCACGTTGGGTGTCTGTCATGAAGCTCAGGTCGGGCCCTTTTCCGGCCCTCAAGACGGCTGCGTCGTCAGCGAGGTAACGACGGTTGTGAGAGTTAGCTGAACTTAGCTTTCATTGACGGTTGTAAGTTTTGCTTTCACAATCCCCCCATGAGCACATCGGAGTCTCCGCCGCCCCCCGCGGCTATTCCCACGCTTAGCCTCGGCGACCGGATCCGCGCGCGGCGCGATGCGATCGGCCTGACCCAGGAGAAGCTCGCGGCCAAATGCGGCGTCAGCCGCGCGGCCGTGGCGCAATGGGAAGCCGGCGTGACGCGTCCCAGTCTCGACAATCTGGTCAAGGCAGCCGACGCCTTGAACGTCTGGCTGTCCTGGCTGACCGTCGGCGACCAGTCCCTGCCCGACACGCCGAACCCGTTCGCTCCCGCGTCGCCATTTCGCGGCGTTCCCGTCATCGACTATGGACAAGCCGGGCAGTGGGGCGCGGAGGGCGCGCTCCCGGTCGGCGCCAGCGGAGACGTGGTCGCCGCGGATCCCGAGATCTCGCAACGGGCCTTCGCACTGGTGATTCGCGACAACAGCATGGCGCCGGATTTCAGCGAAGGCGATAAGATCATCCTCGACCCCGACGTGACGCCGCAGCCCGGCGACCTTGTCGTCGCCAAGCTCGAGAGCGAGGCGGAAGCGACCTTCAAGAAATTCCGTCCTCGCGGCGCCGATGGCAGCGGCGCTTCGCCGATCGAACTGGCGCCCCTCAACCCGGACTGGCCGACCCTGGTCATCAATGCGGAGAACCCGGGGCGGATCATCGCCACCCTGGTCGAGCAGCGTCGCTACCGGCGGCGCGCGCCGCAAGCCTAGAAGACCGACGCCTGGAGGCCGGAAACCAGAGCGACGAAGCGGCGTCAGCGGTCCGCCACTTCGATCTCCTCCGTCTGGCCGCCCAGTCCCACGACCATTGCCATGAAGTCTTCGCCCACCGCCGCCAGGCGCGCGGCATCGGTCGAACGCAGCACGATGCGCACGCCGGGCTCGCGGCGCGCAAACGACGGATAGCTGCCGATTTCGACATCCGCATAGCGCGCCTGCAAGGCCGCGAGATCCTTGGCCATGATGCCCTCGGCCAAATTGGTGCGAAACGTGCGCGAGCGCAATGGCGCGCCGCCGACCAGCCGGTGGCGAATGCCCGCGAACATCGCCTGCATGATCAGCGGCACGCCGGCCATCACGAACACATTGCCGATCTGGAAGCCGGGCGCGGCACTGATCGGATTGTCGATCAGCGTCGCGCCTTCGGGCGTGTACGCCATACGCATACGCGCCTCGTTCAATTGACCGTGGGCGTAATGACGTTCAAGCCGCGCCACGGCTTCGGGATGGGCCGTGAGCGGCACGGCGAATGCCTTGGCGATGCTGGCCGCGGTGATGTCGTCATGGGTCGGTCCGATGCCGCCGGTGGTGAACACATAGTGGAACCGGGTGCGGCAATCGTTGACCGCCTGGACGATCGCGTCCTCGACATCGGCGACGATCCGCGCCTCCAACAGGCGGATACCGAGCTCGTTCAGATGCTCGGCGAGATAAACAAGGTTCGCATCCTTGGTACGGCCGGACAGGATCTCGTTGCCGATCACGACGACAGCGGCGGTGACGAGCGATGGTTTCATGATTGCGATCATAATTTGTGCGTCTGCCCGCGGCGGGTACGGCAAATCACGTAGTGGATCTTCACGTCCCTGTGGAGATTTGAATCAAAATTGTGATTTTAAACTTTTCGTAACTTTTCGGCGAAAGACTGGTCAAGCCCGGTTTCCAGACCCAGGAAGCTGCGGCTTCTGACCAAATAAGTTCGTTGTTTCTCAAGCATATGCGTTCGTAAAGGGGAACTCGAGGCGATGACCAAGTCAACCGCGCCAGACCGCTCGGTTCAACCGGACATCGCCAAGCTTTACTTTCGCACTGTCGGGGCAGAATGAGCAATTCGAACAAATTCGCTTCGCCAAAGGCCCTGCGGCGGCCTAACACCCCGCCGGCAGTCCTGCGCGTCATGTTGGTCCGCTGCAATGGGCAAGCTGGCGCCAAGCTCGGCGTCTGCCTGAGCCGCCTGAAAAAGCCGGCACTCGATGTCGAACAAGTCGCGAGCGTCGACGATGCAAAGCGCGCGCTCACACAGCACGACTATGACGTGATTCTGCTGTGCGCCGATGCGACCCTGCAGGGCAGCACCGTGGCGCTACGGCATCTGCAGGATTGCGCGGCAGACACGCCGATTGTCGCGATCACTCAGAACGACGAAACCGAGTTCTCGGAACAGATGCTCTCCCTCGGGGCGCAGGATTGCGTCGCCCTAGCCACCCTTGCCGACGAGGATTTTCTGCGGCGCATATTACGCTACGCCGCCGCTCGCAAGGCCGCTCAGCGACAAATCGCGCACCTGCGGAATTTCGATAGCTTGACCGGCCTGCTCAACCGCGATTCTCTGCGCGACACCTTGCAGCGATTGGTCGCCAAGGCGGCAGCCGAACAGTCTCTCGTCGCGGTTCTGATGCTGAATCTCGACCGCTTTAAGCTGGTCAATGAAACACTGGGACCGAGCCGCGGCGACAAGCTTCTGCAGGAGGTCTCCAGTCGTTTGCGCAGTTGCTTGGCCGAATCGGATATTCTGGCGCGTTACAACGGCGACGAGTTCGTCGCCGTCTCGACCGCCGTCGGCTCGCCGCAAGAGACGACGCTGATCGCGCAAAAGTTGCTCAATGCCCTCAGCCGGCCGGTCGTGATCGAAGGCCACGAGGTTTACGTAACAGGCAGCGTCGGCATCACCGTCTTTCCCGGCGATGGTGAGGACAGCGATGTGCTGCTCAGCAACGCCGATGCCGCCGTGTCGCGGGCCAAGGATCTCGGGCGCAATCACTACCAGTTCTACACTCTCGACATGAACGCCAAGACGAATCGGCGGCTGTCGCTCGAGAGCGAGCTGCGCCGTGCGCTGGACCGTGGCGAATTCGTGCTCCACTATCAGCCGCAATTCGACTTGAGCCAGCGGCGGATCGCCGGCTTCGAGGCTCTGGTGCGCTGGGAGCATCCTCAGCTCGGCCTTATCCCGCCCAACGACTTCATTCCGCTCGCCGAGGAAACCGGGTTGATCGCACCGCTCGGCGAATGGGTTCTGGGCGAAGCCTGCGCGCAAGCCAAGGTGTGGCACGCCGCGGGGCATCGCGACCTGCGTATGTCGGTCAACCTTTCGAGCCGCCAGTTCTTCCAGGAGAACGTCCTGGAGACGGTGACCCGCACGTTGGACAAGACGCACCTGCCGCCCGGCTGCCTCGAGCTGGAACTGACGGAAAGCGCGGTGATGCAGGATCCGGACGAAGCGACGGTGACTCTATGCCTGCTCAGCAACATGGGCATCCGCATCGCGATCGACGATTTCGGCACCGGTCATTCCTCACTCAATCACTTGAAGCGCTTCCCGATCGACTGCCTGAAGATCGACCGCAGCTTCGTCACCGACGTGACGGTGAACACGGAGGACGCGGCCATCGTCCAGGCGATCATCGCCATGGCCCACAGCCTCAAGCTCGACGTGGTCGCCGAAGGCGTCGAGACCATCGAGCAGCTCCGCTTCCTCGAGTCCTACAACTGCGACATGATCCAGGGCTATCTGGTCAGCCGTCCGCTCACCGCCGAACAGATCACCCGCACCTTCCTGCCCGATGCCGGCAGCCGGCCGGAAATCCTGCCGTTCGGCCTTGCCGCGGCAGGCGCCCTGCAGTCCCGCGGCGGCTGACTGGGCCGCCCCTTCGAGGGGGATGCCGGCGCCCGGCCATCTCAGACCGCTCCACCCGCGCTGTCCGGCCGGTTTGCCAAGGCCGAGCGGCGCCGGTATGGTGACGCGCGGGTCCGGTCGAGGTGCCTTTTCGATGAAGTTTTCCGAGCCGCTTGTGCGCGGCACGCTGGTCAAGCGCTACAAGCGCTTCCTCAGCGATATCGAGCTTTCCAATGGCGAACTGGTGGTCGCCCATTGCGCCAATCCTGGCGCCATGCTGGGCTTGAACACGGCCGGCGCCGAGGTCTGGCTATCGAAATCCGACAATCCCCTGCGCAAGCTCGCCTATAGCTGGGAGTTGGTCAGGGTCGGCGGCCACCTGGTGGGTATCAATACCAGCCTGCCCAACGCCATCGTCGCCAGCGCCGTGGCCGCCGGCAAAATCAAGGAGCTGCGCGGCTACAGCACGCTCCGGCGCGAGGTCCGCTACGGCGTAAACTCGCGCATCGACCTGTTGTTGGAAGAGCCGGGAAAGCCTACATGTTACGTCGAGGTCAAGAACGTGCACCTCAAGCGCGGCCCGGCCGCCGAATTCCCCGACTGCCCCACCGCGCGTGGCGCTAAGCATTTAAGGGAACTCATGGAAATGGTGGCGCAAGGGTCCCGGGCCGTGATGGTTTATCTGGTGCAGCGCGGCGACTGCGACTATTTCACCGTTGCCGACGACCTCGATCCGGCATACGGCAAGGGCCTGCGCGAGGCCGTCCGGTGCGGCGTGGAGACGATATGCTACACTTGCGAGGTTACGGTGGATTCGATCGAACTGGGCGGTCCCCTGCCGGTTCGGCTGTGACAACGGGTTTCAAGAGCGACCAAGCGGCGGACAGGCGATGAACAATATGGACTACACGAACCAGAACGAGGGCACCCGCCGCAAGGCGCACAATGTGGTGCTGCATGAAGAGGCGGCCTTCGAGGGCATGCGCCGCGCCGGCCGATTGGCGGCCGAGACGCTCGATTTCATCACGCCCCATGTGAACGCCGGCATCAGCACCGAAGAGCTCAACAAGCTGTGCCATGACTTCATCGTCGGCGCGGGCGCGGTCCCGGCGCCGCTCGGCTATCGCGGCTTCCCCAAATCGATCTGCACCTCGGTCAACCACGTGGTCTGCCACGGCATTCCCGACGAGAAGAAGCGGCTCGAGAAGGGCGACATCGTCAACATCGACATCACCGTCATTCTCGACGGCTGGCACGGCGACACCTCGCGGATGTATTTCGTCGGCGATGTCGGCGTCAAGGCGCGCAAGCTGGTGGACATCACCTACGAAGCCATGATGCGCGGCATCGAAGTGGTACGGCCGGGCACGCGGCTCGGCGACATCGGCGCG
>CAZOBN010000038.1:0-26808 GCA_964577835.1 uncultured Rhizobiaceae bacterium
GGTCACTTCCGAGGCGAACGATCCGAGCTGGTCCACCATGGTATTCACGATGGTGCCGATACGCAGGAATTCGCCGCGCAATGGGCGGCCATCGATCTCCACCATCATCTTCTGCGACAGATCGCCCTTGGCGACGCCGCCGATCACGCGCGCCACTTCCGTGGTCGGCTGCACCATGTCCTCGATCAGCGCGTTGACCGAGTCGATGCAATCCTGCCAACTGCCTTCGGCGCCCATCAGCTTGCCGCGCCGGTTGATCTTGCCTTCCTTGCCGACCACGCGACTGAGGTGACGGAACTCGCGCGCCATCCGCTGGTTGAGATCGACCACGTCGTTGAAAGCTTCCGCGATCTCACCATCGATGCCTGGCATGTCGCTCGGCAAGCGCATGGAGAAATCGCCGCGTTTGAACGCGCGCAATGCCTTCAGGAGATGCCGCGATTCGAGCCGCGCCAAAGCTTCCGACTGAACAGGCTCAGCTTGTTTCACTGCTTGATGCATCAATGTGCTCCTGATTTCCTCGCGGCGGCGGACCAGCGGGTTTCTGCCCATCGGCTATCGAACGATGATGAGGCGAACTGACGGCGTGATGAATAAAAGTGAATAGGCGCGGTTACAAATTTCATTCGCGTACGAGAAACGGCCCCCTCTGACCGTCGCATTCTGTGTACTATCCTGCCCACTGCCGTTGACAGTAGCAAGAGGTGGCTCGCCCTGCCGTCGTGCGCGACCCGCCCGGCGTTGAAAACCCCCGAGTCTACGGACGAATGCAATGAGAGATAGAGCATGTCCGGTCACACGCACGGCGAGTGTGGTCGGAGCTACTTGCTTTACTGACACAAGATGATGCGCCGTCTTCCGCTTAGGGAAGGATATATTGGTCATCTGGCCCCCGGCATCCAATCAGGCACTCCTAAACGACAGGGGTGCGCAGCGCGAGCCGCGTCCCGAGCGGACCTGGATGTCAGCTTGAGGTAGGATTAGATGAGCTTTTTTGGGCGAGCCCGTGATTTTTTTGGCACGCGCTGTGAGTTTTTTGAGGCACAGGTTCGGCTCGCTACGACCCAGTACGGCCGTAGCGAAAGCCTATGACCAACGTCGTATTTAGATAGTTCATGACGGCAGCGAAGGTGCCGCGTCCGTACGGAAAAAATGTTCTCCTAACAATCGCCGTCAGCGAAGTCCTAAAAACGAAAGAATAGCGATGACAACGACGACGAGACCAACCAGATAAATAATGCTGTTCATGCGAACCTCCTGATTTCAGTGGTAGCTGTCCTGGCTTTCACGCTGGGCTGCCGATGTGTCTCGCGATGACGTGGAGTCGCCTTCCGTGTCGTGTTCGTTGCCGGAACTGTCTATCTCCATTTCCGTCTGGTCGTCGGACGATTCATCGTCCCCCGATGAGGTCAGCACGGTTTTCGCGGCCGCCAACCCATGGTTCAGCTCCGCGAGAGCGCGACGGCCGGCTTCATCAAGCACTTCATCGCGATATTCGCCCATGATCTTGTCCTCGAGCTGCGTGCGCCGCAGGCTTGCGGCGACCGCTGCCCCCGCAACGAACGCGAACGCGCCGAGAATGAAGGGATGATTGTCCGCCAGATCTTGATAGCCCGCCTGCAGACGCTTCGGCTGCCGACTCAGAGTTTCACGCGCCTGGGCAATGCGTTCGCGCGCGGTTTGGAAAACTTCCTGGGCATGATTACTCGCTTCGGTCATTTTGCCTCCGACCTCATTGAACTTGCGACTCACACGACCGCCCGCGGAGGACGCCCGATCGGCCAACTGCGATGCACGATCACCCACCATCGACGCGCGCTGGCGCACCGTCTCAGCCACCCGATGAAGCGGATTCGAACCGTTGCCGCGGTCGGTCACGTCTTCATCTTCACCGAGACCATCGACCTGTTCGTCGTAACCGCCGGCAGCCCACTCGCCACCGCGAAACGCACGCTGGCCCGCGCTGCCATCGCTCAATGAACGGCGGTTGCCGAACATCAACCAAGCGATACTCACCGTCATCAGGGCGGCGGGGACCGGATTTGCCTTCACCGCCTGGCCGAAGTTAGACAGGAATTCCGTCGGGCTCGAGCGCAGGTAGTCGACGGCCTGGTTGATCAATTCATCCGACGACAGTCGCTGTTCCATGGCGGAAAGATTGCGATCGAGGTCGGCGCGGGTGGCCGAGATAGACGCCTCGATCTCACCGATATCGGCTTCGCCGCGCGCGGCACGATCGAGAACACGGTCGGTTCGCTCAGACACGCTCATGGCAGATGCTCCTTCACCACAGCCTGATCCCTTTGGACGTTTCTCATGGTCCGCGGCAGCTTCAGGCTGTTTTCGCTGAACTTGTCGAGGCCAAGCTTGATCATCACGATTCCGGCGATCACCACGATGGCACCGACGATCAATGCCGGCAAAGCGGGGAACCGCGTCACCATGGATCCCATGACATTGCCCAGCGCGAACACCGCGGCGTCGAGCAGTTTGATGAAGCCGGCAAAGGCAACGGCACCGCCGATTGCAATCGCGGCGAAGGCGATTTGCAGCTTGCTCAGCTTTTCCGACGCTTCGGCCTTGGCCAACGCGATCTCCTGGCGGACGAGGTCGGAAATATCCCGAACGATGTCCCCCAAGAGTCCCGTCACCGAGCGCGCCTCGTCGCGTAATCCGGTCGCCATTTCAGATCTCCTGCTTCCCTGTTCGCGCTAGATGGTCGAGGAGTAGCCGCTCTGCCGACCTTCCGAGTAACGGCCGGCACCGGCCATCGCGTCTGGCTGCCGGCCGGATTGAGAGCCACGTCGAGACTCGGCTCCGGTTCCGGCATACGACCGGTCGCGGTTGCTGCTCTGAAGGAAGCGTACCAGGGCGAATCCTACGACGGCGCATCCGGCAGCGAACAGCGCCGGATTCCGGCGGGCGACACCTTCCGCCTCGCTCAGCAGCGACGGCAGATCGCGATCCTTCAGGGTCGACGAAAAGCG
Source organism: uncultured Rhizobiaceae bacterium (assembly GCA_964577835.1). GTDB lineage: Bacteria > Pseudomonadota > Alphaproteobacteria > SMXQ01 > SMXQ01 > CAVVYA01. The sequence goes on from CAZOBN010000038.1 coordinate 2,988, forward strand.
TTCGATGCCATCGGCCGCGCTGCTTAACGCCTGCTTGACCCAAACATGCTGGGTGTCGTCCCAACTCTCCGCGGACCGCCGCACACCGTCGGCAAATTCGTTCAACTGGTCCGCGGCGAGCGACTGGCCCGATTGTGCCGCCTCGCGCGCCATTGTCTTCGCCTGCTCGGTGATTTCGCCGGCTTGTTGCTTAAGTTCGCCGGCGATGCCGCTGCCCGCTGCTTGGCTGCCCTGAGGACCGGTGGAGGCCCCGCCCGGCTTAGATGATTGGTTCGCTGTTGTTTCCATTGCTCCGCTCCGCCGTGACTGTGCTGAGCTAAACCGGCTCAAGATGAATTGGTTCCCCAGCGGGACTTGACGGGGCGACCCTTTCGCGCAAGCGCGGTGACACGCTGGGGAGACAATTGCTTCGAGTTCGGTGGTCGGAAGGCCGCAGCGGCAGCGCGGATCTGCACGACGTGCCAAAAAGAAGGTAGTAACGCGGCGCCGAAAGGCCGCTGAGGACGATCGCAGCCTGGCCGGCGTTCGCAATGGGCATGTCTTGCCGGTTTAACCGCTAAAATTGAAAGATAGTCTTCTTACAAACGAGGGAATGGATTGATCTGCGAGACGCGGCAACCGCCAGTATAAAAACTATTTCGCTGCGCCAGCATCATTCCGAGATGACACAATGATTGTGCCAATGCACACTCAGGTACTACGAACGTCTGGGACTAGACTGCAAAAATAGCCCGCCTCCTGCCGGACGGAAGCGCCGGCGAGGCTTGATCGGACCAACGATTGCACGACCTGCGACAGGGCTCATCCGCATATAACCAGCCACATGCGGTCATCGGGCCCGTTGCCCACCATCCTGCCCACCAGCGTCCTTCGGCGATCACTCGATACAGCAGGCCGCGAAATTCCAAGTGCCGCGCCGGCCGGGCTCAAGCTTCTGCTGCGGCGGGCCGACATCGAGAGCTGTTCTAGGTGCTGGCGGGCTTCGGCATGGCCACGATCGCTTTGGCCAAGGCCGACATCGCAATCCGGAAAAGGGGACAACCATCATGAGGATTGCGACATGACCGGCGCCGAGGCTGTCATCACCGAAACGACGCCGCTCTTTCGCATCCATGCCTTCCGCCTGATGTTCACGACCCGCCTGACGTCCCATATGGCCAACCATTTCCTGGCCATCGCCATTGCCTGGCAAATCTGGAAACTGACGGAAAGCGCGCTTCACCTGGGGCTCGTCGGGTTGGCGCAGTTCCTGCCGCCGCTTCTGCTGAGCCTGCTCGCGGGACAGATCGCCGACCGATACGACCGGCGCATCATCCTGCGGTGGTCCTATATCCTCCAAACCATCATGGCGGCGGTATTCCTGCTGCTCACCTTTTTCGAACCGCCGCTCGCCGCGATCTACACGGCGCTGACGATCAATGCGATGGCGCGAGCCTTCGAAGGTCCTTCGCTGCAGGCCCTGCTGCCCGTCATGGTGCCGCGTCAGGTGTTGGGCCGCGCCATCGCCCTGCAATCCTCGACCAACAAGGTGTCGCAACTGATCGGTCCGCCCCTCGCCGGGGCGTTGCTGGCCATTTCCGGCCCGGGCATCGACTATCTCGGGTGCCTGCTGCTCACTCTCGTCGCCTTGGGTGCGATGCTGCTGATGCCCTCTCCGCTGACGCCATTCCGGCCATCCAAGGGCGGGCTCAACGCCGTGCTCGATGGATTCCGCTTCATCTGGCGCTCGCCCCCCATCCTCGGCGCGATTTCACTGGATCTGGTGGCGACCTTTTTCGGCGGCATCGCCGCGCTGCTGCCGATCTTCGCCGACGAGATCCTGAAGATCGGGCCGATGGGCTTCGGAATCCTGCGCAGCGCGCCGGGTGTCGGCGGACTCATCACGGCTTTCGTTTTGACCCACTACCCGATCCAGCGCCGCGGCGGCAAGATGCTATTCGCCACCCTAGCGGTCTACGGATCCGCCACGCTCGCCTTCGGCCTGTCGGAGAACGTGGTGCTTTCAATCGCCCTGCTGGTGCTGGTCGGCGCTTCGGACATGGTGAACACCATCATCCGCCAGACCTTCGTGCAGGTGAACATTCCCGACGAGATGCGCGGCCGGGTCGCCGCGGTGAGCTCCGTGTCGGTCCTCACCGGGGGCCAGCTCGGTCAGTTCCGCGCCGGCTTGGCCGCCGACTGGTTCGGCGCCGCCGGCTCGGTGGTGATCGGCGGCGCCGCCGTCGTCCTGATGGTCGGCATCTGGGCGGGGCTATTCCCCGCCTTGCGCCGCATGGAAAAGCCCGACGAGGTTCAGCCGGTGCATCGCTAGCGGATGACGCAACTCAGAACTTGTAGATATCCAGCGTGCTTTCGCCGCCCCTGAGGCGAGCCATGATCTTGTCCTCGACTGCGACGCGCTTTTCCGCCTTCTCGACGATGGTGGCGAAATCCTCCTGCGGGATCACCACCACGCCATCGTCGTCGCCGAGCACCATGTCGCCCGGATGCACCGTCACGTCGCCGATGGTCAGCGGCTTGTTGAGGGTGCCGCCGGCCTGTTTCCCTGTGCCGCGGACGCAGAGCCCGCGCGAGAAGGCCGAAAACTTCATCCGGGTCATTTCCGCGGAATCGCGCACGCAGCCGTCGATCACCAGCCCGGCGAGGCCACGCGCCACGGCCGCCACGGCCATGATCTCGCCCCAGTAGCCCGCCTCGTAATGGTCGCCGACTTTGACGACCAGGACGTCGCCCGGCTGCGCCTGATAGATCGCCTGGTGGATCAAGAGATTGTTGGCCGGTGGCGAATCGACCGTGAAGGCCGGGCCGCAGAGCCGCATGCCGCGTGTCACCGGCTTGATGGCGGAGGGCAAGGCGCCCTTTTTGCCGAGCGCCTCGTGGACCGTCGCCGCCGATTGGCGCGCCACGGCCGCAATGAAGGATTTATCCGCTTTGCTCATCGTCTCCGCCATTCTATCCGCCCTGGACTCAGCGCTTGGTCTGCAATTGATGATAGCCGTGCTTCTTGCGCGCCTCGTCCAGGCGGCTGCCGGATTTGGTCTCGGCGATGATCTGGTCCTCGGCCACGGAAATGGATTGCGCCAATTCCAGGACCGCCTCGGCGCGGTCGGCCGCCACCACCAGCACGCCATCGTCGGTGCCGACAACGATGTCCTGCGGCTTGCAGAGCACGTCGCCGAGCGACACGGGAACATTGAAGCCGTCGACCTCGACGCGGTCCTTGCCGGTGCGCATGAAGCGGCCGCGCGAGAACACCGGGTAGTTGCATTCCAGGATGCCGGAGACGTCGCGGCACACGCCGTGAATCACCGTGCCGCCGATCTTCCGCCGCGTCGCCACATTGGTCAGGATGTCGCCCCACACCGTGCAGTCGAGCCGGCCGCCGTTGTCGAGCACGATGATCGAGCCCGGATCGACGTCGTCGATGAAATCGCCCACCGTCCCCTTGGTGCTGCCGACCGGACGGTATTTCACCGTGAAGGCGCGGCCCACCGTATGCCAGCCGAACTTGAGCGGCGCGATGCCCTGGGCCATGCCGTGCAGCCCGAGCCGATCCATGGCATCCGATATGGATGCCGCCGACAACGCACGAAAGCCCTCGACCACCTTGTCCATTCTTACCCCTTGCGCAGCATGGCTTCATAGCCACGCCGCTCCAATATTTCGACCATCGATTTGCCGGCGCGGATTTCCTCGGCCATCTTCATTTCCTGGTCGAGCATGTCGCTCGCCGCGGCGACCACCTCGGCGAGCTTGTCCTGCGGAATGATCACGACGCCGCTGCCGTCGGCGATGACGACATCGTTCGGCTTCACCTGCACGCCGGCGAACTGGATCTCCTGGTTGACCGATTCCTGGACGATGCGGCCGCGCGCCGAGATCGGCACCACGCTGCGCGAATAGACCGGGAAGCCGAGCTGCTCGCATTCGTCGACGTCGCGGATCGGCCCGTCCGAGACGACCCCGCCGACGCCCTTGGTCTTGGCGCCGAGCGAAAGCAAGCCGCCCCAGCCCGGCGCATCCGGCCGCACCGTGTTCTCGATGACGATGATATTGCCCGGCGAGGCAAGATCGATCGCCGCCGTGCCGAGATGCTGCTTGGGCTTGTCGAGCCCGGCCGGCTTGAGCTTCATGGTCACGGCCCGCCCGAAGATCTTCGAGCATTTCCAGGCGGGCCGGATCCCCACTGTGGCCCCGGCGAGGCCGAGCTTATCCATCGCGTCCGATACCGTGCAGGTATCGAAGCGCGCCAGACTGGCCACGAGTCCATCTGACATCGTGTTTATCCCCTCACTGAATCGACTGAACCGGTGTTGTTACTGAGCCGCGACCGCGCTCTTGGCTTTCACCAGATCCCTGATCTTGAACAGCTTGATCGCGTTATTGGCGAAGATGTCCTGGCGCTGCTGCTCGGTGATGAAGTCGATGGCGCGGATGTAGTCCTCGACATTGTCATAGGACCGTCCGTCCGGCCGCAGGGCCATGCCCATGCCCGGGCATTCGGTGCCGAACAGGCACTGGCTCGGCCCGACCACCTTGATCAGGCATTCGATGCCTTCCTTGGAATAGAGGCAGGTGTCGAAATACATCTTGCGCAGGTTGCTCAGGAAGGTGCCTTCGATCGGAATGCGCGGACCGCCCTTGCCCTTGAGATCCGGCTCCGTCGAAGCCTGGAAACGGCCGAGCTGATAGGGAATCGCGCCGCCGCCGTGGGACACCATGATCTTCAGATCTGGAAACTTCTCGAACACACGGCCGAAGATGAAGGTGGTGATGAACTCGGTCTCGCCGAACAGGAAGCCGAGATGCAGCGCGAGGCTGTAGCGCTGATGGCGCGGCAGGGCGGACGAGCCGGGATGGATGAACAGCGGAATGTCGAGTTTGCAGGCCGCCTCGTAGATCGGATACCAGTACTCCTCCTCGGCGGTCGGACCGGTGCCGCGACGCGAAATGTCGGGGTTCAGCATGGCGCCGATATGGCCGAGCTTGGTGATCGCCCGCTCCATCTCCTTGACCGACGCCGGGATGTCCTGCAGCGGCAAGGAGGCGACGGCGAGGAAGCGGCCGTTGCTGTCCTCGACCGCCTTAGCCATGGAATCGTTGAACGCTTTGACCTGGGCAATGCCCATGGAGGCCGGCAGATCGGGGATCTGGGTGAAGGGCGGCTGCGAGACGATCTGCATGTCATAGCCGCGCTCTTCCATCAGATGGAAATGGATATCGTCGTCGCCCTTGGCCGGCTTGATGGTGGCGTAGTTATGACCGTAGAGCTGGGTGAACACGCCGGCGAGAATTCCGTTGGCGTGATAGTGGGTATGCGCGTCGATGATCATGGGTTTCTCCCTGAAAGGATAATTACAATAGCCGCATGCGCCGAAGGGCCGTCAGGCCTTCTCCAGCACCGCCATCATTTCCAGTTGAATGATATTCCCGCCGGGCAGATCGGGCGCCGTGAGCGTATGACGCACGGGGCGATCCTTCTCGTCGGGAAACATTTTGATCCATTCCTGATTGACCAGATCGCGCAGCGCCTTGTCCTTGAGATGGACCGTCATCTTGACGATATCGGCGGGCGATCCGCCGGCCAGCTTCAGGATGGTGGCGATATGGCCGAAGGCATTCTTGATTTGCGCATCCGGCTGCTCGGGCGCTTTGCCCGTGGTCGGATCCTGTCCGCCGACCGCGGACGAACAAACGATGTTCCCCAGCTTCACGGCGGTCGGAAAAGGCTGCGGATGTTTCGGCAACCCATGCCCTTCGATGATTTGACGTCTTCCCATCTAACTTCGTCCCCTTTTTCTTGCGTTAGCCGACTTTCTGCATTTCCTTGCGTGCCATCCGCGCCTGCCCCTCGGATACCGGAATGACGATCATCTGATTCTTCTTCGGATCGCGTATGACGCCGAGCGGCTCCTTGCTCTCCTGCACGGCCACGATCTGCTCCTTGAGCATGCGCCGATAAAGCGTCAGGCCGCGATCGGACGTGCCGAGATTTTCCAGCGAGCGGTCGAGCACCGGCCCTTGCGTCTCCCACGCCATAGCATCCTGGGAGGCGAAGGTGTCGAGTTTGAATTCGCCGTTCTCGTCCTTGAGCGGCTTGGAATAGCGCACCGGCGGATTGTCCCAATCCATGCCGCTGGTGTCGCCCCCGGGGGTGAACTCGATGCGATAGATCTGGGTGTGGGTGTCGTCGACCGGCAGGCGGAAGTGCATGACGATATGCTCGCGCTGCGGCGACAGCAGGATGCACGGGAAAATCAGCGGGTGGCCGAGTTCTTTTTCCGCCTGCTCGCCGCCGTAAGTGCGAATCTTGCGCACGCCCGCCCAGGTGTCTTCCTTGACCACCTCGAAATCGTAATCCTCGATCGGGCGGTAATAATAAGCCGCCTGCTCGGCCTGGCCTCGGGTGACCAGCATGTGGCCGTGCAGGTAATAGGTGTGGGTGGTGTCGACCGAATTCTCCATGACCTGCAGCCAGTTGCACTGCAGCTGCGGCAGCACATAGATGCTGCGCGGGCCCTTGGTGCTCACCAGCGGCTCCCAGCGCGGCAACAGCGGCGCGGGCGTCGGCCCCAGATAGGCCCAGAACATGCCGGCGAGCTTCTGCACCTGATAGGCGGCCTGGCAGGCCTCGCCCTTCAAGGGCGTGCCGGCGGGCTCGAACGGCTGCTCTATGCAATTTCCCGCCACGTCGAATTTCCAGCCGTGATAGGGACAGCGCAACCCATCGTCCTCGACGAAGCCGTAATAGAGCGAGGCGCGGCGGTGGGCGCATTGCTCGGCCACCAATCCGACGCGACCCTTGCCGTCGCGGAACAGCACGAGGTCTTCGCCCAGCACGCGGATGCGCTTTTTCGGCGACGAATCGGAAAGCTCGCTCGCCGGGCAGATCGGATGCCAGTAGCGGCGCAGCAGATCGCCGGCCGGCGTACCGCGGCCGATCTGGGTCAAGAGCTTGTTCTCTTCTTGGCTTAACATAGCGCTCCTCCATTGAGCGACGGCCCGGGCAGCGCCCGCGGTTTACCCGGCCACGCATCGAGATCGATGCGACCGGCCGCTGTGAAATCCCTGATCTTCGGCGGCACGGTCATCTTATCCACCGAGCAACACTCATTTCAACTACGCCATCTACCGACGGGCCAGACCCGCGCTATAGCCCGCCGCCACTTACCGCCATCCGTCTTGGCCTGACGGATGACGATTCCGGCTTGTTCCAGGGCGCGCGTAATCCTGGCAGATGACAGTATCCTCGTCCTCGAAACGGTCGATCACGCCTGGCTGTCGCTCTACCGTCCTAGCAACTCCTTTATCCGGAGGCGGGCTTCTTCCTTTTTCGTGACGGTGTAGGTCCAGTCGTAGGTGTCGAAATACTTCACGCCTGGGCGGGGAATGTTTTCCGGCGGCAAGAAGCTGGCTTCATCGATGTCATTGCGCGTGGAGGCGGTCCCGGTCGCGCGCGACCAGACTTCGTTGCCCTCCTTGGATGCGAGCCAATTGATGAAGAGCTTGGCCGCGGCAGCGTGCGGGGCATGAGAAAATAGGGCCGTCAGGCCGAACCCGGCCGTCACCGGTTGCGGCCAATCGGGAAGGTCACCCAGCGCCGTAACCGGCAATCCTTCCTTCTTCATGGCATCCACCTGGCTTGTGTCGACGGTCAATGCGATCGGATAGGTGCCGCGGAGGAGCCAATCGGTCAGCTGTCGGACGTCGCTGCTGATCACGGGCTTCTGCTCGACATAGAGCTGCTTGACGAATGCTTCGCCAAGCCCAACGTAGAAATGTGCGGCTTGATTGCTTCCGCTGCCAGGCACCGTGGGATCCTGGGTGGAAATTTTGCCCTTCCACTTGGGGGCAAGCAGATCGTGGACCGAACGCAGATCGTTCGGTTTAATCTTATCAGTATTGATAAAAATCGCCGGCGACACATAATTGGACAGTCTCAGCACATATTGCTGCTCCGGATCGGAAAACCAGGGTTCCCCCTTCTTCCATTTCGATCCATCGGTGACCTCGGGCAGAATCAGTTCGGGCCGGAGCGGAGCCAGCATCTTCTCGCGATAAAAAATTGTCGCCATCGATTGGACCCCGCCGATGGTCACATCCACCGTGTAGAGTCCGGCTTGACGCTCGGCACGCAGCCGGGCGGCCGCCTGGCTGGTGCGCCCGCCGAGATATTCCACAACAATACCGAAGCGCTTCTCGAAAGCGGCTGGAATCTGTTCACGCACGTCGGAATACGGCGGGCCTAGGACAACCACACGGCCTTCGCGCTTGGCGGCGGCGACCAGTTCATCCCACGCTTTCGTTGCGTCTTGAGCCATGGCGCCCTGGGGTGCCATGGCGGCCATGATCGCTACCAATGATACCAATATCAACGTCCACAGCCGTCCCATCGACATCTCCATTATTTGTTTGCCGGTCAAATTGATTTTACCGGTCTGCGCCCGCCAACGACGGCCATCACGACCCACTCTAAATCAAGCCATAAATCCTGCCTCAAATATCGACGACTGCCGCAACCGCGCGTGTAATTAGGATACGACATTTGGTTTTCCGAGGGTCGCGAACGACATCGAGCGGCTCCCGACCTTGCCGCACAACTATGACCGAGCCCGCGGTTGCGCCTGATGCATCCTCGACGACGACCCGCCGATAGGCCCACCGTCCCGCGAAATTCGGGCATTGGGCGGGACGATCGGAGCGACATCGAATTGGTGGCAACGGCGGTCGGCGCTGGAGAACGATAGCGCCGGCCGCGGATTTCACCTCATTTTTTTTGATAGTGGGGCCGTTCCTGGCGGATTTCCACCCCGTTTTTCTCCAATTCCGCCTTGTAAGTGTCGTAAATCCACGGATCTTCCTGCTCGTATTCGACCTGATCGGGGCCCCCGCCTTCGCCGCTCATGCCGATCTTCAAGGGATGCTCGGGGCTGCCGCCACGGCGCAAGGCGAGATAGCGCGCCGGCTCCTTGCCGGTGTTGAAATGCTGGTGGAACCACCACTCGGGCGGGGCGAACAGGCTGCCCTCGCGCCAGTCCACCCGGGTCGGCTTCTCGCCCTCCTTCCACAGCAGCGAATAGCCGGTACCCTGCAACAGGATAACGTGGGCGCCCGGGCCATGGCGATGGCTCTTCTTATAGGTGCCGACTTCGAATTCGGACAAGTGCGCCGCCATGGTATGGCCGCTCATCGACATGTGGAACGAGGTGGCGCCGACGCCGCGGTCCTTCCACTGCATGAGCTGGAACTGCAAGGCATCGGGAATGAAGTTCGTGCGCGTGATGCGCCCGCCGAGATATTCCCGCTCCGGGTTGAAGAAGCCCTGCTGGCCGGCGTAACGGTCGTCGAACACGAAGGGGTTGTCGAAGACGTAACGCTCGTTGTGATACAGGTTCAAGGTCAGCGGCGCATTGGTCACCATCAGGATGCGCGCGGGATTTTTCGAATCCAGGTTGCGGTGCTGATACTCGGTGTTGAGAGGTGGACCGAACAAAGCGCGCTTGGTCCACTTCACCGTTTCCTTGCGGTGGCCCGGCTGCTGGATGATGGTTTCGCCGTTGCCCCCGACGATAAAGCACCATGTTTCGAACATATGGCGCATGGGTTTCGAACTGGCGCCTGGCGGAAGCTCGATAATGATCGACGAGGTTATGAACGGATCCGCCAGATTGACGAAAGCGGCATCGACGCCGAAACGGGCCCAGGGCGCGAGCACGACATCCGCCATGTTCTCCACATGGAAAACCTTATAGACCGGAATGCCCTCTTTCTGTTGCCAAGCGTCATAGAAAGCCGGCGGGCGAATGAATTTCTTCGCGGCTTTATCCGGGACTTTCTCATTCAACGTGTCGGTCATTCGTCCGTCCTTCTCTGTTACGATTTCTTCAGTTCTCGCAGGCGATCTTGGCCGCCTCGTCCGCCCGGGCATTGAAGGTGATTTCACACACCATGCCCATCTCGAGGGCCGACCATTCCGTTTTCTTGCGGTTGACGAAAAATTCGGTTCGTGACGGGCTGACCTTGGTCATCTGCACATTGTTGCGCAGCTTGAGACTGACCGAGCGGCCTTCCGGATCCTTGGCCGTGAGCTCGCCCAGGAGCGAACTGCCCTCCGCCTCGCGCTTCCTCCGAACCGCTCCCAAGGCCCGAGCTCGACGGTCGAGAGGTCCTCGACATGGAATTGCTTGTAGACCGGAATCCCCTCCCGCTCCTGCCACGCGTCATAGAACGCCGGTGGCCGCTTGAAGGATTTCGGCGCTTCCCCATTCAGCACGTCCGCCACATTTTTCATGGTGCTACCCCTGTTGCTATGCGGGCATCGCAATTAGCCGGCTTTGAACATTCGAGTTCAAGCGCCAGAATTTGCTGTTGTTCGACGGTCGGGGAGTCCAGCCGTCTTATGGTGCTGGCACAGCGCTATCTTACGGACGCGGTTCCCGACTGTTTACCCGGTAATTGAGAAACATAGTCTTCACTGAAAGCCCAGAATGACACGGCAGCTCTCCCGGTCTGGATCGCCTGCAATCTCTTCCCTGTTCTCGGGCTTTGCCCGAAGCGGCTGCGCCAATCTTGGGCAGCCGCATCGGACAGTTTTACCGTTGGGTGCCGTAGAGCTTGTCGATAAAGCCCGAGTCGTCGATGCGGCGCAGCGCATGCAGGTCCCAGAGCGCCAGCGGATCCACCTTGGCCGAGTCTTTGCTCTGGCGCAGGGCCTCCTGATAGACGTTGTGAATGGCGGCGAGCGAAGGATAGAGCTTGGGTTCGAGCGTCGGTGCCAGATCCTCATAGAGCTTCTCGGCGGCGTCGTGATCGAGCACCCCTTCCTTGCTATGGTGCTTCATCAGGATCTCGATCGACTTTTCCTTCTGGGTCTTGAAGTAGTGCACGCCCTCGATCACGCCCTTGAGCATCTTCTCGATGATGTCAGGCCGCTTCTCGACCAACCCCATGCTCGACGAGATGGTCATGAAGAAGATCATCGGCTGCGGCTCGATCTCGATCACCTTGAGCCCACGACGCTTGGCGAACTCGGTGCGCGGCAGGCTGAGGAAGCAGGCGTCGACGTCGCCGTCCGTCACCATGTCGAGCATGCTCTTGTTGGCTGTCTTATCCGCATCGCGGACCTCGCGCACGATCTCGACGTCGTCCTTGTCGATGTCGAGCCCGTGCTGCTTCAGGTAGAGCCAGGTATTGAGGCCCGGATGGCGGCCGCGCGAGCCGAACTTGCGCTTGCGCACATCTTCGAGCTTGGTGATGCCGGTCTCATCGCGCGTCACCAGCTTGATGTTGTTGCGGCTCACCGTTTGGGCCAAATAAACCCACGTGTCGCCCCGCGCGCGCGCCGCATAGGTGGAGACGTGGTTGCCGCTGACGAATTCGACTTCGCCGGAGATCACCAGCTTGTGGGCCGACTCACGGTCGATCTCCTTGTCGTAATCCACGTCGAGGCCCTGGCGTTCCCAGGCGCCGCTCTCCGAAATGACATGCATCAGGGCGAGATGGCTGCTCGAGCGGTAGGGGAAATTGACGCGATCCATTGGACCTCCTGGTGTGGGTTGCTGACTGTCTCGCGGGGAGGGCGCAAATGACCTCCGCGCATCCTGGGGGCACCGGGCGCGACAGCAGGGCAGGTCTCCAGGAGGCGACATCGGCAACGGCACCATGGCCGGGCGCATCGACGTCGATGAGGTGCCGTCAGCAGTCTCAGCCTGCGAACTCGATCGATCGCCGATGCTGTTCGAGTCCGGCTAGGCCTCTCCCCGAGGCTCAATGCCTTGTGTTTCGGTGTTTTCAATATTCTAGGTATCGCCCGCGGGCGCGTTTAGCCGCTAATTGGGAAAGAGTCTCTTCACCCAATCATCGGAATTTCATAGCGAATTTGCCACCGCCCGCGCTTCCGCACACTCGGACGGCATGCCACGGCATGGGAAGCGACGCCTCAGGCAGCGGAATCGGGCAGTCGCATGCGCCGCGGGGTGTTGGCGCGTTCGATCCAGTATTGCTGCATGAAATCGAGGAAAACCTGGAGTTTCATCGGCATGCGGCGGGAGCGCGGGAAATAGGCGCGGAGCGCGCGGTTCGAACGCAATGTGCCCGGCAGCAGCATGCGTAACCGGTTCGTCTGAAGGTCCTCACGCCGGTTCGTCATGTAATCGGGGATGCGCGCGATGCCGAGTCCCATTACGGTAGCCCGGTACAGCGCGCTGCCGTCGTTGGTGTAGAAGTTGCCGTTGACCCGCACCGTATAATCGCCGTCCGGACCGGTAAAATCCCAGTCGTTGGGGTGCTGGCGTCCGGTGTGGATCAGGCAGTTGAATTGCGTCAGATCACGCGGGCTCTCGGGCGTGCCGTGCCGGTTCAGATATTGCGGCGCGGCACAGAGGTTGTAGCGGATCGGTCCGAGATCGCGGAAATCCAGCGTGCTGTCCTTGAGATCGGCGCTGCGGATCAGCACATCGATGCCGGAACGCAGCAGATTCACCGGCCCGGATTCGATCGTGAGCTCGAGCTCCATGTCGGGATAGCGCGACATGAACTCGGTCATGCCCTCGGCCAGCAGCCGCTGCCCGGCACCGCGGGTTGCGTGGACCTTGAGCCGGCCAGTCAGTTGCACGCTGAATTCGGTGGCGGCGATCCGGGCGGCATCCAGTTCGGCGAAGGCCTTGGCGCAGCCTTTGTAGAATTCGGCGCCGGCATCGGTCAGCGACAACCGCCGGGTCGAGCGGTTGATCAACTGGACGCCCAGCGTCTCCTCGAGCCGGGTCACCCGTTTGCTGATCAGCGAGGATGACAGACGAAGCTCCCGCGCGGCATCGACGAAGCTTTGCCGCTCCACCACCCGCGCGAACGCGATCACGTCATCCAGGTTATCCACGACGCCAAACCCATTATTTTATACTTTTTTCAGCATAGCACGCCCCCCAGCCCGCGGGAGCGAATTACGCGGACGGGCGAGATACGCTGCCGCACCGTCATCGGACGCATCTATTTGACATTTACAGCCTTTTATAATTGATAATTACATTTCTACGGAACATCGCATTCCGGAAAAAGCCTTGCGGGCTCAAAGTATTAACAATAACGGCTCGCGTCATGATTGGGGAGGCCACCATGCTCCGGCTGCTGATAAGCGCGGCGGCTCGACTGCCGTTCCACCCGTTTCTGGCCGTGCTCGCGGCCCTTGCCCTCGCGAGCTCTGTCGCCGAAGCGGCGCCGGACAAGGCGGCGCTGCTCAAAGGCGCCCAGACGGAAGGGGTGGTCATCGTCCATGGCCCGCCCGGCCGGCAATATGAAAAACTGCTCTCCAAGGGCTTTGAGGAAAGCCACCCCAGCATCCAGGTCGAGTACAGCGACGCCAATAACCGCACCGCCGTCCCCAAGCTGTTCCGCGAGCGGGAGGCCAATCTTTTCATGGGGACGTGTGGATGGGCGGACCGGCGACCATCCTGTCGCAATTGAAGCCGCGCGGCGTGTGCATCCAGAGGTCATCAAGGCAGCCATGCCCAAGGGCAGCGAGGACTAAACCAGCGGTCGCGCGCCAACGAGCGATGCCAGTGCGGAGTTAAATCCATCTCGATCAGCAATCCGAGTGCCGTGCCACTGCCCTCCGCGACGCGGCCGCGCCGCTTGCGGCTGGAGCTCCAGGCGATTCTGTTCGCCGTGGTGTTGCTCATCGTCGCCTTCTTCGTGCTGTATCCCCTACTGTTGCTGGTCACCTACAGCTTCCAGGCCGGCGTGCCCGGCGACGCCTTCCGCTTCACCTGGGACGGCTGGCGCGCGGCGCTCACCGAGCCGGGGATGCTGCAGTCGGTGCTCAATTCGGTCAAGCTGCTCTTTGCCATCCAGGTCATCGCCCTGCCGACCGCGATCGTCATCGCCTGGCTCGTGGCGCGCACCGACATGCCGGGGCGAAACTGGCTCGAATTCATGTTCTGGATCGCATTCTTCCTGCCCACACTGTCGGTGACGCTAGGCTGGATCCTGTGCCTCGATCCGCAGTATGGCGTGCTCAACAAGCTCGCCATGATGCTGCCGTTCGTCGACCAGCCGCCGTTCAACATCTATTCGTTCTGGGGCATCGTCTGGGCCCATCTCGGCACCAACGCGATCACCGTCAAGGTCATGCTGCTGACGCCCGGTTTCCGCAACATGGATGCGGCGCTGGAAGAGGCGGCTCGCATTTCCGGCGCCAGCCGCGTTACCATGCTGTTTCGGGTGGTGGTACCGATCATGACGCCGGCGATCCTGGTCGTGCTGTTCATGGTCATGATCCGCTCCATGCAGGCGCTCGAGATCGAGCTGGTGCTCGGCCCGCCTTTCCACTTCTACGTCTATGGCACCAAGATCTACGGCCTGATAGCCCAGGAGCCGCCGCAGTTCGCGCCGGCCTCGGCCCTCGCCACCATCGGGCTCTGCCTCATTCTGCCGCTCATCGTCATGCAGCGCTGGCTGATCTCGCGCCGGCAGTACACCACGGTGACCGGCCGCGCGCAGGTGCAGCCGACCAATCTCGGAGCATGGCGCTACGCGGCTTTCGGGTTCGTTCTGCTCGTCGTGGTGGTCCTGACCTTCATTCCGCTGGCGTTCCTCGGCATCGCCACCTTCATGAAGCTGTTCGGATTCTTCGAGATCGCGCAGCCATGGACCTGGGCGCACTGGGGCGCCGTGCTGCACGACGAAATCTTCCTGCGCTCGCTCGGCAATACGCTGCTCATGTCGTTCGGCGCCGCGCTCGTGGCGATCGTGCTGTTCTCGCTGATCGCTTATTTCACCGTGCGCAGCAAATATACCGGTCGCGCCGTGCTCGATTTCCTGTCCTGGCTGCCGTTCGCCATCCCCGGAATCCTGCTCGGCATCGGGTTGCTCTATGTCTTCCTCGGCCACTCGCTGTTTCATCCGCTCTACGGCACCATCTGGCTGCTGATCATCGCCACGGTGGCGAGCCACATGACGCTGGGCACCCAGATCATCAAAAGCAACATGATCCAGCTCGGCGCCGAGCTCGAAGAAGCCGCGCGGGTTTTGGGCGCCACCTGGTGGACGACCTATTGGCGCGTCGTGCTGCCGATCGTCATTCCGGTGCTGATCCTGGTCGGCGTGGTGGTGTTCGTCACCGCCGCGCGCGACGTCGCCACGGTGGCGCTGCTCTCGACCAACGAGACGCGCACGCTGGCCTTGCTCCAGCTCGACTACATGGTGGATGGGCGTTACGAGATCGCCGCCGTGGTCTCGGTGATCATCATCGTCGTCAGCACGGGCGTCGCCCTGCTGGCCCGCTTGTTCGGCCTGCGCATCGGCATCCGGGGACGCTGAGGCGGGACGCTAGCTCCAGCCGCGGGTCCACAGCTCGCCGCGCTGGATCTTGTGTTTGTAATAGACCCATTCGTTGGAATAGCCGCCGCGCGCGCTGCGGCTCTCGGTGGCGTCTTCCTTGGCGAGCAGCCGACGGCGGCTTTCCAGAATCTCGTCCATGAACTCCTTGCTCGGCCCGGTGAAGCCCAGCGTCATGGCGAGGCCTTGGATCTTCGCCGTGCGCTCCAGATACATCGCGTTCATGCAGGCCTCGTCGATGCTGTTGCCGACGGTGACCACGCCATGGCCCTTGATGAGCACGGCCTTTCCCGCATCCAGCATCTTCGCCAGTTCGGAGCCCTCGTCGTCGTCCTTGATGTGGATGGGCCGAGGATAGACCGGCACGCCATATTCGAACTTGGACGACTGCATATGGATGGCGCACAGCGTCTTGTCGGCCAGGCTCATGGCGACGCAGGCCGGCGAATGGGTATGCGCGATCGCCTTCACGTCGGGCCGGCGCTTGAACACCTCCGTATAGATCGGCGATTCGAACGGTGGAGTGCCGACTCCGCCGATCTTCTTGCCCTTGTAATCGAAATGCACCAGCCAGTCCTCCTCGCCCTGGGACTGGCCCGCGGGGCGGAACAGCTTGCAGGCGATGCCCTCGCCGCCCGGCATGCGCACGCCGACATGGCCGAAGATGTCGCCCGATTCCCATTCCAGGATGGTCGACGCGATCTTGAGATCGGCCTCCAGCGTGCTCAGCGCCTGCGCTGGCGCCCTCGGCGGCGTGTGCCGATGATCATGCAGGTGATCATGGCTATGGTCGTGGCCGTGATCCTTGCCGTCGCCATGATCATGGTCTGGATATTTGGACAACTCGCTCACCCGTAAAGCTGTGGAAATTTGGCGCGCCAATCCTGACCGCGCGGCACCGTGATGTCGCAGGTGTCGATCTGCGGGAAACGATTTCGCGCGGGATCGTGGATCACGTGCGGCGGCTCCTTGCCAGCCTGCATATCCTTGACGGTTTTCAGCAGCAGGTTGCGCACCGCGACGACGCCATGGTCGCTGAAGCCGAGATATTCCCGGGAGCGGTCGAAGCGCGGCCCCATGGTTTCGGTAACGCAGGAATCGTGGGTCAGAAAGCTGCTCATGCCGCTGAAATTCTCGCTCCGCTGCTTGGCGCGGTCCTGCAGATAGTCGTTGCCGAGATTGGCGATCTTGCGGTAGCTGGCGTCGAGATCATGCGCGCGGCTATTGGCGCGGTCGGCATCGTTCAGCGGCCGGTCGAGATAGCCGAGATCGTAGCGCCAGCTATGAGTGTCATCGATCGGCACATAGATATGCGCTTCCTTGTTGCGTGCCGGCACGACGCAGGTGACCGGCATGACAAAGCTGGAGATGCGCACGTAATCCTCGTCGTCGCCGAGGGAGCGGGTGGCGATCAGGCGCAGGCCGAAGTCGGTCTTCTCGATCTCGTAGCGCGGATTGACGCTGGTGAAGATCGGCCGGTTGCTGCCCGGCCCGCGCAGCACGCGATGCAGGAACGACAGGTGCGACGAATCGCATTCGCCTTCGAGGCCCTGCAGGTAGTTGCACTCCTGAAAGGATTTCGTGACGTAAGTGTGCGAAACCGGCCGCTCGGCCCAGGCATAGGCCGGAAACAGCGGCATCTTGTCCCTGGACCCCAGATAGGCGAACACCACGCCGGCCGCTTCCACGGTCGGATAGGCGGTATGGGCGACGCCCTGGCGCACCAGCGTGCCGTCGGGCTCGGCCGGCATCTCCACTACACGGCCGTCCACGTCGAATTTCCAGCCATGATAGATGCAGCGCAGGCCGCACTCTTCGTTGCGGCCGAAGAACAGCGATACGCCGCGGTGGCGGCAATGCTCGCCGATCAACCCGATGCGCCCCTGGCTGTCGCGGAACGCCACCAGTTCCTCGCCGAGCAGGCCGACCCGCACCGGAGCACCATCGGGCTCGGCGATCTCCTCGGACAGCAGTGCCGGAATCCAGTAGCGCCGGATCAGGCCGCCCATCGGCGTGCCGGGACCGGTCAAGGTCAGAAGGTCGTTGTTCTCACGCGACAGCATGATGGTCTCCTGATCGCCGCGCCGAGCGGCGAGGCGCTCGCTCAGCTCTCCAAGGTGCGCGCGGCGAAGATCCGTTCGTAAGGCAGCAACGATTGGGTGGCACCCTGTTCATGACTATAGCGCAGGAAGGCGTCGATCGTCGTCCGGTTCGCCGCAATACCGTAAGCGTAAGGGTCGCCCCACAAGTCCTGTTGCTCCCTGAAGCGCTCGCGCAGGTAAACCACCGAGAAGCCGGCGCGGTCGCCCGCGATCTCGTCATAGGCCATGGCCTTGGATTTTTCGAACGCGCCGTAAAGGCGCCAGGCCAGCCCGGGATTTTCGCGGTCGAGCTTGCCGCTCATCACCATGACATGCATCGGGGGATAGATCCCGGTCTCGCGGTAGAGCGCGAGATCGGTCGTCGGATATTCGGGAAAGAGGCGCACAATGGCGGGATCGCTCTCCAGCCGATCGAACAGCGCGGCGTCGGAAATATCGGTGACGATCGCATCCACGTCGCCAGCCAACAGCGCCTCGACCATCGAGCGTTTATCGTCCACGTATGTGATATGCGCATTCGGGTCGTGATGGGGGAAAACGTCACGCACCTGGACGAACCAGCGTAGCGCCCCGAGGTCCACCCCGTAATGATCGCGCAGCAGCCCGCGCACCCATAGCGTCACGGCCGTCCGATATTGCCGGGTGCCGATGCGCTTGCCTTCGAGATCGCGAGGCGCATGGATGTTCGCGTCAACCCGGCAGAAGATGAATTGCAGCGCCGACTTGCGCTTGGGAAAAACCGGCAGCGCGACCAGGTCCCAGCCCGCTTCGATGGCCGGCAACCAGAAGCCGACGTTGATATCCCACAGGCCGAAATCGCCTTCGCGCAACTGCGGCATGTCGCGCGTCACCATGGAGGAGGTCTTGACCGGCATGAGCCGCACGCCATCCACCGTGACGCGCCCGTCCACCAACGGCAAGGTTACGTCGTAGCGCATGGTGGACAGGGATACTGTCAGCGGCTGTGCTTCATTCACCGGTCATGTCTGGCGGCTGCGAAACCGCCCCTCCCACGAGGCGTCTTTTGCCGGGCTCACGCGCGATCCTACCGCCGCGGACCGGTGTTGCTTAGCGGCGACTTGGGAAAGAGAGTCTTCACGCACTCTCCTTCCCGTCACGGGTGCGCCTACTTCTTGATGTCCTTCTCGCCCGCCTTGCCTTGGCGGAATCCGTTGACGCGATCGACGATGTCCTTCGGCGTCTCGTAGAGCTCGACCAGCAGCTTGGTAATCTCCTCGCCGCCAATCGGGTCGATCTCGAGATTCTGCTTCTTCGCCTCGGCCAGGAGCTCGGAATCCTTGAGCGCCGATTGGAACGCCTGACGCAGAGTCGCCGCGCGGTCGGCCGGAATGCCTGGCGGCGCCGCGAACGGCCGGCCCATTTCCTGGGTGGCGAAAATGAGCTGCAGCGCGCGCTTGTCTTCCGGCTTGCTGACCAGATCCATCATGACGGGCACGTTGGGCAATTCCGGATGGGCCTTGAAGGAGAATTGCGCCAGCAGGTTGATCTTCTTGGTCTGGATCCAATCGGGCCTGGTCGCCTTCAGGCTCGCCCAGCCGAAGCCGCAACGCCCCTGCACCTCGCCGCGCTCCACGGCGAGCATGAGATCGCCGCCGGAATAGCCGCGGATGATCTGGAATTTGGTTCCGAGCATGGCGTTCATCATGCGGGGCATGACGGAATCCGACGCCGCGGCGGCGTCCGAACCGACCGGGATCGAGATTTTCTTCGCGTCCTCGACCGTCTTGACCTTCGAATCGTGCCAGGTGAAGCAGACGCTGGTCTGTTTCGCCATGCTGCCGATCCAGGTGAATTTGCGCCCGTCGAATTGAGTCCCTTTCGCCGAGACCAACGGCTCCAGGCCCATGCGCTCATGGAAGATTCCGAACGCCGTGCCGTCCTTCGGCCCGACATTGTAGAGCCAATTGGCGAGCGTGAGACCCGTTCCGCCTTCCATGATCTTCATGACCAGGGTCGGATTGCCCGGCATGTACTTCCCGATATGCCGCTCGAGCATGCGGCCGTAGGCGCTGTAGGCGCCGGATGCGCTATGGCCGCTGTAAATCACGACCGTCTTACCCTTGTAGAACTGCTCAGGCGATTGCGCCTGCACCGGAGTGGAAAGCACAAACGCGGCGGCAAGCCCCGCGAGCGGCAGTGCGAGCAGATTCGGCGGCTTCCGCATGGAAAGTCTCCCAGAGATTGACGGATGGTGACCGGCCGCCATTGTTTTTGCGGCCTTGATACCCCAAGCCTGTGGCACAGGTTAGCCAGGGAGTCTGTGTCCGCCAAGCAAAATACGCTCAAACCCGCGCGGCCAAGCGCCATTGGCGCTTGGCCATCGGTTAAGACGGTGCCACTGCCTCTGGCGCAAACCCATCACTTCGGCGGGCTCATCCACTGGTTGGCCTGCGCGACGACGGCCGGCGGCGTGCCGACGATATTCTTGACGATCTCCTCAACTCTCGCGCCCGGCACCGGGTTGACGTCCGAGTGGCTCTTCGCCGCGTCGCGCAGGAAGTCCCGATCGACCATCGCCTTGTCGAACGCTCCGCGCAGGGCGGCGAGACGCTCCGCCGGCACGCCCGGTGTGGTGAGGAACGGCCGCGCGATCATGCTGTCGGCAGACAGCAGCCGATAAACCGCGCGCTGGGTGTCGTCCTTGGCGAGATCGAGTAGCAGCGGAACGTCGGGCAGATCGGCTTCCTTCTCCAGGCCGATCTGCACCAGGAAATTCATCTTCTTGTTGGTTTTCCAATCCTGGTTGTCGGATTTGAAGAAGTCCCACGAGTAGGTGCCGCGCCCTTCGACCTCGCCGCGTTCCATGGCGAGATTCACCGCCGCGCTCCCCTGATATCCGGCAACGACTTTGAATCGGGTGCCCTGCGAACGGTTCAACATGAAGGGATAGGCCGCCATGGTTCCCGAGAGCCCCTGCGCGCCGATCGTGACCTCGCGTTTCTTGGCGTCTTCCAGCGTTTCCACGTCGCTCGTCTTCCAGGTCACCACCAGCGAGTTCGTGCGGTTCATGCTGCCGATCCAGCCGAACTCGGCCGACGTGTAGCGCACGCCCTGCAGGTTGGTCGCCTCCGCCATCGGGATGGCCTTGTTGAAGACGCCGAGCACGGATCCGTCTTTGGCAGCGATCTGATAGAGGTAATTCGCCGACTTGAGGCCCGAGGCACCGGGCATGTTCTTGACGATGATGGTCGGATTGCCCGGAATGTATTTGGTCAGATACTGCGCCACCAGCCGGGCGTCACGGGTGTATTCGGTCGCGGCGTCGCTGCCGACGATCATCTCGACGATCTTGTCCTTGTAGAAACTCTGGACGCTTTGCGCCGAAACGGTGGTCGCCAGGCCGAAAACCCCGGCCGCCAGCCACGTGACACCCTTCAGGACGGTGGTTCCATGCATGTTTCTCTCCCTAATTCAGCGTGTGCGTTATCGGTCGGTCAGCTTTTGAGGAAGTTCAGCTTGCCCGCCCACTTCTTGCGCACTTCTTCGGCGTATTCCTTGGACACGGTGTTGACCTTGGGGAACTCATCCTTCCAGTGATACGGACGTACCGCATAGATGATGATCCGCGAGTTCACCGGATTTTCGGCGGCGCGCTTCTCCGGCGACAGCACCGGGTCGATATAGCCCGACCAGCAGTCGTCGATGATGTCGGTCTGGGTCTTGGGATCCCAGCGCGTCGCCATCGCCCACATGACCTCCGCCGGATCGGTGATGTCGATGTCGTCGTCGACGATGACGGTCATGCGGCCGAAGAAGGCCGCCGAACCGCAGCCGGTGCCGACCAGGCCGGCCATCTTGGCGTGGCCGGGATGGAGCTGCTTGATCGAGATGACGTTGACCAGGCGCGAGCCGCTGCCCGGCATCTTCCACACGCCGGTGACGCCCGGCACGCCCGCCGCTTCGAGCTGGTCCCACAGATTGGCGGCACGCATCAGCGAGCTGCCCGCCGTGCCGTAGTAGGTGCCCGGCAGGGTCGGCTTGGCCGGCGGCTGGCCAACCACGATGGGATCGTTGCGGTGATAGACCGTTTTCACATCGAGCACCGGCTGCGGCCGCACCATCGAGGCGTAGTAGCCGGGCCATTCGCCGAACGGGCCTTCCGGCAGGCTCTTTTCCTCGGGCGGCGGCATGTAGCCTTCGAAGGCGATCTCGGCGTCGGCCGGAAACGGCAGGCCGGTGACCTGGCCGTTGACGATGTCGAGCGGCCGGCCGATGCGGCCGCCGGCGATGGCGTACTCGGAGACGTTCGCGGCGAAGGTACCGGCGGCGACCGCGCCGAGCACCGGCGCCTGGCCCACCGTGATTACCATCGGACAGGGTTGCCCCTTGTCCCAATATTTGCGGCGGATCGTATCGCCGTCCTTGCCCGGTTCGATCGAGACGCTCAGCGTCGTCTTGTCCTGCACCTGGATGCGGTAGGTGCCGAGATTGATCCAGTCGCTGTCCGGGTCCTTGGTGATCACCATGCATTCGGTACCGATATAGTTGCCGCCATCCTCGGCATGCCATTTCGGCGCCGGAAACTTCAGCACGTCCACATCGCCGCCGCTCTGGATGTTCTCGAGCACCGGGCCGCCGTTCACCACGCGCGGCGGGATCGGCTCGATCTTGGTCTTGCGATGCTCGCGGTAGGCGCGCACCAGGTCGAGCCCCTTGTGCTCGTTGAACAGCTTGGCGGACCGCGCGTTGACCAGCACCCGGTGATTGGGCGGATAGCCCTTGATGTCCTCGAACAGCAAGACCGGTGGGTCGGAATGCTGCAGGCTGAGTTCATAGAGCGCGCCGATCTCCTCATGCGGATCGGCGCCGCGGATGACCTGGAGCTCGCCGTTGTCGCGCGCGGCATCGAGGAAGACCCGCAGATCACCCATAGCCTCGCGCTTCAGTCGGTTTTTATCGGTGGGCTCCATCGGGTACTCTCCGCTTGCAGGCAACAGAATGCGCGTGCTCGCAGCCAGAACACAGGCTCTGGAGCGGGCACACAGTCGAGTCGTTGGCTCAGGCGGAGCTTAGCCGGTCGCTCGACGCAAAATCAAAAAAATTTTCGAGAAATATGGACGTAAGCGCGCGAAGCCTGGATGGATTTCGCGCGCTTACGCCTGTGGCTGAAACGGACCGATCAGCGCGCGTTGCGCCGTCCGCCCCACGAGAAAGTTTTGCGTGCGCCGCTCGAACGAGCTGCCTGGGCGGGATTCGATGCCGCGCGCAAGCAGGGCGCTTGACGGTTTCCGGGGCGGCCCGCAGACTGATCGTGCTGAACCACACCTCCAACCGATCGCGGTGAAGCCCCACTATGCTCGAGATCTGGTTTTCGGTCGGCTATGTCCTGCTGCTCGCCTTGGTGCTGTTCGCCTTCATTTTGTGGCGCACGGGCGGTGTTGCGGCGGCCATCGCCGCGCTGGTGGTTGGCTTGCCATTGTGGTTTGGCTGGGAATATGCGCGCCCAGCCTGGACCACCGGCACTGTCAGCGGCACCGAAGTGCGGCGGAGCGACCCCGACGCCCGCGGCAACACCCGTGACGTGCAATACATCTATATGCGGAACAAAGCCGACAAAGGCGTCGAGCTCGAAAACGACGATTCGTGGTGGTGGTTCAAGCGCAACAGCGAGCGGGTCTTCAACGACGCCAAGACGGCGGAAGATCGCCACTCGGAGGTGACGGCGATATGGACGCGCTGGCGCTCGCAGCTCTTTTCGTGGCACCCGAATGTGATCGCGATCAGATCGTCCGGCGACTGGTGGTCCTGGCGGGCGCTGGTGTTTTACAGCCTCTCCATTCCGCTGTGGCTGATCTATTTCTATGCCTTCTCCTGGCTGCGCAACCGCACGAAGGGCTAGCCACTGGCACACGGATCCCTGGCGGATCGACGAGCTACAACCCGCGAAGAGGATAGAGTTGGTGGGCCCGGCAGGATTCGAACCTGCGACAACACCGTTATGAGCGGCGGGTTCTGACCGCTGAACTACGGGCCCCCACGTTGCGGGCGGTCCTGCTGTGGAACGCCGCGCCGGCGGCCCGCAAGCTGCCATGAGCGGGGCCGGATGGCAACGCGCAACAGGCCGCGCCGGCTGGAAATGCGGATTCGGCGACCTGGGCTGCGTCGCACCAACAAAAACGGCGCCCGAAGGCGCCGTTTTCGAAGATCCGATAGGTCTCGCCGGGCGGTGCCAGCGTTCGTCGAGCTCTAGGTATCGAGGAAGCTGCGCAGCAGGCGCGAGCGGCTCGGATGCTTGAGCTTGCGCAGCGCCTTGGCCTCGATCTGGCGGATACGTTCGCGGGTCACCGAGAACTGCTGGCCGACCTCTTCCAGGGTGTGGTCGGTGTTCATGCCGATGCCGAAGCGCATGCGCAGCACGCGCTCCTCGC
>CAZOBN010000039.1:0-22004 GCA_964577835.1 uncultured Rhizobiaceae bacterium
CCTCAATATTCTCATCCGCACCCTGCTGCGGCGCGGCGACTGCGTCACCTTCCGCACCGGCGCCGGCATCGTCGCCGATTCCGATCCCCGGCGGGAACTGGCGGAAACTCGCGTCAAGGCTCTCGGCCTTTTACGGGCACTCGGCCAAGAGGGAGGCAACAACCCGTGAGCGCGCCATTCGTGCTGATCAACGGAAAGCCGGGCCATGGCATCGATGCCCTCGATCGCGGCCTCGCGTATGGCGACGGCGTCTTTCGCACCATTGCCGCGCGGCATGGCCGGCCGGAGTTCTGGAACGCCCAGATGACCAAGCTCGCCGCGGATGCGGCGAAGCTCGCCTTGCCGATGCCCGACGCGGCACAGCTCGCCCGCGACGCGGCGACGGTCCTGCCCCATGGCGGCGCGCGCGTCGTGCTGAAGATCATCCTCACCCGCGGCGTCGGCGGGCGCGGCTACCGGCCGCCAGAACGCCCGTCGCCGACGCGCATCGTCCTGTGCGCCGCTTGGCCTGACTATCCCCTCGATTGGGCGGAAACCGGTGTGGCCGTCCGCGTCTGCGAAACGCACCTCTCGGTTCAGCCCAAGCTTGCCGGGGTGAAACATCTCAATCGCCTGGAACAGGTTCTGGCGCGCGCCGAATGGTCCGATGCGCGGGTGGCCGAAGGCGTGATGACGGACATCGGCGGCCACGCGATTTCCGGCACCATGAGCAATCTCTTTGCCATCATAGACGACCGTCTGCTGACGCCCGATCTCTCGCGATGCGGCATCGCCGGTGTCATGCGCGGCGTTATCATTGCATGGGCGGCGCGGCGGGGGCTTTCGGTCGCGGAGACGGACCTCTCGCTCGATGACCTGTACCGGGCCGACGAGCTCTTCCTCACCAACAGCTTGGTCGGCGTTTGGCCAGTGCACGAAATCGATGGCCGCCGCAAAGGCGTCGGCGCCCTGACACGGACGATTTCGACCGCCGTTGACGAGGCACGGAGCGCGAGCCTTTGCGAATTTGTTGCCCTTTAGGCGCCAGCGTCTTCATTGGCTAATCTCTGTGTGCCTCAGGAGCGATAAGGCGATGAACAGTTTGGAAAAGATGCTGTGTATTCTGGACCTTTTCGAAGGCCCGCACCTTGAATGGTCGATCGACGATTTGATATCAGAACTCGGCTATCCGCGCTCAACGCTTTATCGCTACGTAAAAACGTTGGTTAAGGCAGGGTTACTGCTCTCGCATGGCGATGCAAGCGTCACGTTGGGCCCGAGAATTGTCGAGCTGGATTACGAGATTCGGAATAGCGATCCTCTTATCCGCCATGGCGCTGGCCCCATGGCCTCTTTGGTCACCGAGATTCCGGGGGTCGCTCTCTTGTGCCGCATGTACCGCGATAGAGTGCTCTGTATTCATCAGGAGAGCAGCACTGACAGCTTTGTCAGCGGTTATGTCAGAGGCCGTGCCATGCCGCTGGTCCGAGGCGCGGCATCGCGAATTATTCTCGCTCACCTCCCCACGAGCAAACTCAAGCGGCTCTACAAAGGAAATCACGAGTTCGCTCAACTGGGTCTTGGAGAAAGTTTTTCTGAGGTTCAGTCGCAGCTTCGCAAAATACGTCGCGACGGCTTTTGCATCGCGAGCGGCGAGGTCATGCCGGGGATATGTGGCGTCGCTGCTCCAATCTTCGAACAGAGCAAGATCGCTGGCAGCATAAGCATCAGTGTCGCGGAAGAGGACCTGCCGGCTGACCGGGTTCGCCCTGTTGTCGATAAAATTATCGCGCTTGCCGGAATCCTGAATGATCTTGGCTATTGATTGCCCGGCAGGCTTGCTTTCGCTCGCCTGCAATTTCCGAGGTTGACTCCGGTGCTCCTGCACAATAATCTCACAATATGAGATTTTAACCCATTTCCTGCCCGGACATCTGCTCGAAGGCAACCCGCCAACACGTGTCTCGTGCCAGTCCGTTATGGGATTTACCGTAGGAAACGCGATGTCCGAAAACACGGCGATCAAGATCGATATTTTCAATCACATCTTTCCGACCGGCTTCTTCGAAAAGATGCTCGATATCGTCCCCGACAAGAAGAAAGTGAAACGCTGGCTGAATATTCCATTTTTAGTCGATCTGGATGTTCGCTTCGAGAAAATGGATGAGTTCGGAGACTACCGGCAAATCCTGTCGCTTTCGGCGCCGCCGATCGAAGCTTTGGCCGGGCCGAACCACTCACCGGAGCTTGCCCGAATCGGCAACGACGGCATGGCCGACTATGTCCAACGCTATCGAGACCGGTTTCCCGGGTTTATCGCATCGTTGCCCTTGAACAACATCGATGCCTCGGTGGAGGAGCTTCATCGCGCGATGCGCGATTTGAATGCGGTCGGCGTGCAGCTCTTTTCCAACGTGAACGGAAAATCCATCGACGCGCCTGAATTCTTCCCGCTGTTCGAAGCCATGGCTACGTATGAACGGCCGATCTTCCTGCATCCGATTCGGACCGCCTCGTTCCCGGACTTTTCTACCGAGTCCAAGTCGCTCTACGAAATCTGGTGGACGTTCGGTTGGCCCTACGAAACGAGCGCGGCGATGGCTCGACTGGTGTTTTCGAAGCTGTTTGAAAAACTTCCCAATATCAAGATCGTCACGCACCACATGGGCGGCATGATACCGTACTACGAAGGTCGGGTCGGGCCGGGATGGGATCAACTCGGTAGCCGGACAGCGGATGAAGATTACGGCACACTGCTTCAGTCGCTCGAAAAGCGGCCAATCGACTACTTCAAGATGTTTTTTGCCGACACGGCGCTCTTCGGGAGCGCGAGCGGCACGCGCTGTGGCCTTGATTTCTTCGGCGCTGATCATGTGGTGTTCGCTTCAGACGCCCCTTTCGACCCCGAAGGCGGGCCCATGTACATTCGAGATACGATCCGCGTGATCGAGGAGTTGGATATCACCAAAGAAGAACGTGAGAAGATATATCGCGGCAACGCCGAGAAACTGCTTGGAATTACGGTTTAACAGCTCGGTGGCGCGTTCTTTTTTCCGTTTATAGGCGCGCGCGACCCGGAGCAGAGGAACAGAGCCGCCGCGAAGCGCAGTGAGCCAATTGTGGGGGTTCGTTGCTTTATCAAGCTAGTCTCATTTGGGAAGTAGCTGAAAGATGCCATTCCTCGACCTCGCCGATCTGACAGTTCACTACCGCAGCGACGGCGCCGGGCGAACGATCATCGTTTTCATCAATCCGCTCGGAACGGATCTGAGGGTTTGGGACGATGTGCTTACCGAAATGGCGGCTGCTGTCCGTTGTCTCAGATATGACAAGCGCGGACACGGTCTGACCACGGCGACTCCAGGCCCTTATTCGATTGACGATCTTGCGGACGATCTAATCCGGCTCTTGGACGCGCAGGACATCGACCAAGCCGTGCTTTGCGGCCTTTCGATCGGCGGATTGATCGCGCAACGCCTGGCGATCAGGTGCCCCGACCGTATTCAAGCGCTGATCTTATGCGATACGGCGGCCCGGATCGGCGAGCCTGACATGTGGAACGCGCGGATCCAGGCAGTCCGGACTGGTGGCCTTCCGTCCATAGTGGATGCCGTGATGGAGCGTTGGCTGACAGAGCGCTTTCGCGCGGCGCAGCCGAGCGCGTATCAAGGGTGGCGCAATCTTCTTATGAGGATGCCGGTGGAGGGATATATCGGCGCCTGTATGGCCGTCCGCGACGCGGACTTGCGCCAGGATTGCGCGATGATCAGAACCCCGACCATGGTCCTTTGTGGTGCACAGGATATATCCACGCCCCCTGATCTTGTCGAAGGGTTTGCCAACACCATTCCAGGCGCAAGCTTCGTGCTGCTGGAGAACGCCGGCCATCTTCCCTGCATCGAGCAACCGAAGCGCGTGGCCGCCCAGATCGACGAATTCGTGAAGGAGTTGCATCTTGCCTGACGATCGCTACGAGATGGGAATGCGTGTACGGCGCGAGGTGCTCGGCGATGCCCATGTTGATCGCGCCGAAGCGAACAAGACGGCGGTCGACGCGGACTTCCAGCGTTATATCACGGAGGCCGCCTGGGGCTCTGTTTGGGTTCGCCCCGGCGTCGATCGACGAACCCGCAGCTTGCTGACCATCGTGCTTCTGGCGGCCCTCGGGCATCACGAGGAACTCGCGATGCACATGCGGGCGGCCCGCAACACGGGCGCGACGTTGGCCGAAATACAGGAAGCATTGCTGCACGTCGCGCTCTATGCCGGCGTTCCGGCCGCTAACGCGGCTTTTGCGGTTCTCAAGAAGGTCAACGCCGACTAAGGGACGAGGAGGAGATAGATGAGCGAAATGGAATGCAACGCCCGGGATTGGACCCGGGAACCTCCATATCTGTTCGAGGCGTACAAATCGACCGGCCTTCGCTCGCCGAGAAAGCCACTGGTTCCGTTGCAGCAGACATTGTCGGAGCTAACGGGGCCGATCTACGGCC
The DNA here is from genome assembly GCA_964577835.1 of uncultured Rhizobiaceae bacterium. Classification (GTDB taxonomy): domain Bacteria; phylum Pseudomonadota; class Alphaproteobacteria; order SMXQ01; family SMXQ01; genus CAVVYA01. Next base: position 4,473 of record CAZOBN010000039.1, read on the forward strand.
ACGAGGCGTTAGGACCGCTTGACGCCGATCTAACGAGGAATGCGGCGGTTAGTGGTGAGCCCCTTGGCGAGCGCATTATCGTGACGGGGCGCGTGCTCGATGAAGCTAGCCGACCCGTGTCAAACACGCTGCTCGAAGTCTGGCAGGCCAATGCTGCGGGTCGATATATTCATCGGAACGACCAGCACAAGGCGCCGCTCGATCCGAATTTTCTCGGGGCGGGGCGATGTGTGACCGATGAAGAAGGTCGCTATCGCTTCATCACTATCAGGCCGGGGGCATATCCCTGGCTGAACCACCCTAACGCATGGCGGCCGGCGCATATTCACTTTTCCCTGTTTGGCCCCAGCTTCGTAACGCGGCTCGTGACCCAAATGTACTTTCCGGGCGACCCGCTTCTGCCGATCGATCCGATCTTCAACAGCGTGCCCGATGTCGATGCGCGCAGCCGGCTGGTGGCGGCATTTTCTCTCGACGCGACCGAGCCGGAGTGGGCGCTAGGCTATCAATTCGATATCGTCCTGCGTGGTCGGAAGGCCACGCCCAGGGAGGCTTGAGCCATGAGCATCAGGCACACCGCATCGCAGACTATTGGTCCGTTCTTCGCCTACGGCCTAACGCCGGAAGCTTACGGCCGGCGCGGGATTGCCGGCAATAGTCTGGCGAACGACGAGACGCTGGGGCAGCGCATCCGAATCGAAGGCCGCGTTTTCGATGGCGCCGGCGCGCCCGTGTCGGACGCTCTCATCGAAATCTGGCAGGCTGACGCCCGCGGCCGTTACGCCCATCCCGCCGACAATCGGCCCGATCTGCCCGTCGATCCGAAATTCAAGGGCTTCGGCCGGGTAGGCACTGACGAACGAGGACACTTTATATTCGATACCGTGAAGCCAGGCCGCGTGCCGGGGCGAGGCAATACGATGCAGGCGCCGCACATCAACGTCATCGTCTTCGCCCGCGGCATGCTCACTCACGCCTTCACGCGGCTCTATTTTTCCGATGAAGCCGACGCGAATGCGCTCGATCCAGTCCTTGGAACTCTGGAGGACGCGCGCCGCAAGACACTGATCGGTGAACGGCACGACCGATCCGGCAAAGCGGTCTACCAGTTCGATATCCATCTTCAGGGAGCGAGCGAGACCGTCTTCTTCGATGCCTGAAGACGTATATGCAGGGAAGGCGACATGGCGAAGTTTTGTACCCTCGAGCGAGCCATCGGCGAGAATCTCCGCGACGGCGATGTCGTGGCGATGGAAGGCTTTACGCATTTAATCCCATTTGCGGCGGGGCACGAAATCATCCGGCAAGGGCGTAAGGGGCTCGTGTTGGTGCGCATGACACCCGACCTGATCTACGACCAGCTGATAGGCATGGGCTGCGCCAGAAAACTCGTTTTCTCTTGGGGCGGAAATCCCGGTGTCGGCTCGCTGCACCGTCTGCGGGACGCCATTGAACATGCTTGGCCAGGTCCGCTCGAGCTCGACGAGCATAGCCATGCCGCCATGGCGAATGCCTATGCGGCGGGCGCTGCTGGACTTCCCTGCGCGGTGTTCCGCGGCTACCGAGGAACCACCCTGTCGAGGGTCAATCCGCAGATCAAAAGCGTCATTTGTCCCTTCACCGGCGAGGAGCTTGCTTGTGTGCCGTCGATCCGGCCTGATCTTGCCGTCATCCATGCGCAGAAGGCCAATCGAGCGGGCGACATTCTGATAGAGGGCATCATCGGGGTTCAGAAAGAGGTTGTTCTCGCCGCCAAGCGATCTGTGGTGACGGTCGAACAGATCGTCGACGACTTCGGACCGATCAGTCCGAACGCCTGCGTTCTGCCGCGCTGGACGGTTACAGCGATTGCACGCGTCCCCGGTGGCGCGCATCCGTCTTACGCACATGGCTACTATGGACGCGACAACCCCTTTTATACGGGGTGGGATGCGATTGCTAGAAACCGGGAGACGTTCCTGGCCTGGATGAAGACGAATGTTCTTAGCAAAGGGCCGGAAGCATTTGCTGCGCATGCCTCCGATGTTCTTGTGGGATGAACCAATGACTCAATATACCGCCACCGAAATGATGACTGTCGCGGCAGCGCGCGCCTTGAAAAATGACGATGTGTGCTTCGTTGGAATTGGCTTGCCATCGACAGCCTGTAATCTTGCGCGTCTGACCCATGCGCCGGACATCACGTTGATCTATGAGTCGGGCACGATCGGAACTAAGCCCGATGTTCTGCCTCTTTCGATCGGAGACGATGAATTGTGCAGGACGGCGCTCGCTACCGTTTCCGTACCGGAACTGTTTCGCTACTGGTTGCAGGGCGGTCGGATCACTGTCGGTTTTCTTAGTGGCGCGCAAATCGACCGATTCGGCAATCTCAACACGACCGTCATTGGCGACTATTACGCGCCGGAGGTTCGGCTTCCTGGCGGCGGCGGCGCGCCGGAAATCGCGTCGGCGTGCGGCGAGGTTATCATTGTCATGCAGCAGTCGTTACGCAGCTTTGTGAACCGACTCGATTTCGTGACGTCGTTTGGCCATGGCGATGGCGGCGCCGATCGCCAGCGCCTTGGCATCACGACTCGCGGACCGACCCGGCTGGTGACCGATCTTTGCGTGATGGAGCCCGATGCCGAAACAAAGGAGTTTATTGTAACCTCGATCCATCCTGGGATAGGTCGGGACAGAATTGAGGGAGGCACCGGCTGGAAGGTCCGCTTTGCGGCCGATGTCGCAGAAACCGGTCCGCCCACGGCCGGGGAGTTGACAGCGCTTCGCGATCTCCTTGCTCGTACGGCGAAAGCGCATGGCGAGGCGGCATGACGTGGAGGCACTCTGTCCGCGGATCTGCGCGAAGGACGCATAGCGGCACATGACTGTCGGGCTGCTCGATTCGGCAATCTACGGTGCGCTTCTTTCCGATGACGAAACCGCCCGTCTATTTTCGGATGCCGCTGAGCTGCGCTGCCTGCTGGACGTCGAGGCGGCACTCGCACGAGCGCAGGGACGAACCGGCGTTATTCCAGGAGAAGCCGCGGCACGAATCGACATGGCGGCCCGCAGTCTGACACTCGATCCACGTGCGCTTGCCGCGGGAACTCAGACTTCCGGCGTTCCCATTATTCCGCTTGTGGCCGCCTTGCGGAAAGCGGTTGGCGGTGAAGCGGCCCAATACGTCCACTGGGGAGCGACGAGCCAGGATATCGTCGATACGGCTCTGATCCTCCGGCTTCGCACAATTCTTGAAGTAATGAAGGCGCGTCTTGACAGCCTCATTGCTGCCCTCGTGATCCAGGCGGAGAGTCACCGCCGCACAGTGATGACCGCGCGTACCCGCTATCAACACGCGATTCCGACCACGTTCGGCCTGAAAGTCGCGGGATGGTTCGCGCCGCTCGTGCGTGATCGCGCGCGGCTTGACGAGCTTCGGCCGCGGCTTCTCTGCATCCAGTTTGGCGGAGCGGCAGGAACGCTTGCCGCGCTTGGCGACAGAGGCCTTGCCGTCATGGACGCTTTCGCTCAAGAGCTTGGGCTTGCCGCCCCTGTACTCCCGTGGCACACGCAACGTGACGTCATGGCGGAAATCGCAAATTGGCTTTCGCTTGTTTCGGGATCTTTGGGAAAGATGGGCCAGGATGTCGTTCTTCTCGCTCAGTCGGAGGTCAGCGAGGTCCGGCCGGGGATCGGAGGCGGCTCGTCCACGATGCCGCAGAAATCGAATCCCATTGTCGCCGAAACGCTCGTTGCTCTTGCGCGCTCGAATGCCGGCCTGCTCGGCAACATGCACCAAGCGATGATCCAGGAGAACGAGCGCGGCGGTTCGGGCTGGAGCCTAGAGTGGATAACCCTGCCGCAGATGGCGGTCGCGTCTGGTGCCGCGTTGCGCAATGCCCAAATTCTCATCGAAAACCTAGAGGTCGATACCGAACGGATGATCGAGAACCTCCAGGCTTCCAACGGACTTGTCATGGCGGAAGCGGCTGTATTCGCGCTTTCGCGACATATACCGCGTCCTGAGGCCGAGTCCCTCGTGGGGGCAGCCTGCCGGGAGGCCGCCGATAGTGGGCAACATCTTGCCGATGTACTTAAAAAGACGGTGGATGTCCCGATTGATTGGGCGGCGCTCAAGCAACCCGAAACATATCTTGGGCAATCGGATCAATTTATCGACCGCGCCGTCGCCGAGGCCAGGCGTTTGCGCGAATAATGCGTGACCTGTCGCCCCGCCAGCGAGTCACCGCTTGAAACTCGTCCAGACTGGCTCACGATCTGTCCGCGCTATTAGCGGGACTAATAGCTCGTCATAGGAATTCATATTGGTGGAAGATCGGACCGCCAGATAGGATCGATGTTTGTGGGATCTCTTTCGGAATAAACAACAGCCGCGGAGCCGTCGATTCAGCTCCATGGGATGGCGGCGAATGACGATCCGTCAGTGTGCAGGGATGGCGAGAAAAGGGGCGACTATGGGCATCATAACAGCCGGGCGACGCGCATGTTGGAGCACCATTGCTTTTTGTATTTCTTTTGCGGGTGCGAGCGTCCAACCGGCCAATGCCCAACCGCTCGACGATTTTTATAAAGGCCGTCCGCTGGTAATCGTTATCGGGTTTTCGCCTGGTGGCGGATACGACCTTTTCGGCCGCACCGTAGGTCGGCATATCTCGAAGCATATTCCTGGTAACCCTCATATCGTCCCGCAAAACATGCCAGGAGCGGGAAGCCTGAAGTCGATAAACTACCTTTATAGTGCAGCGCCAAAGGACGGCTCCACGATCGCTATATTCTCCCGCGGTGTTCCTTTCGAGCCGCTTTTTGGGAATGCGAGTGCGCCGTTCGATCCATCTAAATTTAATTGGATCGGGAGCCCAAGCCAGGAGACGAACGTCGTCTTCTCCTGGCATACGACGCCATTCAAGACCTTCGAGGATGTCCTCAAGCGTGAGATGCTCGTCGCCTCGACCGGTACCGGCGCCGATACCGCCATGTTCCCCTTGCTCCTCAACGAGGTACTCAAGACAAAATTCAAGATTGTCACTGGCTACCCTGGTTCCGCGGAAACGTTCCTCGCTGTCGAACGCAGCGAAGTGGATGGCATCGGCGGTATCTCTTGGGGGCCTATTAAGGCGAGCAAGTCGGACTGGCTGAGAGACAATAGGATCAACGTCCTGCTGCAGCTTTCGCTCGAGAAGCACCCAGATCTGCCGAATGTTCCCCTGGTGATCGACCTCGTCACTGACAGCGGCGACAAGCAGTTGCTCGAGCTGTTTCTTGCGAGACTCGTCATGGCTTGGCCTTTTGCCGCTCCCCCGGACGTACCGGCAGAGCGGGTGAAAACCTTGCGCCGAGCGTTCAATGAAACCATGACGGACCCGGGTTTCCTTGCCGATGCCAAAAAACAGGATCTGGAGATTAGTCCGGTGACGGGCGAGACGATAGAATCCGTCTTGAAGCGGGTCTATTCCAGTCCGAAGAGTGTGGTGGCGCGCGGTCGCGAGCTGACTGACTCTCGTCAGAAAAAGTAGTCAATTGCTTATTTGCGGCGTGCTGGGCAGATCAAGTGCCGTCTAGACTTTGCGCCAGCCGAGTTCGCCTTCCTGAATACGACGGTCGACAAGCTCCCGGATAGTCGTCAGCAAAAAATCTTCTGACGGCGCCGAGATGTTTTTGTTGAAGATCAGGGCTGCCGTACGGCTAATCGATGGGTGGATCGGTCGCGCACTCAGCTGTCCTGTCTTGATCGAATCCCAAAATAGCCCGTAGGGCACGATCGAGCAGCGGCCGTGACGAATCAACATTTCCCGTTTCAGGGTAGTTGGCTCGACTTCTAGGACCGAGGCTAGATTTATGCCGCTCTTGGTGACGACGGTTTCGATAAACCGGCGTGTCCGATGAAAACGGTAGCCAAGCACGAGCGGAAAATCGCCAAGCGTGCCAAGATCAATATACCCTCGGGCAGAATCGACGACATTCGGCGGGCCGACCAGAACTAGGTCTTCCTGATAAAGCGGAACGATTCTGATCGTATCGGCCTCCGCCGGATCATAACAAAGAGCCGCTTCAAGTTCGCCATCGGTGATGAGCTTCCATAGTTTGTCGGTTAGCCCTTCATGCAGGACGATCTTCAGATGTGGTGCCTTTTCGGAGCATTCCTGCAGAAGCTCCGCAACCAGCGCCTGCCCCGGAGTCGGAGTCACCCCGAGCGAGATCTCTTCCTGAATTGAGGGGTTGAAAACCTTTACCGAGCGTTCCGCGCGATTGAGCGCTTCCAGTGCTTCAGTCGCATGGGACAGGAACGAGGCACCGGCTTCGGTGAGTTCAATGCCGCGCGCATGTCGGGTCAAAAGTTTGACCCCGAGAGTATCCTCCATCTGCTTGATCTGCAGACCGAGAGCAGGCTGCGAAACATGCAAATGCTGCGCAGCCGCGGTGAAGCTGCCGCATCTTGCCACTGTGACGAAATAGCGAAGCTGACGTAGTGACGTCATATGCTTTTAAACTTTCGACGCTTTTCCGGGAGGCTTTGTTCCCGGCTCTTGTAGAGCCGACCTATTAAGTAATCTAACACCTCGCCATAGAATTCAATATTAGTCAATTCTCCGGCGGCTCAGTACAGTCTGCAGCACATCTAGCAAATGGCATTAGGCAAATTGCCGCGAGGAAAAGTTCAGCATGTCTCAGGCATCGATTAAGGCGCCTGCCATTTCTCAATGCGAGAAGCACACTGAGGAGATGGCCGGTTTGCTCTATCTCTGTCCGGTTTCAAGCGTTCCAGAGGGATCAGCCGCCAGGATCGAAATCGAGAATTTGGTTCTAGCTATCTTCAATCTCGATGGCGAGGTGTACGTCATCAACGATGCCTGCACGCATGGTCCTGGTTCCCTGTCCGAAGGTTATATCGACGGAGGCGTGGTGGTATGCGGGTTTCATAATGGAGCATTCAACATTCGGACGGGCGCCGTCGTGGCGCCGCCTTGCATGCTCCCAGTGAAAACCTATGCCGTTACTATACGGAACGGCGCTGTGTACATCGATCCGAATCGCCCCGCGCCTGTATAGGAAAGCGCGCTGTAGGGGTTTCACGGTCAATTTTGTGAAGAGAGACGTCCAGATGATGACGAGCGAGCAGAACACGTTTTTTTGCAGGACAGGCCCGGGAACGCCTATGGGCAATCTCTTCCGCCGTTATTGGATACCGGCTTTGCTTGCCGGAGAACTGCCAGAGCCGGATTGTCCTCCCGTGCGCATAACGCTTCTATCCGAGCGCTTGATCGCCTTTCGCGATACCGGCGGCCGTCTTGGCTTGATCGATGAGTTCTGTGCTCATCGAGGCGTTTCGCTTTGGTTTGGCCGCAATGAGGAACAGGGTATTCGTTGTCCTTATCATGGCTGGAAATACGACGCGAATGGGCAATGCGTGGATATTCCCTCGGAGCCAGGCGAAAATGGATTCTGTCAGAAGATCAAGTTGAAATCATATCCATTCGTGGAACGCGGTGGCGTCATCTGGGCCTATATGGGCCCGCCGGAAGAACAGCCGCCGCTTCCAGCGTTCGAGTGGACATCGCTTCCGGCAACACACCGCTACATCGCCAAACGATGGCAGGAAAACAATTATCTGCAAGCCATGGAAGGCGGCATCGATTCAAGTCATGTATCGTTCCTGCACAGCGGCGAACTGCAGGCGGATCCGCTGCATATGTCAACAAAGGGCGCGGAATACCAACGCGACAGAATGCCAAAGTTCGAGGTTATCGAAGCGCCAGGAGGACTCGTGATCGGTGCGCGTCGCAACGCCGAGAAGGACAAATATTACTGGCGTATTACTCAGTGGATCATGCCGTGGTACACGATGATCCCGCCCTATGGTAACAATGCTCTCAATGGCCATGCCTGGGTGCCGATCGACGATGAGAACTGCGTCACCTGGTCATTCACCTATCACCCGACGCGGCCGCTGACAGACCGCGAGCTTGCGACGATGCGGAAAGGTGGGGGTATGCACGTCGAGCTTATCCCGGGCACCTTCCGCCCAGTGATGAACAAAGACAACAACTACATGATGGATCGCGCTGCTCAGAAGAACGGACGGCACTACAGCGGGGTGGCGGGAATTGCCATGCAGGATGCCTCGCTTCAGGAAAGCATGGGGCCAATCCAGGATCGGACAAGAGAAAACCTCGTATCAACGGACAACGCTATCATTATGGCCCGTCAGCGGCTGAAGAAGGCCGCTGTCGCGCTCGAGAAGGGTGCGCAGCCGCCCGGATTAGATCCGGAGTGCCATCGTGTCCGCTCCGCTTCGTTCGTCCTACCGGCCGATACAAAATTTCAAGAAGCTCAGGCGACCGCTCTTGTTGCCCTTGAGGGGGTAGCTCACATTTCGATCTGAGCCGATCGTGCGGCAACTACCCGTCCCGCGGCACATGCGGAAATCATTGACCGCAACTTAAAGCGTGCGGCCTGTGGAGGCGATCTCGATGGTTCAGACAATACAAGCGGCGGTTTCCTACGACGTCCGCCGCACCGAGGTGCGTGAATTAAAGCTGCCCGAAATTCCACCGGACAGCGGTTTGCTGCAAGTCGAGCGCACCGGGGTATGCGGGAGCGATTGGCCCTATTATCTAAACTATCCAAAATCCAAGGGACCGCTCATCCTTGGTCATGAGACTGTGGGCAGGGTGGCGCAACTCGGGTCCGCCGCCGCGACCCGCTTTGGGGTCAAAGAGGGCGACCGTGTCGCTCTCGAGGAATATCTTCCTTGCGGTCATTGCTCCTATTGCCGTAGCGGTGATTTTCGCCTCTGTAACGAGACTGACACGCTCGCTCTCTCCAGCGGCACCCGTTACGGATCGACGCCGATCTCGAAGGCGCCATCACTGTGGGGTGGCTACAGTCAATATCAATTCCTCCATCCGAACACCGTGTTCCACCGTGTTCCAGAGCATGTTCCCGTGACACTTGCGACGCTCGCCCTTCCATTGGGAAATGGCGTGGAATGGGCTTATCTCCAAGGCCGAACCAAGATTGGCGAGACTGTGCTGATACAGGGGCCGGGTCAGCAAGGCTTAGCCTGTGTCGTTGCCGCCAAGGAAGCGGGGGCCGGATGCATCATTGTCACCGGACTGTCAACACCAGCCGACAAGCGGCGGCTGGCACTGGCGAGAAAGCTCGGCGCCGATCATACGATCAATATCGAAGAGCGCGACGTCCTGAAAACTGTGGCCGATATTACAGGGGATGAATTGGCCGATTTGGTTCTGGATTGCGCGTCAGGCGGCCCGTCCACCGTTGTTTCGGCCCTACAGCTCGCGCGTAAAGGCGGCAGAATCGTTCTCGGCGGACGAAAATTTCGCCGCATTCCCGAGTTCGACAGCGATGTCCTCATCGCGCGGTTTCTAACCGTCAAAGGAATGCGCGGCCACAGCTATGAGGCGGTCGAGCTCGGTCTGCAGATTATCGCCGGCGGGAAATACCCGCTTCAGGACATGTGCACGCATACTTTCGGGCTGCGAGAGGTCGATGAAGCGTTGCGCACGGTTGGCGGCGAAGGACAGCCTGATGCTATCCATTGCTCAGTTGATCCGTCGCGATGACTGCGTTGGCGTTGGTACAAGGAATTCAAAGCGGCGGTGTTAAAGGTCGAATTTTGGAAAACACGAGAGATGCGGTCCCCGCCTCCGGGATGGCAGCGTAAATCGTAGCTGAACTGGACTACCTCGCAGAGCTCCGGTCATCGTCAATCGCGGATATCTTGGAGGAACCACTCGGTCGGAATCCTCGTCCCGAGTCCTTTCGCCAGGGCCTTCTTGTAGACGGCTGCCGCAACTCCCTCGAACTGTGCCCCGATTGCTCCGACGTTCAAGAAAAATGTCGTTTGTTGATCGTCCGTTCGGCCTCGTTCCGAACCGGAGATCAAGTCCACGAGCTTCGGCATGGCGATGATATCGGCAGGCAGATCGAGCCGTGGCACCTGAGCGCGTTCTTCCGGCCGCCCCGCGATGTATCCCAAGAAGCCCGCACGCGCATAGCGCGCCTCCTTGGGCAGCCGGTCTAGGAGCCCGCCGGAAAACAATCGGGAGAGGCCATTGGCAACGCCCAGAATCAGCGAGGAACCCGGCAGTGGCCTCCTTAGAATCCTGGACTCGAATTACGGACTCGCGGGCGCGACGCTCGAAAGGATAGGCGCGTTCGTTGTCATGTGGGCGACCTTTGAAAACGATCTCGAACGCGCTTTGTGGCGGCTTGAGGGCGAAGCGCCTGACGGCAAGATTCCAACGACGGACGCGGTGCCGGTAAGCCGGCTCGTTGCCCGATTCCGGGAAATCGGCTTGAAGCTGGAAGGTGAGGATTGGCGAAGCGTTGTAAATCTGCTGTGCGATACTGCCGCGTACCTTGCTGAGTATCGGAACGCTATCGCGCATGGGCGGCTGTTGCCAGCCAGCGTGGGCGGCGGACTTTTGCTCAATGCGGCCTGGCATGGCGAGAAACGGAAGCGGCCTGCGGTGACCGCGCATATTGATGAGAGACTGGTCGGGATCATGCTCGATGCCCTGCATGAACTGCTGATCGCTATGCGTGCCATCGCTTCCGGCGAAACCGCGCCGAATTCCGACAGCCGTGTTCTCGGCAGGCGGCAGATGCTTCAACGGGCGCGGAGTTGGGCGGGCGAGGTCCGGTATCTGACGGAAGCCGTGAACTCCGAGAAATACTGACGTTCTCTGCTTCGCGCCAAACCCACACAGGTTTTGCCAAGGTAGTTCCCAGTCCCTTTGCTTTCTGGATCAGCCGTTTACTGCTCGATCAGGCCCCGAGCCGTAAAAGGTAGATAAGATTGGCAGCGTGTCCCTGTTTGAATGTGTCGGTACTCGGCATCTTTTCCGGCTTGAAGGGTTCCGCACGGCGCTTGAGCGGGTTAGCGTTATGTGATAAATACGCGGCTATTCTACAGAATCGCCTATGATTTATCACATGCCGAAGGCTGCGACCCATACTCAGCGACAGCGGGCGGCCGAGCTGCTCAGGGAGCGTGGCATCATGCGCCTCTCAGAGCTCAAGGACGCTGGCGTCCACTACCAGACGGTAGCGCGTATGGCCGAGGAGGGGGCTGTCCTACGCGTTGGACGCGGTCTCTATCAGCTCCCGGACACAGAATATGCGCTTGCACACAGCCTTGCGGAAGTCGCGAAGGCCGTGCCCAAGGGCGTAATCTGCCTAATCTCGGCGCTGCAGTTCCACGAACTGACCCTGCAGATGCCGTCCGAGGTCTGGGTTGCGATCGGCCGGAAGGGCTGGCTGCCGCGCGTCCAGTACCCGCCCATTCGAATTGTCCGCTTCGGTGAGAAGGCGATGTCGATCGGCGTTGGGCGCCACCTGATCGACAAGGTCGAGACGCCGATCTTCGATCCGGCCAAGACCATCGTCGATTGTTTCCGGTACCGGAAGGAGGTCGGCCTCGACGTCGCCCTAGAAGGCCTCCGCAACGGTATCCGGCGGAAGAAAGCGCGTCCTGACGATATCGTCGCCTACGCTAAGGAACTCCGGATCTGGTCGGTGATGAAACCCTATCTCGACGCGACTCTGGCCGATGAAGGATAGGCCGAAGAACATCGCGCAATCGGTCCGGGACCGACTGAAGGCCGTCGCCGTGGCGCAGCGCCTGGACTACAACCTCGTCCTCACGCGCTACGTCCTCGAGCGGCTGCTCTTCCGGCTGGGAACCTCGACGCATCGGGATCGCTTCGCGCTCAAGGGCGCAATGCTCTTCGCGGTCTGGACGACTGACATCATCCGGCCCACCCGTGATCTCGATCTGCTCGGCTTCGGGGACTCTAACGTGGAGGCGGTGCGCCACGCATTCGTCGATATCCTGGGTGTCGGCGTCCCCGAGGACGGGGTGGTCTTCGGTCTCGCCACGGTCGGAGCGGAGCCGATCCGGGCGGAGCAGCTCTATGAGGGCGTGCGGGTGACGGCATTGGCCTTCATCGGATCGGCCCGGATCCCGGTGCAGATCGACATTGGCTTCGGCGACGCGATCACGCCTGGGCCGAGGGACGAGGACTACCCCACGCTCCTCGATGCGCCGGCGCCGCGGCTCAAGGTCTATCCCCGAGAGACCGTTATCGCTGAGAAGTTCGAGGCGCTGGTGGCCATCGGCGCCCGCACCAGCCGTATGAAGTGTACTGTCTGCCGCGCCTGTTCGGCTTTGATGGTCAGACTCTGACCGACGCCATTCGTGCGACCTTTGAGCGGAGACTGACCGACATCCCGAGCGAGACGCCGCCAGCGCTCTCTCCCGAATTCGCGGCCGATACGGATACGAGCGCCAGATGGTCTGCCTTCGTTCGACGGACGCGGCTTCTGATGAAGCCGCCGACGATGGTCGAACTCGTCCAGGAGATCGCCGACTTCGTCATGCCACCGGCAAGAGCCGCACGAGGCGATGGGCCCGTTCCGATCGAATGGTCCTTCCCGGATGGTTGGCATTCCGTCACCAGGGGTCGGGATTGAAATACATACAGATGCTGATATCCGTGATGGAACCATGCTGGTAACGTAGCCGCGTGCTCACGAGGGCCGCATGTCCTTCAACAGCGGCGGTCTCGACCGGGATAACGCTCTGCCTGGGTTACCTTTTCTACGGTCTTGGAATGGGAATGACCGAAGCGCTTCGCCACCAATATGAGGCCATGGCTGATATGCTGCGTGGCGAGGTTCCATCATTTGAATATCTGCTCAAGATCGCTACCGCATTGGAGGAGCAACCTAACGATAGCGCTCACGCGAAATGACGGGAGGAAGACACTTCCCTTGTCCACAGGAAACACTCGTCAAAAAGCCCTTAAAGTTGTGGACCCTACAAAGTGCATACTGTTGGTATTATTGTTGGTATGTGCCTCGACGATTGGAAAGTTTTGTAAGTAGAGTCAATAAGATGCAGGAAGCCTTCGATTCCGCCCCCCGCACCATTCCCTTCAGAATTTGTGCGCAATCGTCAGCGGCGCCAAGCCGCCGTGAGCCTGCTCCCGGAGCGTAGGTCAGCGCGACGACCGCCGGTTCGGCTCCATCGATCCGCCGTCCCGCCCTGCCCGACTATGGTCCACGCTCTGCGGGTCCTGGCGGCCAAAACAAGCCTTCCACTCGTCACGGGTGAGTGTTCCTTGTCTTTGTTGTCTGGGCGCTTCACATTCGGATCGCTGCCGGTGCAAGCCGTGAAGGCTGCAAGCACCACGCGAGATCGACTTCGCATTTCTAATATAACGCCGAAAGCCGGCTCACCGGTTGCGGCGCCGCGGGATTCTCGGTGACCGCCATCCGGCGCGCCGGCATCTCGCCGGAAATTTCCAGGATCAGCTTGCGGCGGATCGCGGTGGCGAATTCCTCGAAGCCGCGCGCCGGCAGGCTGAAGGCGCCCGGGCCGCCGATGACGTAGGTTTCGTAATAGCGGTCGAGTTGTCCGTGGAACCCGCCCCAGTCGCCGGTGCCGTAATCGTCGGTGACGATCGGCAGGCCGTTGACGGCGATGCCGCGGGCGAGCGTGTCCTCGCGGGCGAAGGCGAGCGAGCCGCGGTTGTCCGGCCCGTCGCCGGAGATGTCGATCACCCGCCGCATGCCGTCCAACCCGTTGCTTTCGATCATCTGTGCCGCCATGCGCATGGCGCCGCCGATCGACGTGCCCTGGCCATGGGTGCGGGGGCTCGCAAGCAGGGCATCGGCGAAGGCGTTGGCGCTCGCCGCATCGTGAATCACTTGCCAATCGACGATGACCCTGTTCCACGGTTGGCTCGACCAGTCGATATAGGCGACGGCGATCCTGCCGAGCGCGCCCGACTCGATGGCGCGGATCACCTCGCGGCTGCGCAATGCCGCGGCGAAGCCCTGGCGCTGCAGCGCCGCCTCGCGCTCGTCGATGCTGGAGGACACGTCGGTCGCGATGACGATCTCGAGATCGACCGCTTCCGTCGCGGCTGCCGGCAAAGCGAATGCGACGATGGCGATCAGGACGAGGAGGGCAGGCAGCCAGAATGGTTTGCTTTGCGCGGCGGCGCGGTTCTTCGCCGATGTCCCGCCGCTCGCGCTTTCGTGCTGAACGATCATGTTGCGCCTCGAATGGCGAATCTGTGCAAGGGTATGCTGATCCGCGCGCCATCCTAGCGGTGCGGCGGGCCGGTTTCAGCCGAAAGGTGGGAACGGGCGGGGCGGGTGTGCCAAACAGCCGGCGCCTTCACGGCAGACCTGTGGCAACCTTCATCAGTAATCCGTGGGCGCCCCGGGCCGCGCCGCCAGGCTCTTCGACCGGTTATCCTCTTGAAAACGTGATGGCGTTCCGAGGTTTTGATCGCCCGTCGGACGCCGGCTCGAAAGCGCCGGCCGATTTGACAGCCCCGGCCTCCCAAGGCGATACTTCCCGCCAATCAACGAGGCTGGGAGGCCCACGACATGACCATGACGATCACGACAAGCGCCCGCACGCTCGCCAGGACCGCATTTGCCGTTTTGCTCGCCGGAACGGCCTTCGTGCTGCTGCCGACCGCGGTCAGCGCCCAGGACCGGCCCTGGCTGGACCAATCCTTGCTGGCCGCCGCCAAGAAGGAAGGCAAGGTCACCGCCTACGGCTCGATGAACGAGGAAGAGGCGCTGCCGGTCTTCAAGGTCTTCCAGGACGCCACCGGCATTCCCGTTGAATATGTGCGCGCTTCCGACACCCAGCTGATGTCGCGCATCACGGTCGAACAGCGCGCCGGCAAGCAGTCGTGGGACGTGCTGCAGACCACGGCCGTCAACAAGCTGCCGACCGCCTGGCTTGCCCAGTTCGATCCTTCGGAAGCGAAGAATCTGCAACCCCAGGCGAAGGATCCGGACCGCCGCTGGTACGGCGTTTATGCCAATTACAATTCGCCGGCTTACAACACCGACAAGGTGAAGAAGGAAGATCTGCCCAAGACCCTCGAAGACCTCGTCAAGAAGACCGAGTGGAAGGGCCGCGTCGCCATCGATTACAGCGACAACGAATGGCTGCGCGCGGTGATCCAGCATTACGGCGAGGACAAGGGCAAGGCGCTGGTCAAGGAGATCGTCCAGAAGCTCGACGTCAAGGTGGTCAAAGGCCACTTGGCGCTCGCCCGCTCGGTCGGCGCAGGCGAATACTTGATCGCGCTCAACAACTACACGAACCTGACGCTGAACGTGAAGCTGGGCGGCGGCCCGACCGACTTCTGGGTGCTCGAGCCGGTGGCGGTGTTCTACGGCCAGGTCGGCGTCAATGCCAAGGCGCCCAACCCGAACGCCGCGCGGCTGCTCTCCAACTTCGCGATCAGCCGGGAAGGCCAGACCCTTTTCACGAAACGTGGCCGCATTCCGACGCGCGCCGACGTCGAATCGAACCCGCCGGGCGTGCTCAAGGCCTACGAGGGCAAGAAGGTGGTATCCGCTGTCATGTCGTCCCAGGAGGAAGACAAGTGGCAGAAGCTCTTCAAGGAGCTGTTTGCGGTTCGTTGAACCGGTAGGGACCATGCGTCAGTACAGACAGGAGAGGGCCGGGCCATTCTTCGGAATGATCCGGCTCAACGGGGGTCGTTATTTTGACAGCCGGTGACAGCGTCGGCCGCATGCAGGGCGAACGCGGCATGTTCGCCGGCCTGGCGCAATCGCTGCGGCCGGCCAATCTCGTCCTGCTGATCTGTGCGGCGATCGCGGGCTGGCTCGTGCTGGTGCCCCTCGCGGCGCTGTTCTATACGGCGTTCGCCGAGGATACGCCGTTCGGCCCCGGCGGCTTTACCCTGCGGAACTTCGTCGACGCCTATTCGAGCTATCAGATCCTGGGCGTGCTGTGGACGACGCTCGTCTTCGCCACGGGAACCGCGGCGCTCACCTTCGTGCTCGGCGCGGCGGTCGCCTGGGTCGTCGAGCGCACCGACGCGCCCGGCCGCAGCCTGTTCCACACATTGGCGTTGCTCTCCTTCGCCGTCCCCGGCCTGCTCACCACCATGGCCTGGATGCTGGTGCTCAGCCCCAACATCGGTTGGGCGAACGCGCTGCTGCGCGACGTGTTCGGCTTCAGCGAATCGCCGTTCAACATCTATTCCATGGGCGGCATGATCTGGGCCCTGAGCAGCCACTATTTCCCGCTCGCCTATCTTCTGATGGGGCCGGCCTTCCGCGTGCTCGACATCCGGATGGAGGAAGCCGCCGTCATGTCCGGCGCCGGCACCCTGCAGGTCGCCTCGCGGGTCACCCTGCCGCTGCTGCGCCCGGCGATCCTGTCGACCATGCTGCTGCTGTTCATCCGCGGGATCGAGAGCTTCGAGGTGCCGCGCCTGATCGGCATGCCGGCGCGTATCTTCGTCCTCACCACGGACATCCAGTCGGCGACCGCCGAGGCGCCCCCCAAATTCGGCATGGCGGGCGCGCTCGGCCTCATCCTGCTGCTGATCTGCGTCGTCGGCGTCTATCTCTATCGCCGCGCCACGGCCAATGCGGAAGCCTTCGCCACAGTGACCGGCAAGGGTTATATGCCGACCATGATCCGGCTGCGCCAATGGCGCTGGCCGGTGAGCCTCGCCATCGGCCTGATGTTCTTCCTGGCCCTCGGACTGCCGCTGTTCACGCTGGCTTGGCAGTCGTTCTTCCGCAACGTGACCAGGCCCGACGTCGCCGCCTTTGCGTCCATGAGCTGGGACAATTACCGCTATATCCTCGGCTATCCGATTTTCCTCAACGCGGTAAAGAACAGCGTGTCGCTGGGCGCCATGGCCGCGACCACGGTCGTGCTGCTGACCTTCGTCATGGCCTGGATCGCCCAGCGCACGCGGACGCGCTTCGGCTGGACGCTCGACGTGCTGGCCTTCGCTCCGATCGCCATCCCGAGCGTCATCATGGGCGCGGCCATCCTGTTCGCCTATCTGATCATTCCGCTGCCGGTCTACAACACGATCTGGATACTGCTGATCGCCTATATCACCATGAACCTGCCCTATGGCATGCGCTTCACGGCGAGCGGCATCGTGCAGATCCACAAGGAGCTGGAGGAGGTGGCGCAGATGAGCGGCGCCGGTCTGATCCAGACCTTCCGCCGGGTGCTGCTGCCGCTGCTGGCGCCGGTTCTGGTCGCCGCCTGGCTTTATATTTTCGTGCTCGCCGTGCGCGAGCTTTCGGCCTCGATCTTCCTGGCCGGCCCCGGCACCCATGTGCTCGGCACCATCAGCCTGACCATGTGGGAGGAAGGCGGCAGCTTCGGCGCGGTCTGCGCGCTCGGCATCATCCAGATTCTGCCGCTGGTCGTCATCGTCATGGTCATGCGGCGCCTCGAGACCATGGTCAGCAACCGCGGCTGAGCCATGTACGAAAATTCAAGCAAACGCAAAATCGGCAAAAGGGAACAGAGGCCATGTTGATCGTCGAAAACCTGCACAAGGCTTTCACCGCCCACGGTGGCCAGGTTCGCGCCGTGGACGGGGTCAGCCTCGTGATCGAAACGGGCAAGCTCGGCAGGTGCCGGGTGCTGTAGTCGATGGTGGACACCGCCAGCACCTCCCGCAC
>CAZOBN010000039.1:22014-25752 GCA_964577835.1 uncultured Rhizobiaceae bacterium
CCATCCTGCGTTGCATCGCCGGACTCGAGCGGCCCGATTCGGGCCGCATTTCGATCGATGGGCGCGACGTCTACAACTCGGCCAACGGCCTGTTCGTGCCGCCCAACGAACGCGGGATCGGCATGGTGTTCCAATCCTATGCCATCTGGCCCCACATGACCGTGTTCGAGAACGTCGCCTTTCCGCTACGCGTCGCCAAAGGCAAGCGCTATAGCCGTAAGGAGATCGCCGACAAGGTCAAGCGGGCGCTCGAAATGGTGCGGCTCGGCGGCTACGAAAGCCGCGCCGCGACCCAGCTTTCCGGCGGCCAGCAGCAGCGCCTGGCACTGGCCCGCGGCCTGGTGCGCGAGCCTGGCCTGCTGCTGCTCGACGAACCGCTGAGCAACCTGGATGCCAAGCTGCGCGAGCAGATGCGCTTCGAGCTCAAGCGCCTGCAACTCGAACTCGGCATCACCACGGTCTATGTGACCCACGACCAATCCGAGGCGCTGGCCCTGTCGGACGAGATCATCGTCATGTCCGGCGGCAAGGTCATGCAGCGCGGCGGTCCGCTCGACATCTACCGCCGGCCGAACAGCGAATTCGTCGCCGACTTCATCGGTTCGACCAATCTGCTGCCGGGCGAGGTGGCGCGCGCCAGCGGCACCGACGGCGTCGGCGAGGTGCGCACCGACGAGGGCGTCATCCGCTGCAGCTTCATCCAACCGGTGCCCGAGGGACAAGCGGTTCTCGTCTCCGTACGGCCCGAAGACGTGGCGATCAGCGCGGGCGGCGGCCCGGCCAATGGCGGAATCCTGCCGGGCAAGGTTATCAACCGGATCTTCCTCGGTGAGGTGATCGACTATCTGGTGCAGGTCGGCAGCCACGAACTGAAGGTGCGGGCCAAGCCCGATCAGGATCATCGCATCGGCGAACTGGTCAGCTTGCGGTTCGCCATCGACCGCTGCGTGGGTATCCGGGCGGACGACAGCCGCAAGGCCTGACAGGGGGGAAATGTTGCGGGTGGAACCGCCAAACCGGCTGGGATCGTTGAAATCCAAGGCCAATCCTGCCCAGTCGCTGGGCAGTCCTTAACCCGCCCTTAACAGTAATTGCCTCAAATTGTTCCTGTCGAAAAGACAAAGAACGACAGGGTGAAACATGAGGGCTGTGCCTCCGACGGCGGCGCACAACGCCAATTCCCATGGGGCCGTCTCCCATGGGGATGATGCGGTCGGCGATTCATGGTCGGCCGTCCGCTACTTCGACGCGCGCGACGATCATGCCGCGACCGCGTTGCTGAGCACGATTCTCGACAACATCATGCTGGGCATCGCCCTGTTCGACGGCGACCTCAATCTCGTGCTCTTCAACCGCAATTATCCGGAGTTGCTCGATTACCCGCCCGAGTTGCTGCGCCTGGGCATGAACTACGAAGAAATCCTGCGCTTCAACGCGGCGCGTCGCGAGCGCGGCGATGCCGATCCCGAGCAGTATGTGCGGCAGCGGCTCTCAAGCGTTCGCTCTTCCCAGCCGACCCGGCGCGAACATGTTCGCCCCAACGGCAAGGTGATCGCCATCCGATTCACGCCGAAGCCCGGCGGCGGCTTCGTCAACACCTACACCGATATCACCGAACGCAAGCGGGCCGAGGAAGAAGCCGAACGGACGTCCAAGGTGCTCGTCGCTACCCTCGAGAACATGGCCGACGGCGTGCGCGTGTTCGACAAGAACCTGCGGCTGATCGCCTGCAACAAGAGATCCCTCGAGATGTTCGACTATCCGCCGCGCTTCGCCGAGATCGGCACCTCTTACGAAGACTTCGTGAACTTCAACATCGCGCGCGGCGACTATGGAGAAAACGGACACGAGCAGACGGAGGCCCGCTTGTCGCGCGCCCAGCGCGGAACCGGCCGCAATGTCGAGCACGTCCTGGCGGACGGGCGCGTCATCGAGAAGCTGCGCAATCCGATGCCGGACGGCGGCTTCGTCAGCACCTATCACGATATCACCGAACGCAAGCAGGCCGAGCAAGCTCTCGCCGGGCAGGCGCGCAAGCTGCAGCAGGCGATGGAAGAGCTCCGGCGCTCGAATTCCGAGCTCGAGCAGTTCGCCTACGTGGCATCCCACGATCTGCAAGAGCCGCTCCGCATGGTGGCGAGCTATTGCCAACTGCTGCAACGGCGCTATGCGGCCAAGCTCGATAACGACGCCCATGAGTTCATCGGTTTCGCGGTCGAGGGCGCCAAGCGTATGCAGAGCCTGATCAACGATCTGCTGCTCTATTCCCGCGTCGGCACCAAAGGCAAGCCCTTCGCCCGGACTTCGCTCGAACAGGTTTTCGCCGACGCCCTGGCCAACCTCACCGTGTCCATCGAGGAAGCCAAGGCCGACATCAGCCATGACCCGCTGCCGGTGGTGCAGGGCGACCAGGTCCAACTATTGCAGTTGTTGCAGAATCTGCTCGGCAACGCGCTCAAATTCCGCCGCGAAGCCCCCGTGCGCATTCTTGTGGGCGCGCTGCGCGAGGACGATCGTTGGCTGATCAGCGTCAGCGACAACGGCATCGGCATCGAGCCGCAATATGCCGAGCGCATCTTCATGATCTTTCAGCGGCTGCACACACGGGAGCAGTACCCCGGCACCGGCATCGGCTTGTCGGTTTGCAAGAAGATCGTCGAGCGCCACGGGGGAAAAATCTGGGTCGAGCCTGCCCCGACCGGCGGCAGCGTGTTCAGGTTCACGATGCCAGCGTAGGAGGAACCCCATGCACGGACAGGTCAGAATGACTGCAATCGATATTCTCATGGTCGAGGACAATCCGGGCGACGCCCGCCTGACCAGGGAAGCCCTGAAGGAAAGCAAGGTCTGCAACAACCTGCATCACGTGCGCGACGGCGTGGAAGCCATGGAATTCCTGCGCAAGGAAGGCGAATTCGGCAACGCCCCGATGCCCGATATCATCCTCCTAGACCTCAATCTGCCGCGCAAGGATGGCCGTCAGGTTCTCGCCGAGCTCAAGGCGATCCCGCATCTCAAGCATATCCCGGTGGTGGTCCTCACCACCTCGGAAGCCGAGCAGGACATCGTCAAAAGTTATGAGCTGCATGCCAACTGCTACATCACCAAGCCAGTCGACCTCGACAAGTTCGTGGAGATCATCCATGGCATCGAGAATTTCTGGCTGTCCATCGTCAAGCTGCCGCAGGTCTGAGCGTTTCTGAAACAGGAATTAGGACCCAGCGCCGATGAATTCGCCCGCCCTGTTCAACGTGCTGCTCGTGGAGGACAATCCGGGCGACGCCCGGCTGACCCGCGAAATGCTGGCCGAGGCGGGCAACAATCGTTTTCGCGTGCTGCACGTCATCACCCTGGCCGAGGCCCTCGTCCGCGTCGCTCACGATACCGAAGCGGACCCGTTCGACGTGGTGCTGCTCGACCTGTCGCTGCCGGATTCCCAGGGTCTCGAGGGCGTGCTGCGGCTGCAGGGCGCCAATCCCCGTTTGCCCATTGTCGTGCTCACCGGTCTGGACGACGAGACGCTGTCCTATGAAGTGGTGCAGGCGGGCGCTCAGGATTACCTGGTGAAGGGCCGCGGCGATGGCGAGGTCATGGCGCGTGCCATCCGCTATGCGGTCGAACGCAAGCGCGCCCATATGCAATTGCTCGAAGAGAAAGAGCGGGCCGAACTCGCCAACCGCACCAAATCCGAATTCCTCGCCAACATGAGCCACGAGCTGCGCACGCCGCTCAATGCCA
>CAZOBN010000040.1:0-25031 GCA_964577835.1 uncultured Rhizobiaceae bacterium
ATGGGGGAGGGCCGGGGTGGGGGTGACTCTTGCTTCAATGATAGCCAGTACTAGGCGGGGCTTCCAGCCCGGCGAAATCGCGCCAGCTTGTGGCGGACCGCTGCGCCGCCCAGGTGACGTAACGCCGCGAGTCGGCCGTGGATCGTGCGCGGATTGAACGCCATGATACCCCAGCGCTCGCGCCGCTTCGGCAGCCATAGTTGCTTATAGGGATCGTCGCCCCGGCCGAAATCCACTTCCCGGATGTTGCCTTCGCCGAGCACGCGCTCCATCCCATGCTGGGTCAACAGGGAGCCGGGGGAGAGCGGCGCGAATTGCCGATCGTGCGCCAACTTGAAAATGGTCGCCTTTCCATGCCACACGATCCAGATTTGTGCCGCGGCCGGCGCACCGTCGATGAGAAGGACGCCGAGGCGCAGACATCCCAGGGCGGCGGTTTCGCGCATCAGGGCTGCGGCGAACGACGGAAACGGCTCGGATTCCTTCCAGCTTCGGGCATAGACCTGCTCATAGAGCGCAATGCCCTCCTCGATGTCGCTCTGGCTGTCGAACACGCGATAGCGCGCAACCGCAGCCTTCTTCAGCTTGGCAGCCTGACGCTTGAGCGTGCTGCGCAGATTGCCGGGCCGAGCGGCGAAATACTCGGCCGCGGTCATGCCGGCGGTGCTTTCGTACCAATTGCCGAAATGGAAATAGCGCTGCACCGGCCAGCCGTGCCGGACGAAGGCATCGGCGAGGGCGCCGAACGCCGCGCTGTCGCGATCGAGCGAATCGAGATTGATCACGTCCCAACGGGGGCGTTCCGCCATGATAGCTTCGATCAGCGGCATGATCGTTGCGGGCCGTTCTCGATCTTCGAGAAGCGGCGCGAAGCTGCAAGAATAGAAATTGGTGAGGCTACGGAGAGACCGCGCGCCGAGGCCGCCCATCCCGCGGGACGGACGCTGCGTAACCAAGCCGACGCGGCTGCCGACGTTCCCCGTACTGTAAAGCCCGGCAACGCTGTCTGGCGGCGACCCATGGCCCGCGAGCGTGCGGAACCAGGGCAGCGAGACAAAGAAATCCTCCGCCGCGGCGACATCGAATAGCACGTCCGCGCCGGAAGCAGCGGAGAGGTTGGCCAACCCTGAGAAGTGCTCAGTGGCCCCAGTCAGAGGTGAAGCGGAGATGTCGGTCATCATCAATGGCATGTCGAGGGCCAATAAGGGAAATGGGCCCTATTCATAGCGGAGTGGGACCCATGGAAATGACGCCCTATGAAGCATGCCGCGTAGGTGTGGGTAAGAATGACGATCTGCGGAGCCCAACTGAGAGCTTACAGGGGGGGTATTTAACGTCAATCGCCAGGCTGCGTAAAGCCGGACACTCGGCGTGCCTAAGCGCGGCAAAAAGCCGCCGGCGGGTGTGGCGGACGAGCCGCGCGCGGGCCGTTTCGTGACCGCGGACGAAGCGCAAGGCCGGCGCTACTGCCAGCAGGCCACACGCACCGTGAACTGCTTGGCTTTGGTCAGGAGAGCCTCGCCAGTCCCGACGACTGGCGTCGCGTCTGCCTGGGACGGCTTGACGCCGTTGCGCCTCAGGAACTCGACGACCGGACCCGTGGCTATGGCAAAACCGACATTGTCGACCGTCTGACCGGTGCGCTGATAGACGCGCACGGTATCGATCTTGGCTTTCATCACTCCGATCACATGGCCGCGTTCGTCCAGCACGGGACCGCCGCTGTTGCCGGGACGGACGTCCGCCCGGATGGCGAAGTGGGACGGACCATCGGCGCGATCCACCGCAGCCATGATCCCGACGGTCAGAAACGGCTCGATCCGGGGCAGGCCTTGGTCCGGATAACCGACTGTCGCCAGCGCCTCACCGGTGCGCGTGGCGGCAGTCGGACGGAATGCCGCGATGGCAGCCGCCTCGCCCTCTGTATTGATGAGGGCGAGATCGTGGGCCTTCTCGTAGGCGGCGACATCCGCCGTGACTGTTTTCCCGTCGACGCCTCGGAGGGTGAGGGCGGCGCACCGTTCCACCACATGGTGATTGGTCAGCACGCGATGCGGCGCCACGAAAAAGCCCGTGCCGTTGCCGATGATGCGGCGGCCCGGAAACGGCGAGGCCTCGCCTTTCAATGCTTTCTGAATATATTCGATGCGCGCCCGCTCGGCATCAGAGGGCATCGGCGCATCGGCCAAAGCCGCAGCCGTCGCAAAAAGCGTCATGCCGCCGACAAGGCATGCCGGCCAGGCCCTAAGGTTTCGCACCAATCTGGCCTCCCAAACTCCGTCCGATGATCGGCAGGTCGAGCTGCAGATCGGATCCACCGGGCTCGACCGGATGTGTGTTGCGGTAGATGCGTAGCTCTTTGTCCTCGGACGGGACGTTCGCCTTCACCTCGATCTTGGCGACCGGCTCGAACTGGTCGGATCGCAGCACATCCTGCAAACGGGCCATGACCTCGAGATCGGTCCAGAAATCCGTCTGAGCCACGATATACTGCACGCGATAGCGGTCGATCATCTCGCCGATTTCGTCCTTGGACAGGACCTTCTGGCCGACGCCGAGTTCGCGCCGCACGGCGATCTCCAACAACAGCTTGTCGGCCCGGATGGTGAAAAGGTCGCGCCGTTCCTCGTGGGTGCGCATATTGAACACGAATGAGCCATCCCGCTTGCCCGAGAACATGACGATGGCGTTCTTCGGCGCCTGGCGGGCGATCCAATCGGCGGCTTCGGCGTAACCCGCAACGGCTGGCACGGGAGCGAATCGCCAGGTGTAAATTCCCGTGCCAACCACCATCAGGAGCGCCAGCGCCCCGGCGATTCGGGCGGGCATAAAACGCTCGACCGCGAGCCCCGCTAAAATGAGAAGCGGTGGCACGATCAAAGTCGAATGCCGCGCTTCCTTGAGGTCGATCAGCGAGAAGAAAAGATAACCGGCGGCTAGCCAGCCGAACAGCAGGACGAGGTCCGGTATTCCCATATTGCCGTCGCGATAGCCGCGCCAGAGAGCGACGATACCGATGATGCCGGTGGCCATCAGCGGCCAGCCAAGCTGCTCGGGCCATTGCCTGGCATACCAAACCCAGCCGGCAAGGGAACTGCGCGAAACTTCCGAATCGGCGATGCCCATGACCGACTGGACATTCGCCTGGCCGAATTTCAGGGTGAGGGCGATGACCGGCACGAGGCCCACCGCAAACAAAATGGCCGCCGTCCAGATATGCCGATCACGCCATACCGTGTTGCCCCTTGCCGCCAGGATCATCAGAGCCGCAACCGGCACGAGAAAGATGGCGCTGAACTTCGTGTAAATGGCGCAAAGCAGCAGAAAGGCGCCGAGGTAGAGGACACCGGGCCGGCCGTTGTCGGTGTAACGGCGCAGGAGGAGCAAGGCCCAGACAGCGAACGCCATGGCCGGTATCTCGAGCATGACTTGGCGGCCCCACAAGGCCACCCCAGGAACGGCCATGACGGCGAGGGCAAGAGCCAATGCGGTCAAAGGTTGCAGCCAGCGGCGGCACAGCAGGTGAAGGCCGAGGGCCAATGCGACGTAATGCAGCATGACGACCGCGAGGCCCGTCGCGTGGCTGGCGCCGAACAGAGCGTAAAACGGCGCGGAGATGACATAGAAAAGCGGCGGGTAGAACAGAATCGTGAGCGCCGGATACTGTAGGTAGTACTGCGTCGCGTAGCCGACCGGGTCGCGCCATGGGAAGGCGAGTACGGCATCCTTCAAGAACACGCCATTCAGGGCGTGCCGCGGCGAGTCGCTCCACCAGAATTCACCATTGTGCGGCGCTGAAAACCAAAGCAGCGTCGCGCCAAGCAAAAAAACCAGGAGCGTGCCGGCGATCTCTCCGATCATTGCGCTCGGTGCGATCGCGTGGGCGCGGCTGGTGGGAATCGCGTCCATTCTCGTAACCTAGGTGGCGGCTACGAGATAGATGCCGACCGCGACGATCAGGGTTCCCAGAACCTTGCGCAGCGTAAATGCCTCACCGAAGATGAGGCAGCCGAGCGCCATGGTGATGAGGAAACCCAGAGCGACGAAGGTGTAGGCCACAGAAACATCGAGCCGCGCTAGCACGAACAGCCAGATCAAAGCGCTCAAGCCATATAGAAACAGTCCGCCCCAGATTGAGATGTCGGTCGCGATCGACCGCGCGATGCTCCACGAGTCGCCGTCAGACAGGACCTGCTGCATGCCGGGCTGCGCCATGCCGTGCTTGAGCAGAATCTGGGCGAAGGCCGAACAGCTGACGCTGAAGAGAATCATCAGGAAAACAGGCATCGTCAGCATGGGGCGGATCCTTGCGGTCATAGGCGGAAGGTCGTTTCGGGAAGATAGGCCAGCGCCACGAGGCCTGCGAGGCATGCGAAAACCAGCCAGGATACCCAATCGCGCGCCGCATAGACGATCGGGTCGTCGTGCATGTAGCCGCGCGCGGTCGAGAGCCAAAGCCGGCATTGCCAGAACAGCATCAGGGGAATGACGCCCCAAAGCATGGTGGGCCGAGCATAGGCAAGGGAGGCAGTGTCGCTCTGGATGTAGAGGGACAGCACGACCACCGACGCGAAGGCGGCGGCGCAACCCATAATCTGGAGGATATCGAGATCGGTCGTCATGTAACCGCGCCGCGCCGCGCCGTCGCGGTTCTCGAGACGAAGGCGGTGCAACTCGGACACCCGCTTGACGAGCGCCAGGCTCAGGAACAGGAAGCTCGAAAAGCCGAGCAGCCACAGGGACACCGGATGACCGGTCGCTTCCCCGCCCGCGAACAATCGGACGGTATAGAGCGCCGCGAGCAAGAAGACGTCGATCAGCGGCATCTCTTTGAGCTTGAGATTGTAGGCGAGCGAAAGCACGCAGTACGCCAGCAAGGAGGGCAGCGCGCTGGTGCCCCAACCGAGCACAAGCCCGATCCCGAGCAGAATGGGCATGAGGGCCAATCCGATCGAGATCGGCAGGGCTCCACTCGCAAACGGCCGGCGGCGATTGCGCGGATGCATGCGGTCGGCGGCAAGGTCGGAAATGTCGTTGAGCAGGTAGATCGAAGAGGCAACCGCGCAGAAGGCGGCAAATATCAGAGACGCCGACAACCAACCCGCCCAGTCGGTGAAATCGCCCGACGCCAGAAGCGGGACGAAGATCAGGACGTTCTTCACCCATTGATAAGGGCGCATGGCTTTTAGCGCGGCGCGCAGGGCGCCCATCGGCCGATCCTCGATCACGGCCGCGATCGAATGGCGTCGCTCCGCGTTCCGCCGGACGCTTGGGGCACAGTTCACGAGCATTGCCGCGGCCGCGTGCTGCCAGACGGCATGATCGGTTGAATCGTTGCCGGCATAGACGAAACCCTTCGAGCCGAATCGGCTGCACAGGGCCTCCGCTTTCGCCGCACCGCGCAGATTGTCGGTGCCATTGGATGCGATCACTTCGTCGAACAGTCCAATATGCTTTGCGATGGGTTCGGCAATGCCGCGGTCGGCCGCTGTGACCAGCACGATCCGGCGCCCGCGCGCGCGCGTCTCGCGCAAATAGTCGAGCAGCTTTTCATTGTAAGGCAGGTGAGCTGGATCGAAAGCCCAGCGCTTCGCGCACTCCTGCTTGAGCGTCGCCTTGCCGCGTGCGAGCCAAAGGGGAATCTGCCCCAGCACCCGGGCATCCGTCATGATTGCCGCGAAGGCGGCCTCTTGCAGGGAATCGATTTTGAGCAGCGTGCCGTCGAGGTCGACACAGAGCGGCAATCGAGCATGAAGCTCGTCAATCTCGGAGCTCAATCCGACTTTATTGACCGCACTCATCTCGTCCCCCAGATCCCTGCCACCCGAATATATCCGAACTGCTTAAGGTTTTGATAAATTTGCCGCGACGGTTCGGAACACGGCCTTTGCCGGGGGCCCGCGCAAGGGATGTCTCAGGCCAGGGTTTTGATAGGCTGTAGCGTTAGCCAATATGCCAACTTTTCGGGAATGAAGCGACCGTCGGAATCGGTGACGTCTTCTTCCGAAATCGATATGCGGCCGAAGACAGAGGATAGGGGGCGGCCGTCGCGCAGGGGATTCAGGTGCCGATCGCTGGTGAAGATGAGGTCGAATCCGCTGCGCTGCGCTGCTTGCAGTTCGAGTCGCGTGTAGAGCCCGTGGGGAAAGGCGAAGGAGGTCGGTGACCGTCCTGTCAACTCCCGGAACTCTGCGCCACATTTCCGCAATTCGGACTCCGCATCGGCGAGTTTGGTCAGGGGCGTATGGCTGACGCCGTGCCCGCCGAGGCCAAACCCCTCATGGGCTAGCCGACGCAGGGTCTCAGGTGACATCATCAGCGGCCGCACCGCTTCACCGGCGTCGTCCGCAGCCTTATCGAGGCACCGGATTCGCTCCTCCTCCGGCAAGCTTTCAAGCCACTGCCAAAGCGCTTCAATGGAACTCGCGTTTTTGGCACCGGAGGCGGGACCTCCGAACACGCCGGCGCGCCACGCGCAGGCGGCGATGTCACGCCATGGCGTGTGCTCGTTCCCAATGGCGCCCGTGGCTATGAAGACCACGCCGGGAATGCCGCGGGATTGTAATGCCGGAACGGCATACCGCGCGGTATCCTCCCAACCGTCGTCGAACGTGACCAGCAGCGCGTTGCGTGGCAGCTTCGATCGGTTCCGCACGGCATTTTCGATATCGCTCAGCGAGACAGGCCGATACCAATGCCGAACGGCATCCAGGCATCGCTCGAAGGTCTCGAGACGCAAGGTGTAGCCAGGGTCAGCCGTGCGGGCTCTCGGATCGCCTTCGGGCAGCACGCGATGCAGCAGGAGCACGGTGAGGGTGTCCTGACGGAACCTGCGAAATGCAGACAGCCCGCCACCGCGATAGAGGAGGTGTTTTGCCGCGGCTTTGAGGATCACACGCGGCCTCTCATGAATCGCATGCGGTCTTCCCCGGCGGATCACGTAGAGCTTCCGGCTGGAAGGGAGTGGCCGGATGACAGGCTAGATAGCATATACTTTGCTCATGCGGAAATTCCTCTCTGCTCATGAACACTACAAACATTAACAAAAAATTATGTTATTTATTAGGAAGATAAGGTCTGCCGTCGTGACGTGGCGGCGGCCGCATTGTCCAGAAAGACGGCATCTCCGATTTGGCGATGATTGATCGAGTGATACCCTGCCGTGCTTCCGTAAGGGGATGAGAATTCGGCGCGGGAGCGAAAGGCGAGGTTATGACTGATACCGTGGATAAATCCGCTCCTTTGGTGAGCGTCATCATCCCCGCCCATAACGCCTGCACGACCCTTGAGCGCGCATTGCGCTCGGTTGTGTCGCAAACCTATCGCCCGCTGGAAATCATCGTCGTGGACGACGCCAGCGTCGACGGTACTGGTGACATCGCGCGGAATTTTGCCGACTTACCCGTCCGAGTGGAAACCCTCGACCAGCAGAGCGGTGCAGCCGCCGCCCGCAACCGCGGCATTGCCGTCAGCTCCGGAGACTACGTCGCGTTTCTGGACGCTGACGACGAGTGGGCACCGGAAAAGACAGCAATCCAATTGGCGATCCTGATGAAGGACCCATCTTTATCCTTCGTCACCTGTGAGGCGGACTTGGTGGCTCCAGATGGTCGCTTCATCTGCGTCATCAATCCCAATCGCTCCCGGCCGCACGGACCAGAGGCATGGAAAAACCTTCTGAGGCATCCGTGTGTTGGGACCCCCTGTGTAATGGCTCGGCGTGATTTGCTGCAACGAGTTGGGGGTTTTAATCCGACACTGTGGATCGGTGAAGACCAGGACCTTTGGATTCGCCTCGCGCTGCAGGGCCCGGTACACCACGTTTTCGACTCTCTGGTGCGCGTCAACGACAGGCCCAACAGCCTCTCCAAAGCAGAGCGTGGGCAGGCCATTTCTTCCACGCTACCAATGATTGTTGGTCATGTGGAGTCCCAAAAGGCTCGCCTCTCTAAATCGGAGACTCGGGACATACTCGGCGCTCGATTCAGCGATATAGGTAGAACGAGTTATGAAACCGGAAATATTAAGGAGGGAATGCGGCTCCTGGCGTCAGCTATCCGTCGCGGTCATCGGCCTCTGGAGAACCTGTCATATTTGATTTCTGCTTCGCCGCCGATGCGTGCCGTGAAGCGCGTCGTGGGATATGATCCCGGTGTTCCGCCGGGTATTCAGTTTTCCAAGCTTCGCGCCGAAACAGCTCCTGTGTTGGCTGTCGTGGTCGATACGGAAGAAGAGTTCGATTGGGACCATCCATTCAATTCGGGCGATCGCGGCGTAACGTCGATTAATCATCTGCCATTGGCCCAACGAATCCATGAAAGGCACGGAATTGTACCGACCTACGTAGTGGACTATCCGGTTGTAGAAGATGACAACGCGGTTGCCGTTCTTAAAAGATTCGTCGAATCCGGAAATGCGCTGGTCGGCGCTCACCTGCAGCCCTGGGTTAACCCCCCCTTCGAAGAAGCCGAGGAAATCGTCAATACATTTCCCGGTAATCTTCCTTTCTCGCTCGAATATCGAAAGCTTGCGCGGCTGACGGCTATGATAGAGCAGCAATTTGGCGTCCGTCCGATCGTCTATAAGGCAGGCCGATATGGGCTCGGGCCAGCGACCGCCAAGATTTTAAAATCGCTGGGCTATGAGATCGACGCGAGCGTCTTGCCCTATACCAACCTGCATTATCGTGCGGGGCCGGATTTCAGCCGCTTTCCGAACGTGCCGTTCTGGTTCGGCGAAGGGCTCGATCTTTTCGAGGCGCCGCTCACTCGAGGGTTTACCGGGATGTTCCGCGCTCTCGGCCCATCGCTTTTCCCGTTTATGGATCACCCCGTCGCCGAGCGGCTGCATCTTGTCGGTGCGTGTGCAAGGCTTGGTTTACTCGAACGCATCACGCTTACTCCGGAAGGAATATCGCTCGAGGAGCAGAAGCGGCTCACGCATGCCCTTCTGAAGCAAGGTCGCAAAGTCTTCTCCTTCACTTATCATTCGTCATCGTTGCTGCCTGGTGCAACACAATATGTTCGCACGTTGGGCGAACGAGATGCGTTCTTGGAGAAGATGGATCGCTACTTCGAATTTTTCATGAAAGAAACCGGAGGTCGCCCCGCCACGCTGCCCCAAGTGCGCGAACTTTATCGCCGCGCTTCAGTGCAGCACGCGGAGGAAATCGGCGTTGCTGCGCGAAGTGCAACGCTGCAGTCCTTATGACACAGCCTATCTGGGGCAAAACTGATTTGACCGCCCAGCACGTGAGTGCGGCTGAAATGGCGCCGCACATGTTACGGGGTTCGCTTTGGATGGTCGCCATGCGGTGGTCCATCCGCAGCGTCGGCCTAGCCAGCACGCTCGTATTGGTGCGTGTTTTGAGTCCTCAGGACTTTGGCATCGTTGCTATCGCGACCATCGTCACAGGTTTCTTCGAGGTTTTCGCCGAGACGGGCCAGCGCTTGGCCCTCATCCGGCATGTGGCACCGACCCGTGAACATCTGGACACGGCGTGGACCATGCAAGTCCTCATTTGCACGGTCTTGGCAATGGGCGCGTTCTTGGCGGCGCCATTGGCCGAGGTCTATTTCCGCGAGCCGCACGCGGCCGACATCATTCGCTTGCTTTCGCTTCGGCTCGTCCTCATAGGAATGGAGAACATCGGCACGATCGCCTTTCGGCGTGAACTCGATTTTAGGCGAGAGTTCCGCTACGGTTTGTACCAGAAGATCGCGCCCGCCGTGCTTACCGTGATTCTTGCCATCGTCCTGCGAAACTTCTGGGCTCTCGCGATCGGGATCGTCGTGGGTCAGTTTGTGTCGTTAGCGATCAGCTATCTCATGCATCCGTATCGACCTCGGTTGTCTTTCAAGCATGTGCGGGAACTCTGGGGGTTTTCGATCTGGGCGCTCATTGGCCATGTTAGCGGTTATGTTCAGTCGCGGATTGATCAAATGGC
Organism: uncultured Rhizobiaceae bacterium; assembly: GCA_964577835.1. Taxonomy (GTDB): domain Bacteria; phylum Pseudomonadota; class Alphaproteobacteria; order SMXQ01; family SMXQ01; genus CAVVYA01. The sequence goes on from CAZOBN010000040.1 coordinate 9,947, forward strand.
GCTGGGTGGCGTGGCGGATTCGGCCCGGCTTGGTCAGTACAGCGTGGCCATGGACGTTGCGACGTTGCCTACGGCTGAATTGGCGTTGCCCGCATCCCGAGCGCTTTTCCCGACCTATGCGCGCCTTGGTGGTGCCGTTGACGAACTTAAAAAGGCATATCTGATGACGCTCGGAGCCGTTGCTGCCGTGTGCTGGTCAACGGGAGTCGGTGTAGCGCTCGTGAGCGAAGAGTTCGTGGCAGTCGTGCTGGGAGATCAGTGGATGAGTGTCGTCCCGATCGTCCCTTGGCTTGCGCTTGCGGGTGCGGTTTTCGCATTGGGCAGCACGGTCCTAACCGTCCATCAGGCAACAGGGAGGGCGCGTTTGTTCGCGCTGCAGTCCTGGACCCGCGTCGCGATTATGGCGCCTTTCGTGATTCTGGCGGCCAGAACCGGTAGTCTCGAGCGTCTTAGCCAAGCGCAATTCCTGGCCAGTCTCATCGTCACGCCGATTTTATTCGCCAGCCTTCGTCCTGTGTTGAATTTGACGTTTCTGGATGTCGTGCGGGCCAATGCGCGTTCGGCTGCCGCAGCAGCCGCTATGTGCGTCGTGGTTCTCCCGATTTCCCAGCTGCTCGACTTTCCCAATCCAATGGGGCGCCTGGTCGTTTTGGTCGCTATCGGTGGGGTAAGTTTCATTGTTGGTCTGCTGGGCGTCTGGCACCTTTCGGGACGTCCGGCCGGTCTCGAACAAGCCGTTGTCGCGGGCATTTTGCAGTCGTGGCGCAAGAGCCGTATCGACCCATGAGCTACAAGGCGCGGTTCGTCATGGGGGATTCCCTCTCCGACAACGATGTTTTGGCATGGCGTGAGTTGCTCCAGGTCTCGGCCCCGTTGGGCAACGCCTTTGTGAGCCCGACCTTCGCCGCCGCGGCAGCGAAGGTATATGGCCGGGTGGAGGCCTGCTTTATCGAAAGCTCATCGGGTTTGGCCGCGGTTTTCCCCTATCAGTTTCCCACGGCGTTCGCCGCGGCGGCGCGGGCCGCCGTGCGCGTCGGGGAGGAGATGAGCGATCTGTTCGGGGTTATCGCCCGTCCCGACTTCCGGTGTACCCCACAGGAGCTGCTTGCGTGGGCGGATCTGAATTACATTTATTTCACGCATCTCGAGGAGGCTCAGCTCGATCTCGGCCTGAGCGGCGAAAAGCCAGAGGGAGGCTTACGCATCCGTCTGCCGCATGGCGGCGCAGCGTATCTTGAAGACCTTCGCCGCAGCGATCCAAAGTTCAGCAAGGACACGGAGCGGCGATTGCGCAAAGCCGCTCAAGAACTGGGCGAAAGCCGTTTTTGCCTTGAGGAGCCAGACCCGGCGGCGTGGTTACCTCGCGTCCTGGCGGAGAAGCGCGCGCAATATTTGCGTACCGGTCACGACGACTGGTTGGCACCGCCCGGCCGCAGCAAGCTTCTTGAGATTCTGTCGCACGTCCGCGAGCCCGATTGCTCTCCTATCGTTTCCACTCTCGCATTCGGCGACACGTGGGCCGCGATTCACTTTGGCCTGAGAGCGGGCCGGACTTTGCACTATTGGTTTCCGGTCTATAACCCGGCGCTCGCCTCCTATGCTCCGGGTCGTCTCCTGCTTCACCACATCATTGCGAATGCCGATCAGGGTGGGATCGAAATCATCGACCGCGGTAGCGGCGAAAGCCAGGCAAAGCGCGATTTTCCGTCCGAACGCCACATGTTCTATTCCGGAGTCTGGTACAGGCCTGGACTGCGCTCATTCATTTACCGTGCTTTCCAGTCCGCGGTATGGAGAATGCCGAAACTCACAAAATAACCGCTCGCGAAGGCTCGTGCCGCGGAACAGTGTCTTTCAGAGGCGAATAAGCGAAGCCATGTTGTCTCGATTTGACCTTCTTCCACTGGTGTTGGCTTGCGCGGCGCTGTTCTCGTCGGCGGGACATGCAAAAACACTGGAAGTCGGCCCCAACAGCGCGTTGAAACGGCCGAGCGCGGCGGCCGTGGTTGCGCGCGATGGCGATGTGATCGAGATCGAGCCCGGTACCTATGTGGATTGCGCTGTCTGGGTTGCGAACGGGCTGACGATCGTCGGCACAGGCGCAGGGGCCGTCATCGCCACAAAGCCTTGTGAAGGAAAGGCCCTGTTCGTGGTGCGCGGCAGCGACATCACCATCCGCAACATGACGTTCACGGGCGCCCGCGCGCCCGATGCGAATGGCGCCGGCATTCGCGCCGAAGGCCGCAATCTCACCGTGCAAAACAGCCGCTTCATCGACAACGAAAACGGGATCCTGGCGGGCAGCATGCCCGGTAGCACTATTCGAATCCTCGATAGCCTGTTCTCCCGCAATGGCAGTTGCGAGAAGGCCTGCGCGCATGGGATCTACGTGAATCGGGTCGATCGGCTCCGCATCGAGCGGTCGCAGTTCCGGGAGACCAGGATTGGGCATCACATCAAGTCCCGCGCATTGGCGACGGAGCTGATCGGCAATGACATCCGCGATGGCGCAGCCGGAACGTCGAGTTATCTGGTGGATATTCCCAACGGCGGATCTTTGCTGATGGAGGGCAATATTCTGGAAAAAGGCCCCATGACGGACAATCCGCTGGGCGCCGTCGTGATCGGCGCTGAAGGAGTGACCCAGCCGACGGGACCATTGCTCCTGATCCGCAATGTATTCACCAACCGTCTTGAGCGCGAGACCGCGTTTCTGGTGAATATGTCGCCCGCGCGGGCTGTGCTGAAAGGCAATCGTCTGACCGGTAAGATCACGCCGCTGGTCGGCAGCGGGGCTGTCGATTAGGGCTAGGCGGACGCAGGCTCGGCGGTCTGGCCAAGCTTCGCCTGAGTTCCAGGGAGATTCCAAGCGGAGAGTGCTGGCCGGGTGATCGCCAGCCGTGGAATCGCATTGATTTCGCGCCGCGGATTCGCTTAATTGTTAATGCCTTCAACCCATAACCGACCGAACGCACCGCGCAGGGGTGCGGTAGACGCCTCCGATGGCCGCTTACGTGCTGTGAGGGAAGACACCTCGTGCATGGATTGCCCTGGGGCGCACGGTGTCGATGGGCGCATAAAGGCGCTTTGCCGAGCTTGGCACAAGGAAACCAAACGTTAACCTATAGTTATTAACCTTTCCATGGCCGAAGCAGAACTCACGCTCAGCATTTTTACGGGATAGTCGGTTGTCGCGGGTTGTGGGACCTGCGATGGCGAAAGTTATTTGCTGGGGTGCTGCTGCAATCGATTTTGGAGGGGACGGAGAAGTACGATGCGGATTTTCCGGCACTATGTTTCGGCGCCGGCGGTTGCGATGCTTCTTGTCGAAGTGTTGCTGATCGGCATCATCCTTTTTGCCTTCGTTACGGCTGGCCGCCCCATCACTTCGCCAAGTTCGGATTATCTTGCCGACGTTCGCATCGCGGGCGGGCTAGCGGTCGCCATTGCCTTGATCATGAGTTCGACCGGGGCCTACGACAAATCCTCCCTCTCGGACTATCGCCACCTCTTCAGCCGGCTCTTCGTTTGCCTGGTCATCTGCCTGTTGAGCCTGATGGCCGTCGTTTACCTCGATACGAAAAACGACTCGCAGATCCTCGGCTCCAACGAGCACATGCTGATCTTGGCGTTGTTTGCCGTGTTTCCGGCGATCTTCATCACCCGCGTGATGTATTTCGCCGCGATCCGCGGCCGAGCGGCCGAGCGGCGCATTCTTGTCGTCGGCGCCGGACCGGTCGCGGATCGTATCGAACGGTTTGCCAGAAGTCATTTGGACTTCAACGCCGACGTCGTGGGTTACACGCCGGTCGCCAACGAGGCGATCGCGGTGCCACAGGAGAAAGTGGTGGCAATGGAAGATTCCCTTGCCGCCGTGGCGACGAGGTTGGGCGCCACGGAAATCGTCGTCGCCATCACAGAGCGGCGCGGTTTCCCGACCACACCTCTACTCGAATGCCGGTTGCGGGGTTTCGTCGTGACCAATTTCCTCAACTTCTGGGAACGCGAAACGCGCCAGGTCATGTTGGATATGCTCGACCCGAGCTGGCTCATCTATTCCGATGGATTTCAGCTTGCCGGCGCGCTGAACGCGGCGTTGAAGCGCACCTTCGATGTATTGGTCAGCCTGGTCATCCTCATTACCGCCTCGCCGATCCTCGTTTTGGCGGCCATCGCCGTAAAATTGGATAGCGCCGGGCCGATTTTCTACAAGCAGGAGCGTGTCGGGCGAAACGGCAAGGTCTTCAACATCTTCAAGTTGCGGACGATGCGGAGTGACGCGGAGAAAGGCGGCGTGCCGCTGTGGGCCGGCACGCGGGATCCGCGGGTCACCCGGATCGGGAGCCTCCTGCGGCTCACCCGAATTGACGAAATTCCTCAGATCTTCAATGTCTTCCGTGGCGATATGAGCTTCGTGGGGCCGCGCCCCGAACGGCCGTTTTTCGTCGAGACCCTGGCGCGCGACATCCCCTATTATCGCGAACGGCTGCGCATGCGTCCCGGGATCACCGGTTGGGCGCAGATCAACTATCCGTACGGCGCGTCGATAGAAGACGCCAAGGCGAAACTGTCCTACGATCTTTATTACATTAAGAATTACAGTATTTTCTTCGACTTGATTATCGCTATTGGCACGGTCCAGGTTGTGCTCTGGAATAAGGGCGCCCGCTAAGGCGCCGAGGCGAATGGGTGATGATGGGGGTCTTTTTTATTTTCGCAGGTTGTGCGGCCGTCTATCTCGGCTTCACCGCCATCCTCATCATTCGCGGAGGCCGCAAACGCGCTGACGCTTATCTGATCGCCGCCGCGGCTCTGACCGGCCTTTGGTCGGCGGCAATGGCCTTTCTGTCGTCATCGTCGGGCGGCGATCTTACCGGTCTTCTTTATGTGGCGCGGCCATTGGAGGTGGTGGCGAGCGTTGCCTGGATTCTGCTGATCCTCGAACTTGCGCTTCCGAAGCTTGCGGCCGTGGGACGGCTGTCGCGAACGACCGTCATGTTCGCAGGCGCCGGCATCATGGCTGTGCTGTTGTCATTTCTGGAGGTGGCGGAGGTCTCGGCCTCGGCAGGCACGTCGCCGGCTTTGAGTTCGGTCTTGTTCGCCGGACGCATCTGTCTGGCACTGATCGGGCTCGCGGGGATTGAAAACCTGATCCGGAATACCGCGGACGAAGCATTTTGGTCGGTGAAGTATCTCGGGATCGGCCTTGGCGGCTTGTTCGTTTACGACTTCTTCGTCTATGCCGACGCTCTTCTTTTCCGCCGCTTGAGCGTGGAGTTGCTCGAGCTGAGAGGCGCGGTTCTGCTCCTCGTGCTGCCTCTTATCGTGATCGGCGCGCGACGGAGCATCCTGCCGGATCGTCCGATCGGGCTGTCCCACCGAATGGCCTTCCATAGCGCGGCGATTCTCGGCGGCGGTATCTATCTCCTCGTCATGGGTGGGGCGGGATATTACATCCGTCAGTTCGGTGGCAGCTTCAGCAGCCTGTTCACGGGACTATTCCTGTTCGGCGCCCTACTGCTGTTGGCGGTGATCTTGGCGTCGGGTAGCATTCGCGCCTGGCTCAAGGTGTGGCTCTACAAAAACTTGTTTCTTTACAAATACGACTACCGGCAGGAGTGGCTGCGGTTTATCAATACAGTGGCGACCGACCAGTCAGGCACCAATCTTCGCATGCGTGTGATCAAATCGATTGCGAATATTGTCGACAGCACGGGCGGCGCGTTGTGGGAATGGCAGGACGGCGATCAAAGCTACGAACTGACCGAGAAGTGGAACTACCGCGCCCTGCCGCACGATCGCGCTCTGGACAATCAACTCATTAGCTTCATCGCGCAAAAAGGCTGGATCATCAATCTCAATGACTGGCGGGCTCAGCCGGGCAGCTATGAGCAACTGGCAGTGCCAGACTGGCTGCGCGACGAGGCCGACGCCTGGATTCTCGTTCCTCTGCTGCACCGCTCGCACGTGCTGGGCGTCGTGCTCCTGAAACAACCCCGTACCGACCGCTTGCTGAATTGGGAGGACTTCGACCTGTTGAAGATGTGCGGACGGCAAGTCGCGAGTTATCTTTCCGAAAGCTCCGCGGTGCAAGCATTGTCCGCCGCGCGCGAGTTGGAAATTTTCAACCGTCGGTTCGCATTCGTCATTCATGACATCAAGACGACGATCAGCCAACTGTCGCTAATGCTGAAAAACGCGGAGAAACACGGCGAAAATCCCGCCTTTCAGAAGGACCTGCTCGCCAGTGTGCGCGATTCCGTGGCAGCGATGAACCGAATTCTCGAACAGATCAATGCCGAGCGCAAGCGAACGCCCACGGTGACGGCCGTGGATCTTGCCGGGCTGGTGGAAAGGGTGGCGGGACAGCGTGCGAAAAGCGCCGGAACCGCCATCCAAATTAACTGCGAGTCCAGGCCCTTGAATGTCATGGGCGATGATTACCGCTTGACGGCTATTGTCAGCCATCTCATCCAAAATGCGGTCGATGCGGCAGGCGATAATGGACAAGTCGGTCTCAGCGTGCATCGGGCGGGGGGGATGGTGGCGCTCGATGTCGTCGACAACGGAAGCGGTATGGATCCGGAGTTTGTGCGCGATCACCTCTTTCAGCCATTTCAAACCACCAAGGGTTCAGGCTATGGGATAGGTGCGTATCAATGCCGGGAATTGGTGCGCGAACTCGGAGGGCGACTGACTGTCCATAGTGTGCCGGGAGAAGGAACGACCATGTCGGTGGTGTTGCCCTTGGCAGCGACCAGCTCAGAGTCTCGGACGGTGAGGGTGTAATGAGTGCGGCCGCTGACAAGCTGCTTTTTGTCGAAGACGATTCGGGCCTGCGCCGTCAACTTGCCTGGAGCTTCTCGGACTATGACGTGCAAACGGGCGAAAATCGCTCCTCTGGGCTCCATCTGCTGAAGCAGTTCAAGCCGGCCGTTGCGGTCATCGACCTGGGCTTGCCGCCGGACGCACAAGGGGCGACGGAAGGATTGGCTCTGCTCGAGTCGATCCGCATGGAAGAACCCGATACCAAGGTTATCGTTCTGACCGGCAGCGAGGATCGTTCGCACGCGTTACGTGCCATCGAGCTGGGCGCCTTCGACTTTTGCAGTAAGCCTATGGATATCGACGTGCTGCGCACGATCATCCAGCGTGCGCTCCATCTGGCCCGGCTCGAAGGAGAGTTGCGGCGCACGTCGAAGGCTTCTTCGTCCCCTCTGAAAGGAGTCGTGACCGGTGCGCCGATCATGCTGGATATCTGCCGCCTCATCGAGAGGATCGCGGGCAGTGACATCTCCGTGATGTTGAGCGGTGAAAGTGGAACCGGCAAAGAAGTCTTTGCCCGCGCAATCCACGACCTGAGCTCCCGCCGTGATGGTCCGTTTGTCGCTATCAACTGCGGGGCGATCCCCGAAAATCTCTTGGAAAGCGAGTTGTTCGGTCATGAAAAGGGGTCGTTTACGGGCGCGGTCAAGCAAAGCATCGGAAAATTCGAACTGGCGAACAAAGGGACGCTGCTGCTGGACGAGATCGGCGATGTGCCTCTCCCGCTTCAAGTCAAGCTATTGCGATTCTTACAGGAGCGGGTCATCGAACGGATCGGCGGCCGCCAACTCATCCCCGTCGATGTGAGGATTATCTGCGCCACCCACCGAAATGTGCCGGAACTCATTAGCGAGCACCGGTTCCGCGAGGACCTTTACTACCGGCTTAATGAGTTTTCGATCAAGATTCCGGCACTTCGGGAACGACCCGGCGACCCGGTTCTATTGGCTCATTATTTCTTGAACGAGTATAATGCTGCGCAACGCCGCAACTTGAAAGGGTTCACCAGTAGCGCCCGAAGCGCTCTTGCCGTGCACAACTGGCCTGGAAACGTTCGGGAACTGCAGAACCGGGTGAGGCGCGCAGTCGTGATAGCCGACGGCGACCTGATCACGGCGGAGAATCTCGAACTTGGCGAAGGTTTGGCGAGCGGCAGCGAGGCGGATCTATCGGATGGCGACCAGCGGCTTCTGACCTTGAAGGAGATTCGGCAGAATGCCGATCGCAAAGCCCTTGAGGAAGTACTCGCTCAAGTGAATGGCAACGTGTCGCAAGCCGCGAAGATTCTCGGTATCAGCCGGCCGACGCTTTACGACCTGATGCGGCTTCACAAGGTCAAGTTCTGAGTCGAGACAGTTTTTTCAGTGGTTGAGATATTGCCGCAATCGGCGAGAGGTGAAACGTGACGAAGAAATCAGACATGCTACGTTCGAAGCGCTGGATCATTGTGGCTGGTGCGGTCGCCATTGTTGGCATCGGCGGCATCGCCGCCCTCGCTCTGACCTCTCAGAAGAACGCGCAGACCTATCTGGCAGAAGCTCAGGCGCATGCCCAGAAAGGCGAACTATCCGCGGCACTCATTCAACTGAGAAATGCGGTTCAGAAGGAGCCGGCCAACGCCGCCGCCCGATACCAATTGGCGGTCATCTCGCTGCGTGCGGGAGATCCCGCTTCAGCGGAGAAGGAAGCCAAGGTGGCCCTCGATCGCGGCTTCTCGGCAGACTTAGCCTTGCCCATTCTGGCAGCGGCCTATCTCGACCAAGGTAAATTCCAGGTTCTACTGGGCACGATTCCCGAAGGCAATCGCTCGCGCGAGGCCGAAGCCGAAATTCGCACACAGCGCGGCATGGCGTTCCTTGGATTGCGCGACATCACGGCGGCGGAACGGAGCTTCCAATCGGTGCTCGCGATCGATCCGCGCAAGCTTCGCGCCGAGATTGGTTTGGCGCGCATCGACGCCGCGCGTCAGGAGCCCAAGTCTGCCGAGACGCGACTCGACAAAGTCCTGGCGCAAGAGCCGTCGGCGGAGATTGCCGGCGAGGCTTATATCCTGAAGGGCCAGTTGCGCCGGATGGACAAGGATGCCGAGGGCGCGCTGCAGGCCTACAGCAAGATTATCGAGGTGACCCCCGGAAACCTGCGGGCGCGCATCGAACGGGCGCAGGTTTTGACCGAGCAGAATCAGGTAGACCGCGCCGCGACGGATGTCCGCTACGTCCTCGATCGAGTTCCCAATCATCCGATCGCCGTCAACCTTCAGGCCTGGATCTCTCTGCAAAAGAACGATGAACCAGCGGCTTATGAGCTTTTGCAGCGACAAGGTCTCGGGCTTGCTCGATATGCGCCAAACCTTTTGATGATGGGTCGACTGCAACTCAACCGCAATCAGCCGGAAGCTGCGCAAACCAGCTTGGCGCAATATCTCCAGGCCGTTCCCAATAATATCGAGGTCAGGCTTTTCCTGGCGAACCTGCTTCTCCGCAGGGATCTGCCGGATCAAGCGATCGCGATTTTGCGCGGCGGCCCACCCGAATCGGCCGACGACGTGCGTGTGCTCCGCATGCTGGCGAGCGCGTCGCTCCAGGCCGGAAGGGTCAATGACGCGGGCGTTTGGCTGGACAAGGCGGCCGCGGCTTCGGCCGACGCCAGGACGCGCATCCAGATCGCCATGGACCGCGTTTCGCTCGGCCAGACCGACGCTGTGATTAAGGACCTCGACAGCGCCATCGAAATGGACCCGCAGGCCAGCGACTCCAAAATTCTATTGGTTGTGACGCATTTGCGTCAGGGACAACTCGACGAAGCCGAGCGTGTAGCCAAGGGTCTGCAGATCGAAAATCCGACCAGCCCGATCCCGGACAATTTGTTGGGTGGAATCAGCATGGCGCGCGGTGACCGGGAGGGCGCGCGCAGGAACTTCGAAGCCGCACTGGCAAAGAAGAGCGATTTCCTTGCCGCCCAGAACAATCTCGCCAAGCTCGATATCGACGATCGCAAGTTCGACGACGCAGTGCGCCGCTATATGGCGATTCATGAGCAGGACCCGAGCAACATCGATGCCATGGTTGCACTCGCCGAATTGGAACAACGGCTCAACCGCCCGGATCGGGCGATAGCTTGGCTGACAAAGGCCATCTCGGCGAACCCGCAGGCCGTCGCGCCAAGGCTGACCTTGGTCAATCTCATGCTGGTGCAGCGCGATAACGCGAAAGCGATGGCGGCGGCGCGCGAATTACGCCAGATGGCGCCCGACAATCTCAATGCGATCGATGCCATGGCGCGAGTCCAGATCCTGAGCGGTGACGCGGCCGGAGCGACCGATACCTATCGCTCTCTCGTATTCGCCGCGCCGACGCCGGCCAATCACGAGCGCCTGGCACAGGTGCTGATTGCCACGGGGAATCCCGCTGGCGCAAAAACAGCATTGCGCAACGGCATAGTGGCGAATCCGGACGCCCCCAATCTGGTCAGCGAGCTGACCAGTCTTCTGCAGCGCACTGGCGAGGGCGACGAAGCCCTGAAGGTGGCCAAGGAATGGCAGGGGAAGAACCCGCAATCTGTCGCTGGCGATCTCATTCTGGCCAATGTCCTGGCGCTGCAAGGCAATTACAAAGACGCCGCCAGCGCCGCAGAGCAGGCTTACAGCAAGGAACAGTCCTCCCTGACAGCCGTTGTGCTTGCCAAGACGCGGGTGGCCCTCGGCGATGCCGCAGGCGCCACAAGCGGACTCCAGGAGTTCCTAAAGGGCTCGCCGAAGGACGTTTCGGCCCGCGAATTCTTGGCATCCTTGCATATCACGACTCGGCAGTACGATAGTGCCATCGCCGAAAGCGAAGAGGTGCTGAAGGCGCAGCCCAACAATCCAGTCGTCTTGAACAATCTCGCTTGGCTCTATGGCCAAAAAAGCGATCCGCGGGCGCTCGAGTATGCCGAGCGCGCCCATGCGATCGCGCCCCATGTGCCGGCGGTCACGGACACCCTCGGCTTTATCCTGGTCCGTAGGGGCGATGTCGATCGCGGCCTGCCGCTTCTCAAGCAGGCCTATGACGCGAGCAAGAAGTCGCCCGAGATCGGCTATCATCTGGCTGTCGCGCTGGAGAAATCCGGCCAGGCGGCCGAAGCGCGTTCGGTGCTGGAAGCCGTCCTCAATGATCCGGCTTCGTTCGACGGCAAAGCAGAAGCCAAGAAGCTGTTTGATTCCATCCCGGCACGGTGAGTCCAATCCGGCAGAACCTCTGTCAGTCGCAGGATGCGCACCAGATGGATGGCTCTCGAGGTCTTGACGTGACGGCGGACATGCCCGACGGGACGCCGTCGCAAGGCCGCGGGCGAATTCGCATCCTGACCTTTTCCACGCTGTATCCGAACGCGTCACGGCCGCAGCACGGCGTGTTCGTCGAAAACCGGCTGCGGCATCTCGTGGCGAGCGGTCAGGTCGAGGCCACGGTGATGGCGCCGTCGCCCTGGTTTCCCAGCGCCAATCCGGCCTTTGGCGGCTATGCGCGCTATGCCCGTGTGCCACGTTACGAAACACGCCATGGATTCGAAATTTTCCATCCGCCGTATATCGTCGTGCCGAAGATCGGCATGTCGATCGCGCCGTCGCTGCTCTACGCCGCGGCGCGTTCGGCTCTCCGTGCGCTCTTGGCGAGCGGCCGCCAGTTCGATCTGATCGATGCTCATTACTTCTATCCGGATGGCGTTTCCGCGGTCATGTTGGGCCGCGAGTTCGGGCTCCCGGTTGTGATCACCGGCCGCGGCGCCGATCTCAATCAAATCCCGGAGCACAGCCTGCCTCGACGTCAGATTCTGTGGGCCGCCCGGCACGCGGCGGGCCTCATCACCGTTTGTCAGTCGCTCAAGGAGCGTCTCGTCGCGTTGGGCGGCAGGGCCGACACGATCCAAGTGTTGCGCAATGGCGTGGACCTTGGCCAATTCCGGCCAATGGACCGCGAAGGCATCCGCCGCGAATTCGGTCTGGTGGGGCCGACGCTCGTGTCCGTGGGGGCGTTGATCCCGCGCAAGGGGCACGATCTCGTCATCCAAGCTTTGAGCGACTTGCCGAATGTCGTGTTGCTGATCGCCGGCGAGGGCCCGGAACGCGCCAACCTCGAAAGTCTGGCGTCGCGCCTTGGTTTGGCGGAACGCGTTCGTTTCCTGGGGCAGGTTGCCCATGAACAACTGGCTCCGCTCTACAACGCGGCCGACATCTCCGTGCTCGCATCGAGCAGCGAAGGCTGGGCCAATGTTCTGCTGGAAGCCATGGCGTGTGGCACGCCGGTGGCGGCCACGAATGTCAGCGGCACACCGGAAGTTGTGCGGGCGCCCGAAGCCGGTGTGCTGGTCGAGAACAGAACGCCGGTCGAGATCGCGGCTGCGATTCGCCGTCTGCTTGCCGAACCGCCATCTAGAACCGCGACGCGCGCATACGCGGAGACATTCAGCTGGGACGCGACGACGAAGGGGCAGGTCGACATCTTCAAGGATATTCTTGGCCCCAAGCTTTACAACAACGATATACCAAGCCATGGTTGATCGTCATACTTGTCACATCATTCTCTGAGCCTGCAACTTTTTAACGCACACACATAAACGCAATTGGCGAATCGTACTCGCTCGGCAAGTGTGCGGGGTCAGCGCAAGAGCCACGCATCAATCCGCCTGTCAGGTGGAAAGGGCTGCTCATGAGCAATCATGTGAGTGCAACCAGCGCACAAGCGCGCGCCTCGGTCAGCGAAAGTGCCCAGCCTTTGATGACTACAATGCGGCCGATCGAAAAATCTGTCTGCACCTGTGCGGCAAGCTCTTCGGCAGTAATCCCGGGAGCAAACAGGGCGCGCAATCTGTCGGCGGAAGCCTCGCCTGGGGACACGGCAAGGTAAGCGCGGCCGATGGCCGCCGCACTGGCACGATGCGAAAGCAAGCGACCTACTGCTGCATCCAACGTTTCTGATTTGCGTTCGGTCCATTTCAGTTCAGTCGACCTGGTAAGGCCAGCGGAGCCGACGATTGCAAAACTAACAAACCCACGCATTATCGCGCGGCGGGATACTTCAATGATGCCGGTCACGCTAGTTGTTCTTTCAGATGGGCGGCGAGCCTTAGCGCTAAGGCCAAGATCGTCAATGTTGGATTCGATGTGCCTGTAGTTGGAAATACCGAACTGCCGGCGACCCAAAGATTAGCAAGTCCATGTACCCGGCAGTCGGGGTCGACAACACCCATACGCGGATCCACGCTCATACGCGTGGTGCACATATGATGATTGCCGCCTTGAATGGTCGACGGCCATGGTCTGCTCTCGCGAAACACGGTTTTGATACGGCCGAGACCTGACTCGCCGAAGCCTAAGCTGAGTTCCTCTTGTGCTATGCGAATGGTGGCCTTGTCGGTGTCCGTCAATCGCCAATCGAGCTTCGCACGCGGCAGACCGAGCGCATCCTTCTGGTAGTCCAGCGTTACGCGGCTATCTGGATTGGGCCGGATTTCGATGCGGTTCATCAGCACGCATAGATTCTCCTGGGGTGACGCTTTAGTCAAACGATTGTAGGTGAACCCTGCAAGGGTGTTCACGTCGATTACAATATTGGCAAGATCACCCAGAACGTTGTCCGGTAGAGAGCCGCGCTGGAGCGCCCGCACAATACGGCGTAGCGAGCCGAAACCTTCAGACGCCTCGGTGGTGTCTGGGACCTGATGGAGGGTGATAACGCTGCCGAAGGTTTGGTGAGCCCTCCTCACAGCAGGGGCGAGCTGTAGCGCTGGAATAACCCCGGTTGAGTTCTCCGCAAAATACCACCGGAACGGAGTAACCGGTTGGGCGAAGAACGCGTAACCAGACACCTGTTCCACATGGTCAGCGAAATACCGGCCGACCAGATCGTTCCGATTTCCGATGCCGCCACGCTCGACCGCAGAAGACATCTGCATGAGCCGCGCGTTCTCGATTCCGCCACAGGCAAGCACGACGAATTTGGGTTTCACGCTGAAGCGCCGCCCGTTCAGCGTCGCGGCATTGAGAGTAACAATTTCGCTACCGCTTGCGGTAGGCAACAACTCCGTCACATTGGCGTTGAGATACACTTTGACATTTTGCGCCTTATCCAAATCGTCTCGATAAACCGTTCCAAACCGCGTGGGTGGGCTTTTCTGGAAGACAATGCTGTTGAAGCGTTCGGCATTAAGTGGCATGCGCCGTACCTCTAAGCCCTCTTCGTTTTTGCTCTTCTCCCAGTCTCCTATATCGAAGCGTGCGCTGCTCAACTCCACCAAACTGCAAGCGCGTGTATAGAACGGCGCCAATTCTTCGAAACGAAAAGGCCAACCTATGTCCTTAATCCAAGGCTTAGGCTCGAAATCAATCGGATCGAGCGGGCGGCACCATCCCGACCAATGATTGGTCGTGCCACCGAAAAACCTCAGACGCGTAAAATCCAGATCGAAATAGGGCAGGCCGACATTCGCCCCTTTGTAGAGGTCCTGTGTAGCCGCATCGAATTCGAAATCGCCAGACTCCAGCAATACCACTTGCGCGCTTCTACCCGCGAGCTCACGCGCAATCGTAATGCCCGCGGCACCAGCGCCGACAATACACACGTCGGCGTTAAGGATGGTGGCATCAGGTAACTCACGGGCATCGATGAACATACTTACACACCGCGGTGGAGTGTAGCGCTAGGCGCCATCATGGCACGTCCCACATCGTGGTGAACGCGCCGTAGGACAGGACTCCGCCGACCAGGACGGTTAAGAGATAGATTGCGATGATCGCCCACTTCCCATCGTGGTGCCGTAGTCGTGCAATAAGGAGGACCATGAGCGGCACTGTTCCACTGACCATAAACAGTAACAAGCCTGAGCCCAACGCAGCCAGCAATGCGCCGTCTTCCATCAAGGGAATGCCCTTGATCGCGTATAGCGATAGGGCCACCGCGTAGTTGAGAAGAAGCAGGACGACCAGATTTGCCAGGATGAATGAGTTGGTCGGTCTCACTCCGCCATCTTTTATTTTAGCCAATATATTTAATGCCCGGAGCTTATTTGCGTATGATTATCAGCATAGCGCGTGACACGTCAGAAGAGCAAGACGCCAGCGTGCGTCACTGTGGCTAGTGGTACAAATCTAACAAATGACTCCGTCGAGTTTTGAATCAGTTCAATGGGTTATCTATTCCAGCGCGGGCACCAAGTGTTAGATTCGATCCACTAGCATTACAGTTGCTTTTTGTTTTGAGTTCTGAATCCATGAGCCACCATGATT
>CAZOBN010000041.1:0-24836 GCA_964577835.1 uncultured Rhizobiaceae bacterium
CCGTTCGGCGCGCTCGATGCCAAGGTGCGCAAGGAGCTGCGCCGCTGGCTGCGTCACCTGCACAATGAAATGGGCATGACGACGGTTTTCGTGACGCATGATCAGGAAGAGGCGCTCGAGCTCGCCGACCGTGTCGTACTCATGGGGCAGGGCAGGATCGAGCAGGTCGGCACGCCGTCCGACATCTATACCAATCCGGCGACGCCCTTCGTCTTCGAGTTTCTTGGCAGCGCCAACCGTCTGCCGTGCCGCGTGGTCGATGGTCGCGCCGAGCTGCCGGGCCTCACGGTCGATCCGGCGTTCCGGCCGGGTTTCACGACCGGCGAAGGCACGGCTTACATCCGGCCGCACGACATCGAAATCGCGCCGAGCCGCGGCGGCGGCGAGGTCAAGTTCGTGTCGATCACGGGGCCGACGGTGAAACTGGAAATCGCCTTCGCCGAATTGGACACGCCGATCGAGGTCGAGATGCCGCTCGGGCGCTACGATCGGTTGTCGCTCGCGGTCGGCGACCGTGTCGGGCTGGTGGCGCAGAAGTTCAAGATCTTCACCGACAACAAATCCGCGAGCGGCGCGGCGGCGGAAAAGCGCGTGGCCTATTCGGCCGTTAGCTTGACGTAGCGGCCCGGCGCGTCCTCGATCGCCTTCAGCTTGCCGCTGCCGGGCTTTCGTCCGGGCGATGTCGCGGGGATGTCTTTGCCGGCGAACGTCCTGAG
Organism: uncultured Rhizobiaceae bacterium; assembly: GCA_964577835.1. Classification (GTDB taxonomy): domain Bacteria; phylum Pseudomonadota; class Alphaproteobacteria; order SMXQ01; family SMXQ01; genus CAVVYA01. Next base: position 717 of record CAZOBN010000041.1, read on the forward strand.
CCAGGCCATCCAGTCGGGCCACCACGACCCCGGATGCTCCGTCGCGGAGGCGAGCCACGCATCCGGGCTCGCCGGTGTCTCGTCGCTGGTCCAATGGCTGTATTTCTGGGCCGCCGGCGGATTGATCACCCCTGCGATATGGCCGGACGCGCTCAGGACGAAGCGCACGGCCCCCTGATAGAGCTGGGTCGCGGCATAGGTCGATTTCCACGGCGCGATGTGATCCTCGCGCGTCGACAGGATATAGGCCGGCGTCTTGACCTTGGTGAGGTCCACAGGCTGGCCGAGCAGCGTGATGCCGCCCGGCTGCACCAGCAGGTTGCGCTGGTACATGTTGCGCAAATAGAAGCTGTGCATCTTCGCCGGCATGCGCGTCGAATCCGAATTCCAATACAGCAGATCGAAGGGAAACGGATCCTTGCCGAGCAGGTAATTGTTCACCACGAACGACCAGATCAGATCGTTGGCGCGCAGCATATTGAAGGTCGTCGCCATGTCGGCGCCTTCGAGATAGCCCTTCGTGGCCATCTTGGCTTCGAGCGCCTGGATCTGTTCCTCGTCGATGAACACCGACAGTTCGCCCGCTTCGGCGAAATCGACCAGGGTGGTCAGGAAGGTGGCGCTGGCGATGCGCTTGTCCTTCTTCGCGGCCATGATGGCGAGCAAGGCGGAGAGCAGGGTACCGCCGATGCAGTAACCGACCGCATTGGCGTCCGGCACGCCGGTGATGGTCTCGATCGCCGCGAGGGCGGCGAGCGGACCTTCCGTCATATAGTTTTCGAAGTTCTTATCCGCATGGCGCTCGTCTGGATTGACCCAGGAGATGACGAACACGGTCTGGCCCCGGTCGACCATCCATTTGATGAAGGAATTCTTCTCCTGCATGTCGAGGATGTAGAACTTGTTGATCCACGGCGGAATGATCAGCAGCGGCCGCTCGGCGACGGTCTCGGTCGTCGGCGTGTATTGGATGAGCTGCATCAGATCGTTCTCGAACACCACCTTGCCTGGCGTCAAAGCGAGGTTGCGGCCGACCGCGAAGGCGGAGCGGTCCGACATGCTGATCGCGAGCTTGCCTTTGCCGCGCTCCAGGTCGTCGAGCAGGTTGGACAGACCATTGAGGAGATTTTGGCCGCCGCTTTCCGCGGTCGCGCGCAGCACTTCCGGATTGGTCAACGCGAAGTTGGAAGGCGACAGGGCGTCGATGAACTGGCGGGTGTAGAATTCGACCTTCTTCGCCTCCGCGGGAGCGCCGCTTTGATTGGCCTCGGCGACCACGCCGCGCAGCCAGCGAGCCGACAGCAGGTAGGATTGCTTGATGTAATCGAACACCAGGTGCTCGTCCCACTGGGCATCCTTGAAACGACGGTCGCCCTTGTCCGGCTCGGCAAGCGGTGCGACCGATTCGCCCGCGGCGCGGCGCAGGGTATTGAGCCAGAGTTGCTGATAGCCCTGCCACAGCTCGGCCTGGGCTTGCAGCAGCTTGGCGGGGTCGGCCATCATACGCGCCGTCAGATCGAGGAACGCGGCGCCGATATTGAGCGGATCGGTCGAGCCGGGCGCGCCGCCCTGGGCCTGGCGCTGGAAGAATTCCTGCACGATCCGTTGGCTCTTCTCGGCGAGGGCCGCGACGTCGGCGGCCATCCGGTTCGGGTCGGATGGGTCTGTGGTCTGTTCGGTCATGGACTGTTCCCGTAGCTTCGGCCGCGCTTTACCCCGGACGCGAATTGCACTACACAGTATGTGGTTTTTTGCCGCGAATTGAAGGCGTTAAATCGCATATTTCGTGTAATGCTTTGTTTTTGCGCCGGGCGCCCCGCGATTGTGCGAGAAAGCGGCAGAATGGACCCCGCTTCGCTGCTAAAAGATGACCGTCGATTCTCACATTATGATGGCGAGTATGGAAACGGGACAGACCATGGATGACATCAATCGAGCGCCTCGCCTCATACGGGCTTCACGGCTGGCCGCATTGCTCGCCATAGCGATCGGCATGGCGGCCTGTTCCTCGGTGCCCGACGCCGTGAACCCGGTTTCCTGGTACCATGGCGTCGAGGGCTGGTTCGAGAGCGACAAGGACCAGCAAGCCCGGGACCAGGCGAAAGCCGCCGAGCGGACGACGCCGCCGCTGCCCGGCACTGGTCGCGACTATCCCAACCTTTCCACCGTGCCGGAGAGGCCGCGCAGCGTGTCCACGGCGACCGAGCGCGACCGTGTGAGCCAGGGACTGGCCGCCGATCGCGAAAATGCGCGCTACGCCGAGCCGGAGCCCGATCGTCCGCCTGCGTCCGCTCTCGGAGCGCCGGCTGCCGCGCCGCGGGCGCCGGTGACTCGTCAAACCGTGCCTCCGCGAGCCGCCCCGAGCCCGGATGGCTTGGAAACGCTGGAGCCTCCGCCCAGCACGCCGCGCTCATCCCTCGAGGAGAGCCGCGCGGTGGCCCGCGCCGCTTCGGACCCGAGGGAAGAGGCGACCGTTCAGCAAGCCTCCTTTCAGCCGGCATCCACGTCGCAGCCCGCGGCCATGCCGGCCTCCTCGCCGGCGTTTCCGGCCCCGGCGCCCCAGACCGCCGCGCCCGCGCGGGTCGCCGACAACAGCTCGGTGGTCCAGCAGACTTACCAGGCCGCGCTCGCCCAGTCCGGTCGCCCCGCCGCAACCGCTTCGCGCGACGGTCAGCTCATCCCGCGCGCCTATATCGTCTATTTTGGCGGCGGATCGGCCCATTTGGACGCCGTCGACCGCGATTTGCTGCGCGACGTGGCGCGGGTCTACAAATCCCAGGGCGGGCCGTTGCGTATCGTCGGCCATGCCTCCAGCCGCACGCGCGAGACGGATCCCGTCAATCAACAGATCGTCAATTTCCGTCTCTCGTCGCAGCGCGCGGAAGCAGTGGCCCGTGAACTGGCCCGGCTTGGCGTGCCGCGCGGCAATATGGCCGTCGCCGCCGTGTCGGACAGCGAACCGGTCTATCGCGAGTCGATGCCCTCGGGCGAGGCCGGCAACCGGCGGGTCGAAATCTCCCTCGGCCCTTAACGGAACACGAACGCCATGCCTTCCGCGGGCCTGCCCGGGAGCCACATTCCCGCCCCTGTCCTTTTTGGAGCAGGGCGGCTATAAATCTTGCGCCTCTAGGGGGTTGCCCGGATCGGGTGGCCCGGCGCCGGAGAGCGGCGCCACATTCCGTCCGAAGCCGCTTAAACCACCAGGTCACGATCCGTCTTCGCCATGGACAACGAATTTCACCGCATCAAACGGCTGCCGCCCTACGTTTTCGCTGAAGTCAACAGCATGAAGGCGAAGGCCCGAGCCGCCGGCGAAGACATCATCGACCTCGGCATGGGCAATCCGGACCAGCCGACGCCGCCCCATATCGTCGCGAAACTGATCGAGGCGGTCGGCGATCCGCGCACGCACCGCTATTCCAGCTCGCGCGGCATTCCGGGCCTGCGCAAGGCGAACGCGGCCTACTACAAGCGCCGCTTCAACGTCGACATCGATCCGGAGACGGAGACGATCGTCACCATCGGCTCGAAGGAGGGCCTGGCCAATCTCGCCCAGGCGATCACCGCGCCGGGCGACGTGGTGCTGGTGCCGAACCCGAGCTATCCGATTCATCCGTATGGCTTCATCATCTCGGGTGCCAACGTGCGCCATATCCCGATCGGCGAGGGCTACGATTTCTTCGCCGGCCTGGAGCGGGCCGTGAAGCATTCGGTGCCGCAGCCGATCTGCGTGGTGCTCAACTTTCCGGCCAACCCGACCGCGATGGTGGTCGATCTCGATTTCTATGCGCCGATCGTCGAGTTCTGCCGCAAGCACGATATCTACGTGATTTCCGATCTCGCCTATGCGGAGATCTACTTCAACGACAAGCCGCCGCCCTCCATCCTGCAGGTGCCGGGCGCCAAGGACATCGCCATCGAGTTCACCTCGATGAGCAAGACCTACAGCATGCCCGGGTGGCGCATCGGCTTCGCCACCGGCAACAAGCGGCTGATTCGCGCGCTCGCCCACATCAAATCGTATCTCGACTACGGCGCCTTCACGCCGATCCAGGTCGCGGCCGCCGCCGCGCTCAATGGTCCGCAGGATTGCGTCGAGGCGGTGCGACGGCTGTATCGCGAGCGCCGCGATGTGCTGGTCGATACCTTCGCGACCGCGGGCTGGGCCGTGCCGTCGCCCGAGGCCACCATGTTCGCGTGGGCGCCCATCCCGAAGCCCTATGCGCACCTCGGCTCGCTGGAATTCTCCAAGCTTCTGCTCAAGCACGCCAAGGTCGCGGTGTCGCCGGGCATCGGCTTCGGCGAGTACGGCGACAATTACGTGCGCATCGCGCTGGTGGAGAACCGTCATCGCACGCGGCAGGCGGCCAAGAACATCCGCGCCTTCCTGCGCTCGTCCGACCGCATTCTCGAGGCCAATGAAAAGCTGAGGGCCGTCGCCTCTTGAGCCAGCCGCTGAATATCGCCGTCGCCGGCCTGGGGACCGTCGGCGCCGGCACGTTGAAGCTGCTTGCGCAACAGGCAAGGATCCTCGAGAGCCGCTGCGGACGCCCGATCCGCGTCGTGGCCGTTTCCGCGCGCGACAGGGGACGCGAGCGCGGCGTCAGCCTCGACGGCATGCGATGGTTCGACGATCCGGTGGCGATGGCCAAGGCGCCCGGCCTCGACGCGGTCGTCGAAGTGATCGGCGGCGCCGACGGTCCGGCCAAGGCGGTGTGCGAAGCCGCGATCGCCGCCGGCCGCCATGTGGTCACCGCCAACAAGGCCTTGCTCGCTCATCACGGCACCGCGCTCGCCAAGGCGGCTGAAGCCAAGGGCGTGGCGCTCGCCTACGAGGCAGCGGTGGCCGGGGGCATCCCGATCATCAAGGCGCTGCGCGAGGGGCTCGCGGCCAACAACGTCAAGCGGGTCTACGGCATCCTCAACGGCACCTGCAATTACATCCTGACCGACATGCGCGCCTCGCGCCGCGACTTCGCCGAGGTGCTGGCGGAGGCGCAGAAGCTCGGCTATGCCGAGGCCGATCCGAGCTTCGACGTCGACGGCGTCGACACGGCGCACAAGCTGGCGATCCTTACCGCCGTGGCCTTCGGCTGTCAGGTGAACTTCGCCGGCATCCGCATCGAAGGCATCCGTCCGGTCTCGACTCTCGACATCGCCTTTGCCGACGAGCTCGGCTACCGCATCAAGCTGCTCGGTCTCGCCCGTCTGACCGAGTGGGGCGTCGAGCAGCGTGTGCATCCCTGCCTGGTGCCGGTCGGCACGCCGATCGCCCATGTCGAGGGCGTGTTCAACGCCGTGGTCGCCGAAACCGACTTCGCCGAGACCAACGTGTTCGAGGGCCGTGGCGCCGGGGCCGGCCCGACCGCCTCGGCCATCGTCGCCGATCTGGTGGATATCGCGCGGGACGCGCGGGTGGATATCGCGCGGGACGCGCGGGTGGATATCGCGCGGGACGCGCGGGTGGATATCGCGCGCGGCGCCCGCGTGCCGACATTCGCCGTGCCCGCGACGCAGCTTGCCGTCCTGCCGGCCTCGCCGATGGAGCGCCATGTGGGCGCCTATTACATCCGTCTGATGGTGCGCGACCGGCCGGGCGTCATGGCCGACATCACCGCCGCCTTGCGCGACGAGCAGGTGTCTCTAGAATCCATGCTGCAGCGGGGACGCGATCCGGGCGAAGTGGTGCCGATCGTGCTCGTCACCCATGAGACCGAGGAAGCGGCGATGGCCCGGGCGCTTGCCCGGATTGCCGCGCTCGATACGGTGCTGGAGCAGCCCTGCATGATCCGCATCGAAGAGCTTTCATAGAATTATCATTCTTTTGTAACGCATTCTTCTTGTAAGACCTAAGAAGATCCAAGACCAAGAAATAGGAGATGGCGATGGCCGAGATGATGGACCGCAACTTGGCGCTGGAGGTGGTGCGGGTGACGGAGGCGGCGGCGCTCTCGGCCTCGCGCCTGATGGGGCGCGGCGACGAGAAGGCGGCCGATCAGGCCGCGGTGGACGCCATGCGCACGGCGCTCAACAGCCTCGCCATCGACGGTTGCGTCGTGATCGGCGAAGGCGAGCGCGACGAAGCGCCGATGCTCTACATCGGCGAGAAGGTCGGCATGGGCGGTCCCGCGGTGGATATCGCGCTCGATCCGCTGGAAGGCACCACGATCACCGCCAAGGGCGGCTACAACGCGCTGGCGGTCATCGCCATGGCGGAGAAGGGCGGCTTCCTCAATGCGCCCGACGTCTATATGGACAAGATCGCGGTCGGCACGGGCCTGCCCGACCATGTGGTGGATCTCGACGAGACCCCGACGGTCAACCTGAAGAATCTCGCCAAGGCGAAGCGCACCGAGGTGTCCGAACTGGCGGTCTGCATTCTCGACCGGCCGCGCCATGCCGAACTGATCGCCAGGGTGCGCGAGGCGGGCGCCCGCATCATGCTGATCTCCGATGGCGACGTGTCGGGCGTCATCGCCACCTCGGAACCGCATTCGGGCGTCGACATCTACATCGGTACCGGCGGCGCGCCGGAAGGCGTGCTCGCCGCGGCTGCGCTGCGCTGCATCGGCGGCTTCATGCAGGGCCGCTTGGTATTCCGCAACGACGACGAGAAGGCGCGCGCCGCCAAGTGGGGCGTCAAGGATCTCAATCGCAAATACGCGATGGAGGATCTCGCCTCGGGCAACGTCATGTTCGCCGCCACCGGCGTGACCGACGGGGCCATGCTGCACGGCGTGCGCCGCTTTTCCGGCGGTGCCACGACCTCGTCCATCGTCATGCGCTCGAAGACCGGTACCGTGCGCCGCATCGAGACCCAGCATAACTTCGATACGAAGGTCGGTTTCCGGCCGGCCCATCCTTGATGACGGGCGCGGGGGCAACCACGCTCGCCTCCGCACTCGGCTCCCCCAAAAAAGAGGGCGCCGGCGAGACCATCGTCGCGCGCTCGGTCAGCGGCAAGCGCTGGCGCCTGCGCGCAACCGATGAGCGGCTGGGCCTGGCGCTGGCGCAGAAGCTCGGCGTGCCGGAGATCGTCGGCCGCCTGCTCGCGGGCCGCGGCATCGGCATTGACGAAGCCCCCGACTATCTCAATCCAACATTGCGCGCGGCGCTGCCCGATCCGAGCCATCTGCTCGACATGGACAAGGCGGTCGAGCGCCTATGCCGCGCCATCCGCGACCGCGAATCCATCGCCGTGTTCGGCGACTACGACGTGGACGGCGCCACCTCGAGCGCGCTTCTGCGCCGATTCCTGCGCGCCTGCGGCCTCGAGCCGATCGTCTATATTCCCGACCGGCTGAAGGAAGGTTACGGCCCCAACGGCCCGGCGATGCAGGCGCTGGCCAAGCAGGGCGCGAAAATCGTCATCACGGTCGATTGCGGCATCACGGCCCACGAGCCCTTGGAAATCGCCGCGAACGCCGGACTCGACATCGTCATCGTCGACCATCATGTGGCCGAACCGAAACTGCCGCGCGCCTTCGCGGTGATCAATCCGAACCGGCTCGACGAGACCTCGCCGCACGGCAATCTGGCGGCGGTCGGCGTCGCCTATCTGCTCGTGGTGGCGCTCAACCGCGCGCTGCGCGAGTCCGGCTTCTGGGACGCCAACCGGCCCGCGCCGGACCTCATGCAGTATCTCGACATCGTGGCGCTCGGCACGGTGTGCGACATCGCCAGGCTCACCGGCGTCAACCGCGCCTTCGTCGCCCAGGGGCTCAAGGTCATGGCACGGCGCGGCAACATCGGGCTCGCGGCGCTCGGCGACGTGGCCAAAATGGAGAACAAGCCCGAGGCCTGGCACTGCGGATTCTTCCTCGGCCCGCGCGTCAATGCCGGCGGGCGGGTCGGCGTCGCCGACCTCGGCATGCGCCTGCTCACCACGGACGACGCGCTCGAGGCCCAGGCCATCGCGCAACGCCTCGACGCATTGAACGTCGAGCGGCGCGACATCGAGGCGCGCGTGCTGGAGGAGGCCTGCGCCGAGGTCGCCGCCGCTGGCAACGGCGGCGGGCCGACCTCGCTCGCCTTCGCGGTCGGCCGCGGCTGGCATCCCGGCGTCATCGGCATCGTGGCAAGCCGGCTCAAGGAACAATTCAATGTGCCGGCCTGCGTTCTGGCGCTCGACGCCGATGGCATCGCCAAGGGGTCTGGCCGCTCGGTCAGGGGCGTCGATCTCGGTGCCGCGGTGATCGCCGCGCGCCAGGCGGGACTGCTGATCAACGGCGGCGGCCATCCCATGGCGGCGGGATTCACCATCGCCGAAGACAATATCCCGGCACTGCGCGATTTCCTGTCGCTGCGCATCGCCCAGGACATCAGCGATGGCGACATCGGACCGACCCTGTCGCTCGACGGCGCGCTGACACCCAAGGCGGTCAGCGTGCGGCTCGCCGAAACCATCCAGGCGCTCGGCCCGTTCGGCGCCGGCAACGCGGAGCCACGCTTCTGGCTGCCATCGGTGCGCCTGATGAAGCCCGAGGTGCTCGCCGGCAAGCATGTGCGCGTTTTCGTCGCCGGCGACGCCACCGGCGGCAACGGACGGCTCAAGGCCGTCGCCTTCCGCGCGGTCGACACGCCGCTCGGCGACGCCATGCTGAATTCCGGCGGCCTCGCCGTCAGCCTCGCCGGCCGCCTGCGCCTCAACGAATGGATGGGCAGCGTAAGCTGCGAATTCCAGGTCGACGACGTGGCGATCGGCGGATAGGAGCATCCGATCAAAGCGGATGCCGATGAGGAGCGATTATGAAGTCCCTGAACGCCGAATGGGATCCGGTCGGTCTGAGAGACTGTTTGAAAATGGCCAAAATTGGCATCCGCGATAGCTCATGCAATGGAGCCAATGAAACTGGAGCCGCGGAAAGCTGCCATTTTCACTGGTGGGGATGTTGCTGTTTCCGGTGCCTCGGCACCAAAATCGACTTCCGAATCGAATTTTCAAACGGACTCTGAGCAGGTCTCTGATGCCGGCGAGAAGGGCGGAACTACCGGCCAGCCTGATGTTTCCGCTCTTGAATGAACAGCCAAGCGGCCAGGGAGGAGAGAAAGATCCAGCGCCGGCGTGTCAGCGCACCGAGCAGGATGCCGGCCGCGGCGAGGGTTGACGGGTGGCGGGCCAGGAGCGCCGTCAGATCCAAAATCTCGCCATCGGTCGAAGAGGGGCCCGGCCGGCCAGTTCTGGCAGATGGGCGCCGCGTCGTCGCACTTCGTGCCGGTCGCATCCCGGCGGCTGTTTTACGCGGGGAACGACGTTTGGGCGGCTGCGGCATGGCGGGGCCTGTCATCATCTCTGGGGACGCAGGAGAAGAACGCCAGAGAGCGGCCGCAGTTCAGCCCCATCCGCGGCGAGCCCGGGGGGAGCAACCGCCGGATGGTCGGCCCTGCGCGGGTTTTATGGCAGACGTGGCGTCCCCAGCGGTAACGAAACGGGGCACTGGGACGTGGCTGTACCCTTGCTTTCCAGCCCGTAACAGACAAGAGCTACAGGTTTAAACCGGCGCCGCCAGAAGTGCCTGATTTGTTCCATGGAGCTGATGTGAGCGAAATAAGGCCGCACTGCTTCTTTTCGAAAAATTAACCCCGGTTCGTCAAAGTTGAGGACCAGCGTTGCCTGGCCTGTCTGCAATAGACTGAGCCGCCAGCAGAACGTTAGGTCCGCCATGCTGCTCCGATATGCAATGTTGGCCACGGGGATATTCTTCGCGGGGCCTTATTTTCAATTCGATGGTTTCGGCAGCGCAATGCTCGCTTTGAGCGGCGTTTTTATCGCGCTGTTTGCGAGCACGTTGTACCGCTACCGGCGGCGCGTCAGTGTCGGCAAAGCTGGCGAACGCGCCGTCCGGCAGATCTTATCCAACCTCGGCGTAGAGGCGGTCCACGACGTATATTTGCCGCAACCGGACGGCTCGATGCAACTCGATCACATCGCTTTGTTTCCGGCGAGCCTCGCTGTCATCGAAACGAAAGCCTATAATGGCTGTTTCGATATGGACGGCAGCCGCCATTGGCGTCGCATCGGCGGACGGGGCACGCTCTTCCGGATCAGCAATCCGCTATGGCAACTCGAAGCGGCCAAGAAGGCTCTTTCCGCGGCTATTCCTGGGGTGCGCGTGTGGGGCCTGGTCGTGCTCGCGGGCAACTACAGCACGACGGACGGCCACCCAAACAACGTCGTTTCTATCGAGGGCCTTCGACATTACATTGCCGATCATCGCCGGCGACATGGCGAGTGGCGATATACCGAACAAATCAACGAGGCGTGGAAGCGGTTGAACGCGCTCAAGCGCGAATATGCACCGCTCGGAAAAACCCACGTCAGAAACGCGCGGAAGAAGCGCGGAGATCGCTTTTATGATTTTGAGGAAATCTGGCCATTGTGGCTATGGGGCAGCCTCGCGGCGGAGGCTGTCGTCCTCTGTCTCCTGGCGCGGTACAACCTGATTTAAATCGGTCATTTCTTACTGTGCCAGATCGTCCAGCGATTTCTCCCCAATGGCAAAGTTCGCTGGGATTCAGTTGACGTGGAAGCGGAGCCCGGTTTTGTTCAAGAGTGGCGTCCCCAGCGGGATTCGAACCCGCGTTACCGCCGTGAAAGGGCGATGTCCTAGGCCTCTAGACGATGGGGACACGGTCGGAGCCGCGGGTTGCCACGGCTTGCCGCGCGAGGCGGAAAGAGCGCCTGACTTACGGGGAAACGGGCTTGGAATCAAGCTGATTCAAGGGCCGGACCCCCTGGGCTATCCCCCGCCGCCAGGCCCTCAAACCGAGGGCGGGCCAAACGTCTTTTAAGCCGCTCGGCCGTCTTGCTTGAACGGTTCCCCGGGAACTCGTTGCCGACACGCACGGCAAGCAAATCCGATAGCAGGCGTGGCGAAGGCGGGTTTTCGACCCCCTGACGGCTATGGACAATGAAGCACAGAGTGTTCGATGGGCCTCGTCACGGGGGCTTCTCGATGAGAAGCGCCGTGACTGTCTGGTCCCACCACCGTGTGGCCACCTTGGTGCCAATGACGAATCCCTGGCCGGTGAACTGCGCTTCCGGATCGGCTCCGCTCCATGTGATATCGCGGTAGACGTACCAAAACCGAGTGTCGTGGATCTTTCCAAGATCGTGTTCCTCGGTGACCGGGATCTCCGGCGCGTTCTCCAGATGGTAGGCCAGCGGCACGCGAACGAACCATTCCGACGCATAGACGGGCGCCGGGGTGCGCGCGGCGATCGCCTCGGCGATCACGTCCCAGCGGTATCGCTTGTCGTCGCGGGCGAGATAAGTCGCCGCCGACCCGATCGCCCAAACCAGGATCGCGCAGCGGAGGACGTTGGCCAGCATGTCTGGTTTGAGCCTGCTGAGCGAGAGCCCGATCAAAAGGTAATATGGCAGCGCAACGATACTGAGATGCCGCTCGCCCCACAGGTTCTGCTTGGCGAAGAAGCTGGCGAGCGAGGTCAACAACATCGGCGTGGCCACGACCGCGAGCCAAAATCCCGCCGAATTCGCATCGAAAAAATCCCGATAGCGCCGCTGGAAGACGAGGGATAGGCAAAGCGCCAGAACCGGCACGGAGAAGAGGATGAGACCGAGACGGGTGGCATTGTGGAAGCCGATAAAGCCGTTGAACGTGGCGATGAGCCACAGATAGTCGGTCAATCCGGGCACCCCTGTGCCCATCCAGGAAATCTGGCCAGCCAGATTTTCCTGGCGTAGGGCGGCCAACCCGACGAGTACGGCCCAGGGAAGAAAAGCGAGCCCCGCGAGCGCCGCCGACAGGACCATCATCGTCGCCTTTTGCCGCCCGGCGAGCGCCATGAGAATGCATTGCGTGGCAATGACCGTCAGGCCCCAATAGTGGGAATACACCATCGGAATATTCACGAGAGTCAGCAGCGCCCATGTGCGCCAGGAAAATTCCTTCCGCAGCCGCACGAACAGCAAAAGCGAGAGGGCGGCGAAAAACTCGAGAGCCGCGAACATGCGGGCATATTGCGCGAAATAGATAAGCGCGCCATTCGTGGCGATAAACACGAGAACCAGCAGCGCATCCCGGTGCTTGAGGTTCAGTTCCCGGCAAAGCGCGCAGGCGACCGGCACGAGGCCGACTCCGAACAGCACGGAGGGCAGGCGCGCCCATGTTTCGGTTACGGCTCCTAGCCCGAGCGACAGTTTCAGGACGACATAATGCAGCGGCGGGTGGGACTTGTCGTTCACGACGATGGAAAACATCCGGTCCCAGGACGAGCGCGCGGCAATGACGCTGAACACCTCGTCCGTCTCGAGACCGTAGGCGGACAGGTCGAAAAGCCTCAAGGCCGCCGCCGCGACGAACGTTGCGCAGGCGAACCAGGCGATGGTCCTGTCGCGCATCGCCGTGGGGGTTATTTCCGTCGCCATGTGACCGCCGAGGAAACCACGTAATTCCATAAGACGCCGACCATCGCTCCGGCCACGCCAGACACCCACCATGAGTAATCTCGATAGAAAATCGAGGACGCGACGCCGACGTTGGCGGCCGCGCCGATGCTGCAGATGACATAGAAGGATATCAGTCCGGTGACAAAACGCATGCCGCGCAAACGCCGGTCCCTGTAGGTCAGGGCATTGTTCAGCGTGAAGTTGCTCGTCATGGCGGTCATCGTCGCGATGGCTTGTGCGGCCGGGAAGGAGACCAAGGGAAGGCAGAGCCATAGGGTCGCGAGGTGGACGAGGACGCCGAACGATCCGACCGCGCCGAACAGGATGAACCTGACGGGAATGTATTTTCCGAACAGCTTATCCAGGAGCAGGGTCAGGTATTCCCAGGCAACGAACGTTTCCAGCTTGCTCTCGCCATGGATGCGCTGGCGAAAAACATAAGGGAGCTCCTTGAACTTGTAGGGCCTCGGCGCGGAGGCAAATAGATCGAGCAGGATCTTGAAGCCCTGCCCCGACAAATTGCGGACGCTTGATTCGAATGCCGAGCGACGCAGCATGAAAAAGCCGCTCATGGGATCCGACAAGGTGGCCGGGACGACAAGGCGTGACAGTCGCGTCGCGAAATTGCTGATGGCGACCCGTTTCGCAGTCCAATCGCCAAGGTCGCCGCCCTCGGCGCGTCGGCTCCCGATCACGATATCCACCTCCTCGGTCTTCAGTATGTCGAGCATCTTGGGCAAAAGCGATTCGTCGTGCTGCAGGTCTGCGTCGATGACCGCCAAATACGGCGAGCTGCTCGCCAGCATGCCTTCGGCCACCGCCGTGGTCAGCCCGCGCCGCCCGATTCGCTGGATGCACCGTACCCGGGAGTCGCGTTGCGCCAAATCGCGGACCACGGATGCCGTCCGGTCCGGCGAGTCATCGTCGACGAAAATCATCTCCCAATTGTCGCTTTCGAATGCCTCCTTCACACGCTCGAAGAGCAATTCCACATTGTCCCGCTCGTTGAACGTCGGCACTACAATGGTCAGCTCAACCATGCCGTCTCACCCCTGCACGAAGGACACTACCCGAGGAAACGATTTTTTCTCCTCTAGGTTCATGTTGAAGACTCCCATGTACGCGCGATGGGGACGATCCTGGCAATATTGGATCGACTGTCGGAGGGTAGTCTATGGCTCGCCGGAAGAGCGGGGTCGCCTCGGGCCGTTATGTCCTGTCGAGAAGATTCTCATAATACGCCGTCGTAAAGCGGGGGCGCGCGAGACTCTCGGGGATACGCACGTCACCCGGTTCGAGCCATTGGGTCTGGATCGGCGAGGCGTTGCCGCCGAGTTCGTGGATCGCGAGCTTGTTGTAATCGCGGGCGAACCGGCGCCAGCGCTCGTCGGCGGGATCGGCGCAGAATGGATCGAACGAGAACGACACGCCGGGGCCTCCCGAATACAGGCCATGGGGTTTCTTGGTCTTTTCCGGCCGCCGCACGAAATAGGTCGCCCAGCCGTTCGGCGCGAAGCCGGTACGCCGCTCGTATTCCTTGGTGAACTTGTATGACGCGGCGACGACCCGTTCGAAGCCGCCGATGTCGTGTTCGTAGTACTGGAAATCCAGGCGGGGTTCGTCTTCGGTGGGCAGCCAATATTCGTTGACGAAATCCGCCCGCGAATAGACGATGCCCTTGGGTTGGGGTACGCCGGCGGTGGCGCCGCCGCGCTGAATATAGAGCCGCTTGGCTATGCGGAATTCCTCGCACGCCGGTTGCGACGAGGCTGGGGTCGTCGCGCCAGGCCCGGCACTGTAGCGCTGGTCGCACAGCGCGGCGAGCTGATGCAGGATCACGACGGCGAACAGCGCGTCGCATTCGTCGCGCAGGCGCAGCAGGCCGGCCGCGAGTGTTTCCGGCGACTCGTCGGCCATCATGATCGAGACGTCCGAGCGGCAGAGCGTCGCGGGCCGCACCTCGACGAGGCATTCGACCACGATTCCCGAGAGGCCGAACGAGCATTTGAACCGGTGGAACGCGGCGCCATCGGCATGGTCGGACAGTTGGCGCAGCGCGCCGGTCTCGTCCACATAGGCGATGCCGACGACATGGGCCGAGAAATAGCCCGCCCCATCGAGCGACGATTCCTTGGTATCGCCGACGGCCACGGAGCCGACCGTCGCCTCGCCGATCTCGGCCTGAAACGGTATTTCGACGCCGCGCTCCTGAAGCCATGTGTTGAGCTTCTTCAGGCGGCAGCCTGCCTGCACGCGGACGACCTGCCGGCCCGCCGCATCGCGCTCCAACCCGAGGATGCCGTCGAGCTTGCGGGTGCACAGGAGGGTGCCTTCGTCGTTGACGACGGTCGAGGTGACCGACAGCATCGCGCCGACGGGATGAACAGGGGTGGGAAACTCGCCCGTATCGCGCACCACGGCCTGAACATCCGCGTAGCTCACCGGCTCGACATAGACCGCCGGCCGCGTCGTTCGGCTGAAGCCCCAGTTTCGGTAGGTCCGGCCATTGCGCTCGATCAGGCCGTGAAAAGGCAGCCGCTCCTCGCTCGGCGTCCTACGCCGGCCGTTTACCGCGCCCTCGCTGGCCATTTCGACCCCCGTGTTCAGTCCGACGTTGCGATTGTGGCTTTTACGTTTGGCAGTCTCAAGATGGATCACTTTTGACGGCGCGCATAAGCCTGTGTGGCCGCACCATCGTTCCTGGTAACCGCGGAGACGCGGGCCGGCAAGGACAAGCCTTTCGATATCGAGTTGGCAGGCGCCTATCTGCAGGGCATGCTGGAGGCGCTGCATTGAGCCGTCCAACCGCCGGGGAACCGGCTCCGCGGCGCTCCGTTAATTAACCGCATCCTGGGCCACCGGCCCCTGGACCTTAGGAGGAAAAAACATGCTCGAAGGATTGGTGGGGCTCGTCATCCTGGCGCTCGATATCTGGGCGATCTTGAAGATCATCGGAAGCCCCGCGAGCACAGGTGCCAAGGTGCTGTGGATTCTCCTGATCCTGTTCCTGCCTCTCCTGGGGCTCATCATCTGGTATTTCGCCGGACCGAAGGGTGCCGGGCCGGGCTGAGCTTCCCCGCCAACCAGCGTCACGCTCGGCGGTCGTTCCGCTGGGTGGATTGCGTCAGCGGCAGGCGCGCTTCGTGCGGCCGCATGTCGGCGCGGCTGTTCCAGCGGATCATCACGCCGCCATCATCGTCGAAGGACAGCAGGGCGGGGCCGCGCGGCGCTTCGCCGGTGACCACCGCGCGCTGAATGACGGTGGCGATCTCGTCGGCGCGGCTGACGAAGCGGACGATCGCATAGGCAACCTTCACCGGCCGGGTATCTTCGATCATCGCCACCGTGCCGAAACGG
This sequence comes from uncultured Rhizobiaceae bacterium, assembly GCA_964577835.1. Classification (GTDB taxonomy): domain Bacteria; phylum Pseudomonadota; class Alphaproteobacteria; order SMXQ01; family SMXQ01; genus CAVVYA01. Next base: position 16,486 of record CAZOBN010000041.1, read on the forward strand.
TCGTTGGGAATATTGAGCCCGACGATGACGCTGGCCGGCCGCGCGATGGTCTCCTTCGCCATGGTGAAGGCGGTGGCGACCTGGGCGAGGGGCGCGCAATCGCTCCGCGCCAGGGCATGTTCCGCCTCGTCCCAAGAGATGTCGGCAGCGCGGTAACCGAGCTGGTTGAGGAAGGCGGCGGCGGGCGCGCCGAGCGCGTCTTGCCACAACTGTCCTTGACCGACCGCGTGGATGAACTGCGGCAGGGCCTCCAATCCGCTCGATTTGCGGCAATAGATCTCTGGCGTTTCGGTGCGGATGTGTGGTGCCAGCGCCCGCGCCAACCCATCCGCCGCATCGGGCGTGAAACCCTCGCTCAACATCAGATGCAGTGTGGCCATGTCCCCCCAGGCGACCGCCGTATTATTTGCCGGCGGAGCCGGCTTGTGCGCCGCCGAACAATCATGGGGCAGCGGCCCGGCAAAGTCTAAGGATTTGGCCGTGGTCCGGGAGCCGCGCAGTCAACCTCGGCGTCTGTCACGGCGCCGAGGTTATGCTACTCTCAGGCTGTTTGGTTCCGTTGCGTCTCGCCGAATCGCGTCATCCGGATGATGGGGAATCGCCATGCAGAGCCGCGCCGCCGCTACCGCACGCTTGCTTTTTCTCGCGATGATCGCGTTCGCGCCGTTGCAATGACCAGAAATTCTCGCGGCTCTTGGAGGGAGTCATCATCGTGGCTCGCGTGCGCGCTTATCGGCCTCCTATGGGCGGAGCGAGCCCAAGCGATCGACATCATGGAGATGCGGCTCGATGGCCCGTGCAAGGCTATCGTTTTCAACGGCGATATCGCGCGCAACGAGGCGGCCGCCTTCATCAAGCGCATGGTTGCGGCGGCCGAGCGCTGCGGCACCCGCAATATCATCGTGCATAAAATGCCGGGCGGCTCGGTCAATGACGCACTGGCGATCGGCGAGGCGATTCGGTCGCGCGAATATGTGACGGCGATGCTGCCGGACAGCATCTGCGCCAGCGCATGCGGCCTGATCTATCTCGGTGGAGTGCAGCGTTACTGGCGCCAAGGTGCGAGGTTCATCATCCACCGCCCGGAGATCAGGGGCGCGACTCCGTTTAAGTCCGTCGCGGAGTCCGATCATGCCTATGATCGGCTGAAGCTCCGGCTCATCCGCTATGTCGCCTCGATGGGCGCCAGCCCCGACTACGTGGATCTGATGTATATCGAGCCGAAACGTCCCGGCCCGAGCGAGAGGACCTTAGACGGGCTCGATATGATGCGCCTCAGTTTGTTCACCCATACCGGCGTGCCGTTCTGACGCCCGCCAACAGCGCTCCAACGAACTCCCCCTTGACATTCTAATGACGCGGCCCGGCAGGGAACTCGGCGACAGCGGGGTCGTTCTTAGCGTGTGCCGGCTGCCGAGGCTGGCATCGCTGGCGCGAACAACAGGAGACGCCAAAATGGCCACCATCCGTCCTCGTTTTAAGGTGTTTACGGCCTGCGCCGTGGCCGCTGCCGCCGCCGTGACCCTTGCATCTTGTGCGGCCGATCGGGCACCGGAAACCATCTCGTCGCAAAACCCGAGCGTCACTTACAAGTATCGCGGCGATCAGGAACTGCTGCGCGCGAATCAGCAGGCGGCGGCGTTCTGCAATCAGTACGGTACGACGCCACGCACCGCGAATCTCACCAACAACACCGACGGCACAAACACCGTGATCTTCGAATGCGTGAAAGTCGGCGCGCCGACCACGGCCATGGCGCCGGTTGCGCCGCTGCCGCCAACCGATCCGGCACTGACCTACAGCTATCGTACGGAGCGCGAGCTGCTCGATTCTTCACGCCGGGCCGACGCATATTGCATGCAGTATGGTCAGCGCATGGTCGCCACCTCGAGCATTGTCACCAATATGGATGGTTCACGGACCGTGACCTTCCAATGCGGTCCGACGATTGCCGTGACCCCTTAACGCGAATCGACAGCGTCGACCGACCGCAGCGCGGTTGGTTACCAGACCGGAAAGCGAACGGCGGATCGCTCGCGTCGCGGTCCGCCGTTGCGTTCCCAGGCCGGTCTTCGCGCGTGAGCCGCCTATTTGCCGGCCAGCACGCCCTCGATGAAGGTGACGAGTTGCTCTGGCGTGAACGGCTTGAGCAGATAGCCGGCCGGGCCGATCGCCTCGGCGCGGGCGCGAGTGATGGGATCGGCTTGCCCGGTGACGAAGGCCACCGGCACGCCCGGGTAATTGCTCTTGATCTGCTTGGTCGTTTCGATGCCATCGATGACACCGCGCAAGGCGATGTCCATGAGGACCAAATCGGGAAAAATGCCGTCCGCCGCGGCGGCGGTGAGGGCGACCAGGGCGGAATCGCCGGTCGGCTTGGTGCCCATGACCTGATACCCCGCCGAATTGAGGATCATCGCCATGTCGAGGGCCACCAGGGCCTCATCCTCGACGATCAGCACGCGACCGCGAGCTTCGCCGCTGACGGCTGCGTCGTCGCGGGTCGATGACTGCGTGGGATCGCTTTCACCGCCAGTGCCGAAATGGAACGGCAAGATCGCGGCGTCCAAGGCGGCGGGGCGGAGGAGCGGCCCCGAGCTGGAAAAGTCTTCCCCGGTCTGCATGACATTCATCGCTGGGGCACCCATGAGGTCGTGCGGCGGAATTTGGCGGCCAGTGTCACGATGGAGTGTACCTTTGTCGATTCGTCTGCGCATGCTTGTAGCCGAATTGCGCGGCCTTTGACACGGATAAACTGAGCTGGAGGACGTTCGTTTGGGGTAGGCGCCGCGGTCGCGGCGTCAACTCCGTTCGCTGTCGCCGACGACAACGCTGGGTCGCACCAGGATCAGCAGTCGGTCGTCCTCGGATTTATGGACGTGGCCGCCGAACAGGGGCTTCAAAAGCGGCACGTCGCGCAGAACCGGAACGCCCTTCTCATGTCCCACGTCGCTCACCAGCCCACCGAGGACCATCGTATCCATCTCGGCCGGGCCGATCGCGGCCGACGATGTCGTCGGCGTAGACGAACCGGAAGGTGCGCCATTGAGGCGCGCGCCAATCGCCCGCTGCACAGTTTCGATGGCATAGAAATTCGGCATCAGCGCCGCCAGGGCCTGCCGATTGCCGGCCTGGTAGCTGTCGTGCAGGAGGTAGCTGTAGAGCGTGTTGAGGAACACGAGCTGCCGCACCCGCGGATTGAGCGCCAAGTCGGGAAACAGAAAAACGAACAATGCGGTGCCTTCGGCATAGACGGCGCCGATACGGCTCTCTGGCTTGAAATCTGCGGCGCTGTAGGTGCGTTGAACCAGTTTGCCCAGGAACGGCAGCGCATCGAGCCCCAGGCGGTTCTGGTTGCGTTGATCGACGCCGGCCGCCGTGCGCAACATGAACAGCTGGCTGACGCCGAGCAGAAAAATCGTGGTGATGACGAGCTGCGCCTGCCGCACGCGCAAAGGTATGTTGTAGAGGAGCTGGTCGTCGGGGCCATCGCGCCCGTCGCCTCGGCTACGCTCCTCGCGGCCCGATCGTTCAACGAACGCGGCGCTCCCGCGTCCCATCAGCGTGGAGCCCAACGTAGCGCCCGATAGCAGAGTGATGGCTTGGCGGCGGTTGATCATGCTCATGCCCCCCTTAGCGAGCGAGATCCCGGCGAAGATGCTACGCCGCCGGGTAATCGCCGGTCAACCGCCGCAGAAGGCGCTCACGATCTGCCGTTCAGAGGCATTGCGAGCCGGCGTCAGTCCCAGCGACCATGGCGATGCGAGCGCCGGCCGCCGCGTCCATGGTCGCGGTCCGTGTAGGAAAAGATGAAGGTGTTCTGAACCGGGCGGCGTGGCGCGTAATAGCCGGGACCGTGGCTATAGTACGTCGGCGCGTAGCCGTAATAGCCCGGGGACGGGTAGCCGTAATAAGATTCCGACGCCGTCGTGTAGCAGCCCGACAAGGCGAACGTGGCGCCAGCGAGCAGCAGAATTTTTCCAACCATAACCCGAACGCGTTCCATGATCGCCTCCCAAGGGTATCGAGAGTGGATACCGGATTCACCGTTCGACGCGAGGCGACGGACTGCGCATCGAACTGGCGGCGATGGTGGGGGACAACCGTGGCGAGATTGTGCCGTTTCGGCGGCCGAGTGGTGAAATCGCACAGGCGTGGCGCGTTTCGGCCCGCGACGGCGGCAGGACAGGGATCAGTGGCGGCTATCAGGGCTGGTTCGCGGGCCGATCGGACTGCGCGCCGACCTCGCCAGCCGCAGGACTGGGGCCGACCGGCCCACTCAGGCCCAAAGCGGGGTTGGGCATGGCACCGAACGCAACGCCGCCGCTCAGGAGGTTGGCGGCCGAAGGCCGCCCGGGATGTCGCGGCGAGGGCGGTCGGGTTCCTCCCTGGACGAGCGCGTCATACAGATCCAAAGCGCGGTGTATGGGTTCCTTCAGGCCCACGCGCTCGAGCATCGCGATCAGCCGGCGGCGATAGCGAAGAACGTTCAAGCGCTGGTCGAGCATATCCACCCAAGGGGCTGAAATACCCTTTTCTTTTGCATATGCCAATAGCGTGCGGATCTCACCGAGCTGGAAGGCGTTCCGGGCTCTCAGCTTGCCGATGTGAGAGAGACGGAAGGCGTCCGGGAAGCACCCCGGGTCGTTCTTGCCGACCGCCACGAAGTTGAGCCGCGTGCGGATGCATTTCTCGCACACGCCGCAGTTCTCATGCTGCGCGCTGCCTTCCCAACACACCTTCAGCCGATTCACCACGGAGGGGAAATTGACCAGGAATTCGACCTTCGCCGTGCGCGTGAACTGGGCGCCGTCATGGACCACGTTCATCAGCCCGCCGGAGAACAGCCGGTCGGTGATCGGCGTCGAGCCGAGAGGATAGACCAACGCGGTGTAGGGTTCCGAGCTGCCGATGAGCGCCGTGTCGTAGGCGCCCGAGAATTGATGCAGGCAACCCGAGAGCTGGGCGCCGAACGAATCTTCCCAATCCTGGCTCAGCAGCTTGCTGCTGGTCTTGACGATCTTGAGGTCGACGCCGAATTCGTCGAGGGTCGGCTGGACGCGCGCCACCAACTGGCGGAATTCGCCATCATTGTCGTAGTCCACGTCGAAGCCATGAATCATGAGCACGGATTTGATGTCATAGCCGCCTTGATCAAGGCGCGTCTTGTTGCGGACCAATGTGAAGTTGGCATCGACACCGCCGGAAAACGTCGAGATTGCCCGCCGCATCGGCACGCGATTGGGGCTCACCACATTATCGGGGCGGATCTCGAAATATTTATAGGTCTTGGGGCGCCACTGGGCCCAGGCGCGTATAAATTCGTCGAGATTGTAGAGCGCGGTGTCGGTGATATCGCCATGGACCCGCAAGGGCAGGCCGAGTTTGAGGGCGTAGAACAGGACGGAATGAATATAACCGTCGAGAACCGTCACGCCCTCGGTCTCGCCGCCGAAAATATCGTAATGCCAGCAAATATGCTCCGCCTGGCCATCGACGCGTAGCCGAGCCTCGCGCCGAACGCCAGTACCCAACGGGACTTCACGCACCTCGAGGTGCGCATTTGCTGGACTAGAACTCATGAATGCCCCCGGACCATCCTGTTCTACGCTACGAAGACCGGATCGATAACGCTCTACAGCCTCCAGTGCTCCGAACCCTGCGGTTTTTTGCGGCAAAATCGCGCGAGTGTGATCTCGGGGACATAGTCAACGGAGCTGCTGTCGAAACATGTCGAACAACGTTCTCGCCGCGCGAGAAAAATGGATGGCATCGGCCGTGAGACATCCGTCTGTGAGGAAGCCAGACGTGCCCGGGCCGGCATGCCGGCCCTCGCTCTTTCGGGCCGAGAGCCCACGGGCCAACTGGGATCGGCGCGGGGCGGTAACTTTATTCGTCCGGTTGTAACGCCGTGCAGCCTCGAGCAAATCGCCGAGGTGCGCATGGGTCATTTTGATGCGCGCGGCACTCACATAAACGACACACGCCAGAGGCCTGATCTATCCTCTGGCGAGTTTCTATCGGCCTGCGTCGTCACGTTTCTCTTCTCGCCAATTGACGACGTCGGCACTCGAAGCCGAATCTTGAAACCCGGCAAGAACCCGCCTCGGCCCGAGCCATTTTTGGCCAATGGGCGCTTAGTTGGCCGATGAACGACCGATCTCCGCCACCGCGCGGGGCGGCATGGCAGGCTTGCGCGGACGTTTCTTCCAAGCGGCCGCGGCGGCGCCGGCCAAGACAATCGCCAGTCCGACGGCGAGCACGATCCACGAGGGGCGCACACCCGCGATGGTAGACAAATTGACCCCGAGCACGATTGTGGGGTCGACCCCCATCAGAATCCAGTAGTAGACCGATTCGCCTGCGGCGGTGAAGACGGCGGCAAAGACCGCCAGCCCGAGGAGCCGGAACAGGGATGGCGCGGCGCCGCGCTTGCCGCTCCACAGCAGAACGCGATAGGCCGTCAACCAGGCGAGCAGGCCGGCCATCCACATCGGTTCCCAGACATCGGCCTTCGCCTGCATGTAGAAATGGACGATGCCGAGCACGGCGATGACGTAAACCACACGATGAAGCCGGCGCCAGGCGCGGCCGCCCATGCGCGCGATCATGGTGTCGGTCGAGGTGATGGCGAGAGCCATCGATCCGACGAGCGCGACGAAGCCGATCGTCAGATAGATGCGCAGATAGATTTCGCTGGCCACCTTCAGCAAGTTGTAATTCTCGTCCGCGGCGTAGAGCGTCAGGTGTACCAGGACATAGACGGCGGCGCCGACCCCGATCATGCGCCGCACCAGGGTCAGATTCGGCCAGCGCAGAATCTGGCGCAGGGGCGTGATCGCCAGGGAGAGGAGCAGCAGCCGTATGGTCCATAGGCCGATCTCACGGGTTGCCTGATTCAGCGGCCGTGGCCCCAGCATGCCTTGGTCGAGTTTGTAGGCAATCCACAAACCGGGAACAAAGAGCGCCACGAAGACGGCGAGCTTCAGGTAGGAGACGCGGTCGTCGGGGCCGAGCCAGGGGATGAATTTGCGGACGGCTGCGGGCATGGTTTCGAGGGTCCCTTGTGGCGCTTTAGGTCTAGCCCATTTCCTGATAGTTCGCCCGCCTTCGTTGAAAGGTTACGGATCACGGACCCGTCAGGATCACGGCGCCGAATCGAGACTGGCCGATAGTCCGTTTTTTGGCGCCAGGGGCCTTTGCGCTGGGATATCATCCGCCGCCAAGCCATGAGAATGGCCAAAAACGATAGGAGCCGCTGTTTATGCTCGGACTCGGTCTCGCGTCCTCCCACGCCACTGCCATGTTTTGCCCCGCCGAATACTGGCCAACCGTCTATGCTGGAATTCCCGACTATACGAAGGAGTCTCAGCCCCACACCGCAAAGCTCGAGACACCGGAGGTCATCCGGCAGCAGATCGCCCGCCTGGAAAAGAATTTCGCCTTCCTGCGCGAACAGATCGCGGCCTATAAGCCGGACGCCCTGATCTATGTCGGCGACGATCAGGGCGACATGTTCAACAGCAGCAACAATCCGGCCTTCGCCGTCTTCACCGGCAAGGAGGTGTGGGGCTCGACCACGCCGCGCTATCTCAAGGAGCCGCCGGAGAAGTCGCGCATGCACGTGCCGGTCCACTCGGATCTCGCCAAGCATATTCTCAAAGGACTCTTGAAGCGCGATTTCGATCCCGCCAATTGCGGCAAGATGCAGCCGCTCGGCAATGCCGAGCGCGGCGTATCCCACATGCTGATCTATCCGCATCCCAAGCTGGTGCCGGATAACGACATCCCCGTGGTGCCGCTTTTCATCAACGAATATTACCCGCCGCAGCCGAACGGGCGGCGTTGTTGGCAGTTCGGCCGCGCCATCGCCGACATTCTGAAGGACGTGCCGGAGCGCATCGCCATTTACGCATCGGGGGGGCTATCGCATGACCCCATCGGGCCGCGCGCCGGCTGGATCGACGAGCCGCTCGACCATTGGATTCTGGAAAAGCTCGAGCGCAACGAGCACGAGGAGCTGAAGCATCTCTTCGCCTTCGACTCCGACACGTTGCGCGGCGGCACCGGCGAGGTACGAGCCTGGATCTCGGTCGCCGCGGCGATGGACCGTCCGGCCAAGAAGATCGACTATTTCCCGTCCCATCACGCCAAGACCGGCCTCGGCTGGGTTTATTGGCCGGCGCAAGCCTAGTACTGGCTATCATTGAAGCAAGAGTCACCCCCACCCCGGCCCTCCCTCATCCCGGCGGGCGTTCGCCCGCCACTCTTGATTGTTGCGCCCCTTCGGGCGCGGGAGGGGGAGGGGACGTTATTGAGCACCATTGCGAATCCCCTCCACCCTTGTGGGG
>CAZOBN010000042.1:0-24673 GCA_964577835.1 uncultured Rhizobiaceae bacterium
GCTGGTCTGCACTTGGTCTGCGCACTCGTTTGGCTTAAATGACGACACGCCCTAGGAAACCCTGTGGCCAGGAGATAGGTATCCGGACACGCCTGCTGCGTGTGCCCGGCATTCCACGGGAGTTCGAGATGGCGCTTGTCGATGGGCTCAACCACCTTCTCGTGCAGGTCACGGGTCTCGACCGGTCCGAAGCGTTCTACCGCGACGTGTTCGATCCGGAGCTTGGCGGTCGCGATCTCGTCGCCGAGGAAGGCCCCAACAGCCTGCTGAAAACGAACAATGGCCATATGCTGCTCCTGGACTTCTATTGCAATGTCCTGGGAGTCAATGCCGGTATATCATTTCGCTCTATCTAATAGCAATTGATAGTTATTCTCAAATAGAAACTCCGCCTCTACGGTGTTGCGAATAGTTCGCAAATAGGGGATGTGACGTGACCTTCAGATTCTTCATCGCCGCGGCCTTGGCCGTCGTTTCCATCACCGACCTCGTCCCGCCCGCGGCGGCCCAGGAGCCTACCTTCACCTTGACCATCCGGGATCACAAGTTCGACCCCGCCGAGCTCGATGTGCCGGCCGGCGCCAAGATCAAGCTCATCGTCAAGAACGCCGATCCGACGCCCGAGGAGTTCGAGAGCACCGAGCTGCGCCGCGAGAAGGTGATTCCCGGCGGCCAGGAGGGCATCGTCTTCGTCGGACCGTTGAAGCCCGGGCGCTACGAATTCTTCGGCGACTTCAATCCGAAATCGGCCCGTGGCCATCTGATCGCGAAGTAGGAGGGCGCACCATGTTCGCCACCTCGATCATCGTCTTCCGCGAAACCCTCGAAGCCGCTCTTATCGTCAGCATCGTCATGGCCGCCTGCAAAGGCGTGCCGGGGCGCGTTCTGTGGGTGTCGCTCGGCGTCTCCGCCGGCCTCGTCGGCAGCGGCCTCGTCGCCGGCTTCGCCGGCACCCTGGCGCAGCTCGCCTCCGGCATGGGCCAGGAACTGTTCAATGCCACCATCCTGCTCGCCGCCGTGCTCATGCTGAGCTGGCACACGGTCTGGATGGCGCAGCATGGCCGCGAATTGGCGCAGGATGTCAGCGCGATCAGCGCACAAGTGGTGGCGCAATCGCGCCCGCTCTATGCCCTGGCCATCGTCACCGGCGTCGCCGTGCTGCGCGAAGGCTCCGAGGTGGTGCTGTTCCTCTACGGCATCGCCAGCACGTCGGACGGCGGCAGTGCGCTCGGCATGCTGAGCGGCGGCGCGCTCGGTATGCTCGGCGGCGTGGCGGTCGGGGTTGCGCTCTACTTCGGGCTCCTGCGCATTCCGCTGCGCTATTTCTTCGCGGCGACCAACGGCCTGCTGATGCTCGTCGCGGCCGGCATGGCGTCGCAGGCCGCGGGTTTCCTGGTCCAGGCCGACCTGCTGCCGGCCCTGGTGCCGATGCTGTGGGACAGCTCCGCGCTGCTCTCCGAATCGAGCCTGCCTGGAAAAATCGTCCATGTGCTGACCGGCTATATCGCGCGGCCGTCCGGCATTCAATTCCTGTTCTACGTCGCGACTTTGACCATTGTTGGGGGCCTTATGATGCTGCTGAATAGAAGAAAATTGTCGCGCGCCGCCGTGCCGCTCGCCGTGCTCACGGTCCTCGCGGGAGCGTCCATCGCCAATGCGCCGCCGGCTCACGCGGATTTCAAGGTGCGTTCGCCGATCGTCGATTACCGCGAGCTCGAATTCGAGCACAACGGCTCGCTCACCTTCGACAAGAAGGGATCGGCGCAGGACGACAAGGGCAGCTATACCGCCGAGATCGAATACGGCATCCTGCCCTTCCTCACCCTCGGGCTGGAGGGCGAATGGGCCTCGTCCGCCGACGAGGATCTCCATCACGACGCGACCGCGATCGAAGGCATGTTCCAGCTGACGCCCCAGGGCAAATACTGGGCCGACCTCGGCTTCTTCGTGGAATACGAGCGCACCCAGGCCCGCGACGAGGCGGACAAGGTCGAATTCGGCCCGGTGGTGCAGAAGGAGATCAACGGCGTGCTCGGCATGGACACGCTGCATACGCTCAATGTCTTCGCCGAACGCGAGATCGGCGCCAATCACGGCGACGCCACCACGCTGGAAGTCGCCTGGCAATCGCGCGTCCGCCTCGATCCGCTGTTCGAGCCAGGCTTCGAATATTACGGCGAGATCGCCGACGCCTCGGAGCCCGGCAAGCTGTCCGAGCAGGAACACCGCATCGGTCCGATGTTCGCCGGGCTCTATCGCTTGGGGATCGGCGGCGCCAAGATCAAATACGAGCTCGGCTACCTGTTCGGCCTGACCTCGGCGACCGAGAACGGCGCCCTGCGCTGGCGGTTCGAGCTCGAAGTCCCCCTGTAACCGCGGGCTGTCCGATCCCGGTTTGAAGCGCCCCCGGGCGGTGGGCTACAATGGCCCGCCGCCCGCCTCATAAGAAGGGCGGAAAAAACCGGGGAGAAACCGATGCTCAAGCCGCGCAAGCTGGTCCATTTCACCATTCCGGTGAAGGATCTCGACCGCTCCGAAAAATTCTATACGGAAATCCTCGGATTCCAGAAGGTGCGGCGCAACGACCATATGGTGTTCCTGCGCACCGGCCAGGATCATTTCGTGCTGACCCATTCGGAAAAGCCGGTCGATCCCAATCCCGGCGACGAGCACGAAATCCATCACGCCTTCCTGGTCGATCCCGCCGATTACGACGCGGCGCTCACCTTCCTGAAGTCGCAGGGCGTCAAGGTGATCAAGGAAGAAGACCGGCGCAAGGGAACCTTCCAGGGCCGCAGCGCCTATTTCCACGACCCCGACCGCAACGTCATCGAGATCATCGACCTGCAGAACGACCCGATGGCCGATACGGGCCGGTAAGCGCGCGGGCTCAGCCCGCTTTTTCGCTGAGCAGACTCGCCTGCGCCGGTTCGCTCAGCCGCAGGATCTCCGTCACCGGCTGATGGCCTTCCCAGCCCTGCAGGGCGAAATCGCCGGTCGCCGGATTCATTTCGGCGGAGACCCGCGTGTCCCTGTTGCGGATTGGCGGCTGGACCCAGGCGAAATCCATGTGCTGGGTGGTCATCGCGTCGAGCATGCGGGCATGGCGCGCCTTGCTGTCGCGGCCGCGCTGACGGCCTGGCCGCTTGATGGCGATCCAGTGGTTGGCGATCGCGGCCGGGGCTTCGTGCACGATGGCGTCCCGCTCGGTGCGCTCGATGATGCAGCCTTCGCCGCGCTCGCGGCCGGCGAGCGAGAAGAACACCGGCATGCAGAGCGGCGTGTCGCGCAGCAGGACGAGCGCCTCGCCGTAATCGGCGCAGGTGTCGAACACCCGGCGCAGCAGATGCGACGGCGGCAGGCCGGACGCGGCATATTGCCGGGCGCGCGCCGCCAGCCAGTCGAGCGGCACGGTGAGCGGGCTGTGGGAGCGTAGCGGCGGCTGGTTGATCGCCGCGGCGAAGCGGCGGGGCGCCAGCGCGGTGTAGATGCCGACCGACCCGGGCCATGTGGCGTTGAGATAGCCGCCGGCGGGCCCGTGCTGGCGCGCCATGATCAGCGTGCGCCCCAATCCCCTGAGCTTCCAGTCGAGGGTACGGCAAAGACGCATGCCGATACCCGCCGGATCGGGCGCCACGCTGGCGGTGCAGGCCCATTCGTAGCTCATGTTCAGGAGATAGGCGGCGCGGCCGGGCAGCAAGCGTTGCACCGCGCGGATCTCGTCGAGATAAGGATTGCCGGTACGCTCGAGCCAGCGTTGCGACAGGATATCGCCGACGAACACCACGGGCGGCGTGTAGAGCCGCCGGGCGTCGCGGTAGAGTTGATGCAGATGGCCGGGCGCCGCCTCCGCCAGAGCCGCGGCGCCGCTCTCTCCGATGTCGTAGACGGGAATCTGGCGGCTTGCGGTCATGGGCCAGGGGCGGTTATCCAAGGGACTCCCAAAAGGATATCATTTTTTTGCGCAGCGCGGCATCGGGCATCGGCCCTTGCCCGGCCTTGAGGTTGTCGACCATGTATTCCAGCTTGTCGGAGCCCGGGATGACCGCGGTCACCGCCGGGTGCGACAGCAGGAATTTGAGGAAGACCTGGGCCCAGCTGGTGGCCTCGATCTCGGCGGCCCAGTCGGGCAGGGCGCGGCCCTGCACCGCCTTGAACAGCTTGCCGCGGCCGAACGGCAGGTTGGTCAGAACGGCCGCGCCGACGTCCCGGGCGGTCGGCAGCAGCCGGGCCTCGGATTCGCGGTCGGCGAGCGAATAATTGATCTGGAAGAATTCCGGCTTCTCGCGCGCCAGCGTCTTCTCCACCGCGTCATAGTCGCGCACGAAGGACGAGGTCATGCCGACGTAGCGGCAGATGCCGTGGCCCTGCCAGTCGCGCAGATGGGCCAGGCTCTGGTTCGCGTCGCGCACATTGTGGAGCTGCATGAGATCGAGCTTGTCGGTACGCAGCTTCTTGAGGCCGCCGCGCATCTCGGCGTCGCTCGCCGCGCGGTCGGCGACACGCACCTTGGTGGCGAGGAAGATCCTGTCGCGCGCCTTCAGGTCGTTGAGGATTTCGCCGACCCGCTCCTCCGCCGGGCCGTAGGATGGTGCCGTGTCGATCAGCTTGCCGCCGCCCTCGATCATGGCCTGGATGACCCTGGTGCGCTCGGCCTTCTGCGGATCATTGGGGCCGAATTCGAAGATCACCGCCGTGCCCAGCCCGACCACCGGCAGCATCTCTCCCGTGCGTGGAATCGGCCGCTGCGGCAGCGGCGTACTCTGGGCGCTTGCCATTCGAGGCAGCGGAAGGGCCGCCGCAATGCCAAGTCCGGCGCCCATGGCGAGTGCCTGGCGGCGTGAAACTGTCGGTGTCGGTTTGTCGGGCATGTCACGCTCCCTTCGGTTGTGGTTGTGGTCGTTGCAGGATGGCGGCCGACCGGGCGCGGCCTTCCTGGGCGCGGCCCAGGGCGACGGCCAGCGCCAGCCAGATCATGCAGACGGGCACTGTGGCCAGCGAGATCAGCGGCAGCTCCAGCCCGGCGGTGCGCAGGGCGGCGAACAGCCAGCCGAACGCCGCGTCGGCGCCGCGGAAGACGACGATGTCGATGACGTTCTTCGCCTTGTATTTCTCCTCGCGCGCCACGACGGTGAACAGGATCTCGCGCGCCGGGTTGGAAATGGCGAAGTTGGCGGTGCGCTGCGCCGCCTGGAAGGCGATCAGCACGGTCAGCAGGGGCGAGGCGACGAGCATGGCGAAGCCGAGCACGAAGACCATGGGCAGGAAGGCGAGCGCCGGTGCCATGCCGAAGCGGTTGATCAGCCGGCCGGTGGCGAAGAACTGGGTGGCGAGCGTGAGGATGCCGACCACCAGGTCGATGGTGGCGAAGATGCGGGTGCGCACCGCCGGATCTTCCGACGAGGCCTCGACGATATAGGCCTGCTGGAAATACAGGAACGTCCCGGCGAGCGAGAGCAGCGCGACCCACAACGCGATGCCGGCGAGATAGGGCGAGCGCAGCAGCAACAGGAAACCATCGAACCAGCCGCCGCCCAGCTTTTCATTGGCCGGCCTTTCCCCTCCTTGATCGGTAACGGAAGCGACCGGCGCTGCCGGCGCCGCCTGTCGCGGCGCTGCGGCTTCGAGCCGCCGCGCGCAGACCACGGCCAGTTCCAGCAGCACGGCCGCGACGATCAGCAGGTTGACGGGACCGATCACGCCGACGAAGCCGACGGTCACCGCCGGGCCGAGCAGCGCGCCCGCCGTGCCGCCCGCCGCGATGAAGCCGAACAGCCGCTTGGCCTGGTCGCTGCGGTAGAGGTCGGCCATGAACGACCAGAAGATCGAGACGGCGAACAGGTTGAAGACGCTGATCCAGACGAAGAACACGCGTGCCACATGCACGGTGCCGACGTCGAACATCAGCAGCAGCCAGAAGATCAGGATGTTGGCGACGAAGAAATGATAGACCAGCGGAATGAAGCGGCGGCGCGGCAGGCGCGCCACCACGGCGCCGTAGAACGGCACGGCGGCGAGCATGACGAAGAAGGTCGCGGTGAACAGCCACTGCAGATTGCGCACGCCGCCGGCGATGCCCATTTCGTCGCGCAACGGGCGCAGCACGTAGTAGCCGGAGAGCAGGCAGAAGAAATAGGCGAAGGACCACAGCAGGGCGCGCGCCTCGCCGGGGCGCAGATCGACGACGCGGCCGAGCCAGCGTTGCACCCGGGGCTCGCGGTCGGCCACCGTCTCAGCCTTTCGCCGTCGGCTGGCGCGGAGGCACGCAGTCCTTGAAGTCGGGAAAGCTCTTCCACGCCGGTTCGGGCGGCTCGACGCCCGGCCGCGGCGCATAGATCGACGGCTCGACCAGTTGCATGGCCGGAATATAGCGCGGGCAGTTGGGGAAGATGGCGCGCGCCTCGACGCGGACGATCATCTGCGCGCCGACCGTATGGGCGAGCAGGGGATCGGTGCGGCTGACGGTCGCCGTGCCGTTGACGCGCAGCCGCCTGGGCTTGTCGTGCAGCGCGATGAACAGCAGGCCGACGTTGGGATTGACCGTGAGATTGCCGAGACTCTTGAACATGCCGTTGCCGTCGTAGTCCGGAAAGGCGAGCTCGGACGCGCCGGTCACGCGCACGAAACCCGGCAGGCCGCCCTTGAAGGAGCAGTCGGGCCGGCCGTCGGCGTCGGCGGTGGCGATGAAAAAGTAGATGGCGCTCTCGATGAAGCTCTTGTCGTCGTCGCTGAATGCCGTCCGCGTGAAGGAAGCCAGCTTGTCGGCGATACGGCGGCTGTCGAACTGATCCTGCAGGCGGCGGTTGCCGTCGTGATACATGATGCTGTCGCCCATCGATCCCTCCCACCAGGATTGAGCCGCATCAGTGTGGCATGGCCGCGCGCAAGCAGCCAAGCGGAAGGCGTCGGTTGGACGGGGAGTTGAACGGAACGTGATGGCGGCGGGTCTATAAGACCGATCCGACCCGCCGATGGCTGCGCCCGCTCAGCCGCTCATCTCGCCCCAGCCCATGCCTCCTGCTGTGAAATCCGCCGTTGCGCAGCCTAGCCGGTGGGGATCGGGCTGCTGGAATGCACGGAGAGCGGAATTTTCAGATAGCTGACGCCGTTGGATTCCGGCCGCGGCAGGCGCCCGGCGCGTATGTTGACCTGGAGCGACGGCAGAAGGAGAAGCGGCGGAGCGAGCGTTCGGTCCCGTGCGGCACGTTGCGCGGCGAACTCGTCCTCGCCGATCCCATCGTGGATATGGACGTTTCGCGCGCGCTGTTCGCCCACGGTGGTCTCCCAGGCGTAGTCGGCGCGCCCTTCCGGCTTGTAGTCATGACAGAGGAACAGCCGGGTTTCGGCCGGCAGGCTCAGAATTCGCCGAATGGACCGGTAGAGCTGGCGCGCGTCGCCGCCCGGGAAATCGGCACGCGCCGTGCCGTAGTCCGGCATGAACAACGTATCGCCGACGAACACGGCGTCGCCGATCCGGTAGCTCACGCACGCCGGCGTATGGCCCGGGGTGTGCAGCACCTCGATCGTCAGTTCGCCAACCTGGAGGCGCTCGCCATCGGTGAAGGTGCGGTCGAATTCGGCGGCGGCCACCGATACGTCGGACAGATTGAACCGCGTGCGGAAGAGTGCCTGGACCTCGCGTATGTGCTCACCGATGCCGATCGTCGCTCCCGTCTTTGCCTTGAGGTAGGCCGCGGCGCTCAGGTGATCGGCGTGGGCGTGGGTTTCCAGGATCCAAGCGATCCGCAGCTTATCGCTGTCCGCCGCCTGCAGGATCCGATCGGCGGTCACGGTCGACACCGCGCCCGAGCGATGATCGAAATCGAGCACCGGATCGATCACCAGGGCGGCACCGCCGGATGCTTCCGACACCAGATAGCTCACGGTGTTGGTCGCTTCATGAAAGAACGCGCGGATCCGCAGCTGAGGGGACGGCATGATCGACTCCATGTCCAAATCTTCGGATCGGGCCGTGCGGCCCTTGACTGATATATTAGTATTTGCTAAATTAGTAACAACTAAAATTCATAGTCTCGAGTGGAACGATGCGGAAAGCAGCGCTGGGCGGTTTGGTGGATCTCGCCGAAAAGGCCGGCGAGGCGGCACGACTCCTCAAGCTCATCGCCAACGAACGCCGGCTCTTGATCCTGTGCCAGCTCGCCGAGGCTGGCGAGGCATCGGTTGGCGCGCTGGCGGACGCGGTCGGCCTCAGCCAGTCGGCGTTGTCGCAGCATCTCGCCAAGATGCGGGAGGAGAACATCGTCGCCAGCCGGCGCGAGGCGCAGACGATGTTTTACCGCATCGCCGACCGCAAGGTTGCCCGCCTGCTGGCGCTGCTCAAGGACATCTACTGTCGCTGATCTTCACCGTTCCGGTTTTTCGCGGCCAGAGCCGCATATTGGAGTAGCATCATGACCGCACTGAAAAGCCTGTCGCCGACGCGCGCCGCGGAATTGGCCCGTGATGGAGCGCTGCTGATCGACATTCGTGAAACCGACGAATTCGCACGGGAACGGATTCCAGGCGCGCTGCACATGCCGCTCAGCCGACTCGAGAGCAAGGCCGTTCTGGGCGACAACGGCGGCATCGCGATCTTTCACTGCCGCTCCGGCGCGCGCACCCGCGCGAACGCCGCGCGGTTGGCCGCTGTCGCGCCGGGCGAAGCCTACTTCGTGGAGGGTGGGCTGCAATCCTGGAAGGCCGCGGGCCTCCCGCTGACGAGCGACCGCAAGCAGCCTATCGAAATCATGCGCCAGGTCCAGATCGCGGCCGGCCTGATGGTGGTGATCGGCGTCCTGCTGGGCGCTGCGGTGGCGCCGGCCTTTTACGGGTTGGCGTCGGTCGTCGGCGCGGGGCTCATCTTTGCTGGCCTCAGCGGAACATGCGGTATGGCGAAATTGCTGGCCTGGATGCCCTGGAACCGCCGCACAGCGGTCTGCGAGGGCGGCGATGGTCGATTACGCTGATTTGGTGATTGTGGCCGCCGGCAGTCTTGTCGGGCTGGTCCTCGGCCTCGTTGGCGGCGGCGGCTCGATCTTCGCCGTGCCGCTGCTGGTGTATGTGGTCGGCGTGGCATCGCCCCACGTGGCGGTCGGCACCAGCGCTCTCGCCGTCGCCGCGAGCGCCGCTTTCGGCCTCGTGAGTCATGCGAAAATGGGCAGCGTCAAATGGCGTTGCGCCATGGTCTTCGCCCTGTCGGGCATCGTCGGGGCGCTGCTCGGCTCGGCCCTGGGCAAGGCGGTCGACGGCCAACATCTGTTGGCGCTTTTCGGCGCGCTGATGCTGGTCGTCGGCATTGTCATGGTCCGCCGCCGCGCCGGGAGTGGCGATGCCGATGTGAGGCTCGACTGGCAAAGCGCGCGCAGGCTCCTGCCGGGTCTTATCACCGGCGGCTTCTTGGTCGGCGCATTTTCGGGGTTTTTCGGGATCGGCGGAGGGTTCCTGATCGTGCCCGGACTCATCGGCGTCACCGCGATGCCGCTGCTCAATGCCATCGCTTCGTCGCTGGTTTCGATTGCCGCGTTCGGTTTGACGACGGCGGCCAGCTATGCCGCGTCGGATATGATCGACTGGAGAGTCGCGGCCTTCTTCATCGCGGGCGGCGCCCTGGGTGGAGTCGCCGGCTCATGGCTCGCCCGCCGACTCGCGCCGCACCGCGCAGTTCTCAATTATCTATTTGCCGGTTCGGTCATGCTGGTCGGCGCGTTCATCGCCATCAAGGGTTTACTGGCGGTGACTTGAGCCTTCCATGTCCGAGGGCATTTCAGGGGCTACGCTGGCGCAGGCGCTGGTCCAGATTCTGGTCGCTTTCGCGGCGCAAGTCCTGCCGCTGCTTGATGCCCTGCTGCTGCTGGCGCAGCTTGCGCTGCAACTCCTTGCGCTGGAGTTGTTGGTCGGCCGCGTTGCGATCCTGCTGGCGGTCGAGGGCCCGCTCGCGCTGACGCTGCTCGAGCTGGCGGTCGAGATCGCGCTGGCGCTGCTCCGATTGGGCGAGCGCCTGGGACGTCGGCCCGCACGCGGCAATGGCGACGAGCGGCACAACCAGCAAGGCTTGGCGGAGCAGGGTGCGGCGATCCATCATTCGTTTTAATGTGGCGCTCCCGCTTGGCTTTTCCAAGGCAGAAATAGGTGAGGGAAATAAACCGGATAGCAGGCAAAAAAAGAAGCGGCCCCGCTGCGGGGCCGCTTCCGTACGCTTTGTGACTGACGTCTGGCAGGCGAGGCTTAGACGGTCTTGCCCCAGCCTTCCAGGAGATGACCGAACTTCTCGCGGGTCTCCTTCGACAGCTCCTTGGACGGCATGTTGACCTTCGGGAACTGGTCGCGCCAGTGGAACGGACGGCACGCGTCGATGATGGCGCGGCTGTTCGTGTAGTCCTGCTTCTCGCGCTGCTCGGGCGTGATGCGCGGGTCGAGCGGCGTGGACCAGGCGTTGTGCACGATGTCGATCGAGGTGGCCGGATCGGACCGGGTCACCACCGCCCACATCAACTCCTCGAGGTTCGAGACGTCGATGTCGTCGTCGACCACGAACACGTACTTGCCGGCATAGGCGCCGACGTGGCACTGGCAGGCGATGTGGCCGGCCTGACGGGCATGACCGGCATAGCGCTGCTTGATCGAGACGGCGACGAACATGCGCGCCGTGCCGACCTCGTGGGCCCACACGTTGGTGATGTCGGGCACGCCGGCGGCCTGGATCGACTGCTTGAGCAGGGCCGAACGGGCCACCGCGCGGTAGCGGGCCAGTTCATCGGGCGGACGCTGCGGAGGGCACCCGAGGATGATCGGATCGTTGCGGTGGTAGATCGCTTCGACGTGCATGACCGGCTCCGGACGGACGTCCGAGGCGTAGTAGCCTGTCCACTCGCCGAACGGACCCTCGTTGCGGAATTCCTTCGGGTCGATCCAGCCTTCGAGGACGATTTCGGCGTCCTTCGGGAACGGCAGGCCGGTGATCTTGCCCTTCACGCATTCGACCGGCTTCTTGTAGAGACCGCCGAGGATGTCGTATTCGCACACGCCGTAGGGCACTTCCTGCGAGGCGAGAAGGAACAGCATCGGGCTGCCGCCGAGCACGACGCAGGCCGGCATCCTCTCGCCGCGGGCGGCGTATTTATCGCGGTGGATACGGCCGTGCTTGCCGGGGGATATGTAGAAGCCGATGGTGTTCTTGTCGTGGATCATGCAGCGGTAGGTGCCGCAGTTGATCCACTTCTCGTCGGGATCCTCGGTGACGTTGTAGGAGCCGGTGCCGATGTAGCGTCCGCCGTCTTCCTCGTGCCACTTCGGCGTCGGGAACTTGAACAGGTCGACGTCCTTGCCGGTCAGCACGTTCTCGAACACCGGGCCGGTCTCGACGATCTTGTGCGGGATCGGCTTGTTGTCCTGGTTGCGGTAGACCTTCAGGAAGGCTTCCGACAGCTCGAGGCGGTTCAAGCCGGCCGGGAAGCCGAGCGTCATGTTGGCGCGCTTGGCGCCGAAGAAGTTGACGAGCACGCGGTTGCCCTTCGGCACGCCCGGAACGTCCTCGAAGATGCCGCAGGGCGCCGGGTCGGTGTGGTGCAGCAGCTCGGTCGCCATGCCGATTTCGCGCTCCCAGGTCAGACCCTTGATGTGCTTGATTTCGCCAAGCTTGTCCGCCTCTTCAATCCAACCACGCAGGTCGGTGTAGGCGAACTGATGTTTCAAATTGTCATCAGCCATTATGTTCTCCACTTCAACAGGTTCGGTAGGCACGTCTTTCGTCAAAGCCATCGCGGCTACCCGGCAGCGCGCCGGGGAGCCCTCTGGTTACGAGCCGCGTCGGCATTTGCCGCCGCCGGCTTGATCTGATCGATGTCCGCGTCGCGCAGGTTCTGCACCATGCGCACCAGTTCCTTGCGGAAGGTCGCCGCCCGCTCGTCGCCGAAGCCGTCGAGCAGGATACGTTCGTAATCCTTGTAATAGACCGGGCGATGCTGCCGGGCGAGCTTGCGGCCCTTGACCGTGAGCGAGACCAGCACCGAGCGCTTGTCGACCGCGTCGCGCGTGCGCTTGAGCAGACCCTTGGCGCTCATGCGGTCGAGCAGGCGCGACAGCGTCGAGGTCTCGATGCCGGTGAGCCGCGCCAGTTCGTTGACGGTGAGATGATCCTTGGCGAGCAGGCGGAACAGCACGCGGACGCCCTCGATGCGCAGCCCGTAGGCGCGCGAGCGCTTGTTCACGGAATTCTCCACCTGCGAAACGATCAGGTGCATGAGAAACGGAATGCTGCGTTCCGATTCGTCCATCGTGAGCCCGGCAGTGCCTTCTTGCGTGGAGGGTCGATCGTCACGCGATCATTAGGCCGCACTATGCAACGGCTTATTTGCAAACGCAACTATTGATAATGCAACTATTGCGGCGCAGCACGGGCTGGGGCCAAGGCGGGCTTTTGAGCGCTCAGCGGATCGATATGCGGAGATAAACTGGATTAATATACGCATAAATTGCGGATATTATGCTTGAACATGCGGAGACTGTGCATATATATTATCCGCAATCAGAGCGGAGATTAGTCTTGTACATATGGGAAAGCTCTAAGTGGCCCGCGTTCACATGGGACCCGGCCAAGCTCGCTCGCCTCTTGGCGGCCACACGGCATGAGCAGGGTCGTTTGCTCGGCCGCATGGAGGGGCTTGGCTTCCGGCTCAGGGAAGAAGCGACACTGAACATGCTCACCCAGGACGTCGTGAAATCGAGCGAGATCGAGGGTGAGATGCTCGATTCCGACCAGGTGCGCTCATCGATTGCCCGGCGGCTCGGCATGGACATTGGCGCCCTTGTGCCAGCCGACCGCAACGTCGAAGGCGTCGTCGAGATGATGCTGGATGCCACGCAGAAATATGGCGAGCCGCTGACGGTCGAACGCCTGTTTGCGTGGCATGCGGCTCTCTTTCCAACGGGCCGCAGCGGCATGTCCAAAATCAGAATCGCCAATTGGCGAGACGACGCAAGCGGGCCGATGCGGGTCGTATCCGGTCCCATCGGAAAGGAAACGGTTCACTTCGTTGCGCCGCCGGCCGGCCGGCTCGACGCGGAGGCGGCGGCATTCCTCAAGTGGTTCGAGGAAGAGAACGAAATGGACGGAGTTCTCAAGGCTGGAATCGCCCACCTCTGGTTCGTGACCATCCACCCGTTTGAAGATGGCAACGGACGCATTGCCCGAACCATTGCCGATATGGCTCTGGCGCGCTCCGAGCGCAGCAGCAGACGGTTCTACAGCATGTCCGCTCAGATCCGGCAGGAACGAAACAGTTACTACGAAACGCTCGAACGCACGCAGAAGGGCTCGCTGGACATCACCGATTGGCTCGCGTGGTTTTTTGAATGCCTGAGCCGATCCATAGAGGGCGCACAAGGTGCATTGTCTTCCGTAACCTATAAGGCCAAGTTCTGGGACAAGAATGCGGGCGTGCCGCTGAACGAGCGGCAGATTAAGGTGCTGAATAGGATGCTGGACGGCTTCGACGGTAAACTCACGTCATCGAAATGGGCCAAGCTCACCACGTGCTCGCAGGACACGGCATCGCGCGATATCTCAGCCTTGGTCGAACGCGGTATTCTCGAGAAAGGGCCGGCTGGCGGCCGCAGTACCAGCTACGATTTGGCCGAATTCGCGACGGATGACTAGAGCATGATCCGTTTCAGTGGAATCGGATCATGCTCTCGAGTCTCGATTTAATCGCGTTTTCTACGCCGAACCGGTTTCCACTTCGGCGGAAACGCTTTAGCGGGACGCCTCGCGGGCACGTCAGAACACGGCCCTGCGGATCATGTTGAGGCCGATGACGACGAGCGTGGTCAGCAGAATTTTGCGGAACAGGCTCTCGTTGATATGGCCGCGCAGCCAGGTTCCGACCGCCATGCCGGCGATCACGGGGATGCAGGCGAGCAGGGTGGGGATGGCATGCTCCTGCCGGAGCGTTCCTTCGATGATGTAGAAGACTCCCGTCGGCAGCAGGCCGAGCAGATAGACCAGCCCGATGGTGCCGATGAATTCCTCCTTCGGCACATGGAGCGACACCAGGAACATGATGACGGCGGGGCCGATGAACAGCGTCAGCCCGCCGAAGAATCCGCCGGTGATGCCGATGACCAGGCTGATCCACAGCGCATGGCGCTCCGGCACGCGGAACGTCGGGTTGGTGAGATTGACCAGCGAGAAGCCGGCGACGCTGGCGCCGACGATGCCCTCGAGCCAGCGCGGATCGATGCTGACCAGCGTCTTGCTGCCGAACCATGTGCCGAGCACCACGGCCAGCATCATCGGCCAGAAGCGCTTGATGGCGGTCAGGAAGTAGCCGCCCTGGAAGGCCTGCCAGATGTTGGTGACGAGCACAGGCCCATACATGATGGCGATCGCGTCGCGCACCGGAATGAAGCTGGCCATCAGCGGGATCGCCACCATCGGCAGGCCGACGCCGAGCATGCCCTTGATCCAGCCGCCAGCGAGCAGGGCGCCGGCGCAGGCGAGAATGCTGTAGAGGGTGAGTTCGGCCATGGCCCCTGTTCGGATCGGTCGTTGTTCTTGTCGGCCGCATGGCCAGGAAACCGGACCTAATCCGGCGCGGCGCCGCGGTCAAGCGGCATGATCGTCGCCCGGGGCGGCGGGCGGCTCGGATTCTCTCCCGACCGGGGATGACTGGGTTTGCGCTTCATGCTAACCACCTGCTCAAATCCAGGCCGGCAAGCCGCGGCCGAAAATCCTGAAGGGAGCATGGAAGCGTGTCGGATCAGACCATCGTTATCGTCGGTGCCGGCCATGCCGGCGGTCGTGCCGCGGAGGCCATGCGCCAGGCTGGCTTTACTGGCCGCGTCGTGCTGGTCGGCGAGGAAGCCTATCCGCCCTATGAACGTCCGCCGCTGTCGAAGGACGTCCTGTTCGGCGATTTTCCGATCGAGCGCACCTATCTCAATCCGCTCGACTTCTACGCCGCCAATACCATCGACCTGAAGCTGCGCACCCGCGCGGTCGGCCTCGACGCCAAGGCGCACAAGCTGGAACTCACCGGCGAGCACGCGGGCGAGATCGCCTATGACAAGCTGCTGCTGGTCACCGGCGGCCATGTGCGGCGCCTGCCGTCGCCCGGCGCCGACCTTCCCGGCATCTACTACATCCGCAACATCGACGATTCGCTCGCGATCAAGCCGCTGCTGAAGCCCGGCGCGCGCATCGTCGTCATCGGCGGCGGCTTCATCGGGCTCGAGGCGGCGGCGAGCGCGCGCAAGCTGGGCTGCGAGGTCACCGTTCTCGAAATGATGCCGACCCTGCTGACGCGCGTGTGCGATGCCCAGGTCGGCGACTGGTTCGCCAATTTCCACCGCGCCCACGGCGTGCGCGTGGCGACCGGCGCCGTGGTCGATCGCCTGGAGGGCAACGGCAAGGTCGAGCGCGTGGTGCTCGGAGACGGCAGCGTGTTGGCGGCGGACGCGGTCATCGTCGGCATCGGCATCATCCCGAACACCCAGCTCGCCGCGGACGCGGGACTCGAAGTGAGCAACGGCATCGTCGTCGATGAATTCGGCCGCACGGCCGACCCCGACATCTTCGCCGCCGGCGACGTCGCCAATCTGCCGAACCCGATCCTCGGCCACCGCCTGCGGCTCGAATCCTGGGCCAATGCCCAGAACGGCGGCATCGCGGTGGCGCGCAACATGGTCGGCCCGATGACGCCTTACAGCGAGGTGCCGTGGTTCTGGTCGGACCAGTACGATCTCAACCTGCAGATCGCCGGGGCGCCGGTGAAGTGGGACAAGCTGGTGACGCGCGGCGATCCGGAGACCGGCAAATTCATGCTGTTCTATCTCGCGGCCGGCCGCGTGGTCGCCGCCAACACCTTCAACCTCGGACGCGACATGCGCTTCGCCAAGCGGCTGATCGAAACCGGCAAGATGGTCGGCGAATCCGATCTCGCTGACGAAAAGGCCAAGCTCAAGGATCTCGCCGCCTAGTCATCCAACTCGAATTCGCGGTGTCGGCTCGCGCCGCATATGTGCGCGGCTGTGAACAGTGCGATGCGAGATTCGCCTATTATCATAGGGCGTTCCGCCCGGTATAACCGCTGAACAAGAACAAGTCCTGCACGCAGCGCTCGCGCGCCAATCGGACCTTAACCTGAGGAGACGTCATGGCGTCACGTTTGAAGAAGCCGGCGGGCAATGCCGCCGGCAGGAAAGCCACCGGTCTGCAGTCGGTCGACCGGCCGGCCAATCTCGGCAACAAGAAGATGGGCTGGAATTCGGACGCCATCGCCGAATTCGCCGCGCGCCTCGACCTCAAATACATGAGCCTGGTGCCGGGCGCGTCCTATCGCGGCTTCCACGATTCGATCGTCAATTATCTCGGCAACACCAATCCGCAGATGATCATCTGCCTGCATGAGGAGCATGCGGTCGCCATCGCGCACGGCTATGCCAAGGTCACCGAGAAGCCGATGTTCGTCAGCCTGCACAGCAACGTCGGCCTGATGCACGCGACCATGGCGATCTTCAACGCCTGGTGCGACCGCGCGCCGATGATCATGTTCGGCGCCACCGGCCCGGTCGATGCCGACCAGCGCCGGCCATGGATCGACTGGATTCACACGGTGGCCGACCAGGGCGCGCTGATCCGCGATTACACCAAGTGGGACAACCAGCCGGGCTCCGTGCCCGCCACCTTCGAGGCCATCCTGCGCGCGCGCCAGATTGCCTGCACCCCGCCGTTCGGCCCGACCTACATCAACCTCGACGCGGCGCTGCAGGAAGGCAAGCTGCCGGCCGTGCCGGAATTCCCCGATCCGGCGCGCTTCGAGCCGGCCCCGCCGCCGGCCCCGTCGCGGGACTCCGTCGATACCGCCGCCGAGTGGCTGACCAAGGCCAAGCGTCCGGTCATGATGTGCGGCCGCGTGTCGCGCAGCCAGGACGACTGGGACGCGCGCGTCGCGCTTGCCGAGGCGATCGGCGCCGTGGTCATCACCGACATGCACAATGCCGCGGCCTTCCCGACCGAGCACCCGCTGCATCCGATCGAGCCGCGCTTCCGTCCGTCGGACGCCTCGGCCGAGATCATCAAGAACGCCGACGTCATCCTGGCGCTCGACTGGCTCGATCTCGCCGGCTTCTTCACCCAGACCATCGGCGACATCGACGTCAAGGCCAAGGTCATCAACTGTTCGGTCGACAGCACCATCCACCGCGGCTGGAGCATGGATTACCAGGCGCTGCCGCCGGCCGATCTCTCGATCTTGGCGACGCCCGACGCACTGACCCGGCCGCTGCTGGCGGCGGTCGACAAGCGCACCAAAGGCGCGCGCCACAAGGCGCCGAAGATGAAGCTCAACCTGCCGCGCGCCTCGGGCAATGCGCCGAAGAAAGGCGCCAAGCGCGGCATGAGCCTGCGCGACCTCGCCGACAAGGTGACCTCGGCGCTCGCCGGCAAGCCGGTGAGCTACACCAAGCTGCCGCTCGGCTGGCCCGGTTACGCCAGCAAGTTCAGCGGCCCGATGGATTATTTCGGTCATGACGGCGGCGGCGGCGTCGGCTCGGGCAATGGCCTCGCCATCGGCTGCGCATTGGCGCTCATGGACTCCGGCCGCATCCCCGTGGCGCTGGTCGGCGACGGCGACTTCCTGATGGGCGTGAATGCCCTGTGGACCGCGGCGCGCTTCCAAATCCCCTTCCTCATGGTGATCTGCAACAACCGCTCCTACTACAACGACGAGACCCACCAGGAGCGCATGGCCGTGGTGCGCGGCCGGCCGGTCGAGAACAAGTGGATCGGCCAGCGCCTCGACGACCCGGCGGTCGATCTCGCCGCCATGGCGCGGGCCCAGGGGCTCGAGGCCGAGGGGCCGGTGTGGGAATTGGATGATCTGCCGGCGGCCCTGGAACGGGGCCTCAAGGCCGTGCGGGCCGGCAAGGCTTATGTCATCGACGCCCGCATCGACCCCGGCTACGCCGAAGTCGAGATGAAAGGCGGCCGCAAGAAAGGCTGAAAACCGGGCAAAAGCCGTCCGCCTCCCAGCGGGCGGCTTTCACCCGTTTGCGCCGCTCCAGGCCGGCCTCCTCGGCTTGCTCATAGCCTACCAAGCGTTTAGTATTCGCCCGCTTTTACGGTCAGGGCCCGTTCCTGGGCTGATTGACAAAGCACGCAAGTAATACGAAAATATCTAACTATTAGGGACTTAACTATTGGCGCGCGCGGTTCCGTGCTCGTATGGGGCACCTTTTGAACCCGATTGCCGCCAACGGCATTCCGCCGATTTGCAAGGTTCGAGGAGAGCGAGGACAATGGCGCAGGCGCACCGCGTGGCGAAGACGAGCGACATCGAGGAAGAAGCCGGCAAGGCGTTCAAGATCGGCGACCGTGAGATCGCGGTGTGGAATCTTGGCGGGCAGTTCTACGCGACCGACGACATCTGCACCCATGCCTACGCGTCGCTGGCGGATGGCTATGTGGAGGATGGCTGCGTCGAATGCCCGCTCCATGCCGGCCGGTTCGAGATTGCCACCGGCAAGGCGCAGGGCGCGCCGGTCTTCGTCGATCTGAAGACCTATCCGGTGCGCGTCGAGGGCGACGACATCGTCGTGGAAGTGCCCGACGCGTAAACCCGTCACAGCGTCGAGGGAGACAAGCATGGCAAAAGACTCCGATCTGATCCCGCGCGTTCCCTATGAGGAATTCGAGGCGGGCCTGAAGGAGGCGCTCCGACCCAAGGTGGAGCGCCTCGGCTATTGCGGCGAGATCTGGCAGGTCGGCGCCAATGTGCCGAAATCCACCCTGTCGTTCTGCAACCTGACCGAGGATCTCAAGGACGAGATGCCGATGAAGGTCGTCGAGCTGGTGGCCCTCACGGTCGCCGGCGTCATGGGCAACGTTTACGAACGCAACCAGCATGAGCGCCTGGCCGACAAGCTCGGCTATGGCCGCGACTGGATCGCCGCGGTCAACAAGCTGGAAGGCGACGCCGCCACCGGCCTGTCGGACGAGGAGCGCAAGATCCAGAAGTTCGTCATCGCCGCGATCTACCGCCGGGGCATGGACTGCGAGGCGCTGTTCGCCGATGTGGTGAAGGCCGTGGGGCCGAAGACCGCGACGGGTATCCTGATGTCGGTCGGCCGCTGCATGATGCATGCCATCCTCCGCAACGTGCTCGACCTCGAGCCGCCGGTCGCGTCGATCTTCGAAAAGGAGAAGGCGGCCTAGATGACCAAGGATCTCGTACCGCGTATCGAATACGAGGACATCGAGCCGGAGCTCAAGGAGCTGTTCCGCCCGCGCGTGGAAAGGCTCGGCTATCTCGGCGAATTCTTCCGCGTGATGTCGGCTCAGCCCAAGACCATGATGGGCTTCTTCACCATCACGGAAAGCTTGAAGACGGCGATCCCCGACAACTACACCGAGATCGTCTCGCTCGCGCTCTCCAGCCGCTACGGCAATCTCTACGAGCAGTATCAGAACGAGCAGTTGAGCCGGAAGCTCGGTTTCTCCGACGCCTGGATCCGCGAGGCGCTCGCGCCCGTCGACGGGCCCGACAGCGTGTTCAAGCCGGACGAGAAGGCGGTGCAGGCTTTCGCCATCGCCGCCGGCCTATCGATCGGCCGCGACACCCAGGCCGAGTTCAAGCGGCTGGTCGAGGCCGTCGGGCCGGAGAAGGCGATCGCCGTGCTGTGGCTGGTGACGCGCACCGTGTCGCACGCGCTGATCAGCAACACGCTGCGGCTCGAAGCGCCGGTCAAGTCGATTTTCGATTAATCGTCATAACCAAGAAGATCAGAGGAAACACTATGGCTGTCGATATCAAGGTGCCCGACACCTTCCTGTGGCTGACCGAGGCCGACGTCTGCTCGCTCATCGACCTCAAGGACAGCATCATGGCGCTGGAGAAGGGCCTGATGATGGAGGCCGAGGGCAAGGCCATCAACATGACCAAGACCCAGACGGTATGGAAGGTCGGCAGCCTGAACGTCACCGGCGCGCAGTTCACCGGCGACGGCCTGGTCGGCGCCAAGGTGTGGACCAACGCCAACCTCGGCGCGGCGCCCCTGATCATCCTGCACGGTTCGGAAGACGGCCAGATCCGCAGCATCATCGAGGCCTTCGCGCTCGGCCAGATGCGCACCGCGGCACTCTCCTCGGTCGCCACCAAGTGGCTGTCCCAGGAAGGCGCCGACGAGATGACCATCATCGGCTCCGGCCATCAGGCCCTGCCGCAGGTCTCCGCCGTCCTGTCCGTGCGCCCGATCAAGCGGGTGCGCGTGTGGAGCCGCACCCCGGCCAACCGCGCCGCCTTCGTCGAGGACATCCGCAAGACCTGGCCGCAACTCAAGGTCGAGGATTGCCCGACCGTGGAAGCCGCGGTCAAGAATTCGCCGATCATCACCACCTTTACCCGGGCCACCGAACCCTATTTGTTCGCCGATATGCTGGCCAAGGGCACCCATATCAACGCCGGCGGCGCCATCATTCCGACCAACAAGGAAATCGATACCAGCGTGGTTCAGCGCTGCTCGAAAATCGTCTGCGATAACCTGGCGCAGGTGCAAAAAGGCGCCAAGGAACTGATCGATTACGTTGCGGCGGGAGGCAGCTGGGACAAGGTCACGCCGATTTGCAACCTGGTTAAGGAACAAAAACCTCGGCCGGCGGGCGCGGACCTCACTATATATAAGTTCATGGGCATGGGCCTGGCCGACATGGCCTCTGCCGTCGAGATTTACCGCCGGGCGGTCGCCAAAAAGGTGGGAACCAACTATCCCCACCCGCACCGCTCGCAGCCGAAGCTGCTGTAACCTTTCGCGATACGGAGAAGCACAATGCCGTTCGATTTAAACCAGAAGTTCAAGATGGTCGACCAGTCCGGGCGCCAGTCGCCGGACAAGCACACCTGGAAAGACCACTCTCTGGAACTGTGGGAACCCCTGGTCATCCGCAAGGAAGAGATCGCGGCCGAGGTCGACCGCCTGGCCCAGAAGGCGCGCCCCAACAATGGCATCCGCCGCACCCAGCTCGTCCATCCGCGCGCGGAAGAGGGCACGCTGAGCTTCGCGCCGGGCATCGGTCTGTCGATCGACGTCCTGCTGCCGGGCGAGCGTAGCCAGCGCGTGCGCACCAATGCCTCGGTGGTGGACTTCTGCATTCAGGGCGCGGGCTCGGTGCTGCTGAAGAACCAGCGCTTCGATTTCAATCAATATGACGTGCTGACCACCCCGGGCATGGCGGTACATGAATACGTCAATGATACGAACGAGATCCAGGTTCGCTTGCGTTACAGCAACGCGCCTCTTCTGCATCGCCTGAAGGTGCTGTGGCTGGACGAGGATCCGCCGGCCGACAACCACGACTTCACCGAGACCGCGGACGAGGTCAAGGAGAAGCCGAAGAGTCCCTACGGCACGTTCCAGCTCACCGAGGACGGCGCCTGGCTGATGCCCTACGAGAAGCTGATCAGCCCCGATCCGATCGCCATCAACCCGCACCACTGGCCGTGGCGCCGGGTCAAGGAAGAGCTCGACAAGCTGGCCGCGCTCGGTTCGTCCTACAAGGGCCGCCGCCTGTATCTGCTGTACGATCCGGCGACGGGCCGCACCAATGGCACAAACCCGAACTTCTTCTCGGCCCTGACGATCCGCCCGCAGGGCATCGTCGACCGTCCGCACCGTCACGCCTCGGCCGCCATCAACTATTACTTCGGCGGCGAAGGCCATTCGGTGGTGCAGGGCGAGCGCGTCGACTGGAAGGCCGGCGACCTGATGCTCTCGGCGCCGGGCTGGGCCATTCACAACCACGCCACGGACGTCGGTCCGGTGTATGAGATGACGATCCAGGACATGCCGTTCCTGATCAACACCGACGGTCTCTTGTGGCAAGAGGACCTCAAGGGTCCGATTTCCCTGCTCGGCTCCCATGCCGGGTTCGATACCAACCGCACCAAGGTGGCCTGACGTGATCAAACTGAAGAACAACTTCCTGCGCGGGTCCTATCCGCCGGCCGTGACGCCCTTCAAGAAGGGCGAGGTGGACTACGACAAGTTCGCCGAGATTTGCGATTACATGATCGACAACGGCAGCCATGGCATCCTGGTCACCGGCACGTCCGGCGAGCCGTCCACCCTGACCACCGCGGAGCGCAGCCGGCTCTACAAGGTGGCGGTGGAAACCACGGCGGGTCGGGTTCCCGTCGTCGCCGCGACCGGTTCCCAGTCGATGGCGGAGACGATCGAGCTGACCAAAGCCGCCGAGAAAGCCGGCGCCGATGCGCTCCTCATCGTGACGCCCTACTACATCCGTCCGCCGCAGCGTGGCCTGGTCGAGTTCTACAACACGATCGGTAAGAAGACCGGCCTGCCGATGATGATCTATCACATTCCGGGTCGCACGGCCGTGAGCGTGACGCACGACACCATCGAGCAGATCATGGAGAAGACGCCGCATCTGGTCGGCATCAAGCACGCGGTGAACGATCTAGGCTTCGTCACCCACGCGCTCGACCGTTTCGGCTTCGACTTCCGCGTCTTCGTCGGCCTCGAGGACCTCAGCTTCCCGATGCTCTGCATCGGCGCCTGCGGCCTGATGAACGCGGTCGGCAACCTGGCGCCGCGCAAGGTCGCGGAGCTCTACGAGCAGACCGTGAAGGGCAATCTCGAAGCGGCGCGCAAGCTCCACTACGAATTGGCCGAGCTCAACGAGGCGGTGTTCTACGACACCAATCCGACGCCGGTGAAATACATGATGATGAAGATGGGCGTGCTCGACAAGAACGAGCACCGCGTGCCCATGATGCCGGCGACGCCGGAAGTCGCGGCCCGCCTCGACGGCGTGATGAAGCGCGCCGGCCTGACCGGCGGCGGCAAAAAGGCCAAGAAGAACGGCAAGCACAAGAAGGCGGCGTAACGCGCCTTCCTGCGGACCGTGGCGGAAAGCCACGGGTATGCTGCTTCTCCAAATGCAAAAGCCCGGTGATCACTCACCGGGCTTTTTGTTTTGCTTTTTTTCGTCATGGCACGGCTTGACCGGGCCATCTCTCGCAAGAGAAAAAATGCCACCCGGCTTGACCCGGGGTCCATCGGTCAACGGCTGGCGCTCGAGCGCCGGCACTATTCAATGGATGCCGGATTAAGTCCGGCATGACGATGTGGTGATGCTGGTGTTCGTGCGAAATAGTCGTCGAATGCTCCCTCCCCCCTTTGTGGGGGAGGGTTGGGGTGGGGGGCGTTGTAGCTGTTGGCGGATCACCCCCACCCATCCTCCCCCATCGAGGGGGAGGGGAAAAGAAACGGAAAAGCCCGATGGGTTGCATCGGGCTTTTCCGTGTCTGTAATTCTATCGCTTAGATCGGATAGACGATCGTCGCCGGCACCATTTCCGAGTCATAGACGCAGGTGCGTTCCTTCAGCTTCAGCGCGCCGCCGACGCGCACGAAGGTATCGATGTAGCGGCCGGCGTTGAGGATCTTGGTGAACTCGTCCGGCAAAGTTTCCAGCACCTGATAGTTGGCCTCGGCCTTGACCGTGTTGCCCTCGACCGAACGGATGCGGGTATTGGCGATGAAATGGCGCAGGTAGCGCTTGCGGTAGACTACCGTCTTGGTGACGCCGACCACGCGGTCGATCAGGCCACCGCGGCCTTCGACGAACATCGTCGCGAGCGGCAGGCCCTGGTCCCGGTTCTCGCGCGGCAGGATCTTGTACACGCAATCGTCGGTGAAGAAGTCGGGCCACCGGGTGATGTCGCCGTCGTCCAGGCAATCGGCATAGGCCGTGTTGAATTCCTCGACCTCGTAGCGCACCGCGGCGAGATCCACGGCCGGATTGGTTTTTGTCATTGTGTTCATCGTCCTTGCTCCGGCCTCACAGGCCCATGACCTTACGATAGCCATTGTAGAAGGCGCGGATCGCCGATTCGGTCACCATATGGTCCGTATCCTCGAACTCGCGGCCACCCATTTCTACCACGGCCGTCGCCTCCGGGTATTTGGAAAGACCGGCCTGGGTCGCCTCGATCACCTCGCTGTCGTCGGCGGAGACGAAGCCGGCAGGGCCCATCAGATTGGCCTGGCGGAGCCGTTTCGCGGTCATGGCCTCGGGCTCGTCGGCGAAACCGAAATAGGTCCAGTGCAGTTCGAAGGCCTCGGGGCCCAATAGATGGATCTGGCGCATGGCCAGGGTGTTCGATTGCTGCTGCACCATCAGGTTGGGCCAAATGGTCTGCATCACCACGGTCGCATCGCCGGCGAATTCCTTCTCCGGTTCGAGCATACGTGGGTTTGCCAATGTGAAGGTCGCCTGGTTCTGGCGGATATCCGCGGTCGCCTCGTCGGACTTGCGCTCGCCGCGCTGGGACACCAGCACGGAATGGAGGCCGAGGCCTTCATCCATCTGCACCTTCGACGGGTTGTCGGCACGGAACAGGCTGAACGAGGTCAGAAAGACATGCAGCAGGGAGGCGTGATAGGGGTCCTTGATGTTCTCGAACATCAGCTTCCAGTTGGCCTTCATGCGCTGGCGCTGGTAGCCGAGCACCTTGAGCGGCCGGCCGCTGAACACGCGGTCGAACCAGCCGATCATCTTGGGGCCGAGATACTCTTCGAAGCTTGGCATGTCGTGATCGAAGCTGGCGAAGATCACGCCGTGACGGATCGCGACCTTGAGCTGCTGCAGGTTGTGCTGC
>CAZOBN010000043.1:0-24613 GCA_964577835.1 uncultured Rhizobiaceae bacterium
ACGCCATCGCCTCGCTCACCGCCAAGGACAAGAAGAACATCTTCGAGGATAACGCGCGTCGGGTGTTCAACCTGAAGATTTAGAAGTTTATAAGCGGCGGTCCAGAGAAACCGATATCGTTACGCGAGGAGGAGAGAATGCGGAGCGTTGATCAAAACCAAAAGATGACGGAAGTATCGGCAGGAACCCCGATGGGCGGCCTGTTGCGCCGCTACTGGTTTCCTATCGCCGCGAAGGCCGAGCTGGATGAACAGCCGACCAAGGCGCTTCGCGTGCTCGGCGAGGACCTCGTGCTCTACAAGGACAAGAGCGGGACCCTTGGGCTGATCGGCAAGGCCTGTCCGCACCGGCGGGTTAGCCTTGAATACGGCATCCCCGAGGAGCATGGGCTGCGTTGCCCCTACCACGGCTGGCTGTGGAACGAGCAGGGGCGGTGCCTCGAGCAGCCGGCTGAGCCAGCCGAGAGCAACTATAAGGACGAAGTGTGCAATCTGGCCTACCCCGTCCAGGAGAAGGGAGGCCTGGTATTTGCTTACCTCGGGCCGAAGCCGGTACCGTGCTTGCCCGGGTGGGACCTTCTCGTCCGCGACGACCTCGTCAAGGAGATCGTCGTGCAGGTCTTGAACTGCAATTGGGTCCAGGTGATGGAAAATTCCGTCGATCCCTACCACACGGAGTACCTCCATGCCATGCAGACCCTCTACCATCAAGAGCGCATGGGCCGGGATGTCGTTAAAGCTCCGGGCGGCGCGTCTATGCTGCGCCACAGCAAGATCGGCTTCGACCTCTACGAGCGCGGCATCATCAAGCGCCGTGTCCTCGAAGGGCAAACGGAGGAAAGCGATGCCTGGCGCATCGGCCACCCGGTGCTCTTCCCCAATATCCTCAAGGTCGGTTCCCACGGGCGCTATAACATGCAGTTCCGCGTGCCGATCGACGACACCCATACCTACCACGTGGCTTACCTCACCGAATTGCCGCGGGATGGAGAATCTCCTACCCCCAGTAACGCCATTCCCGTCCGCGAAGCGGACGTGTTCGACGCGGAGAAGAAGCGGTTCAAGGTAGCCACGAATAAGGATCTCGCTCAAGACGTCATGGCCTGGATCACCGCTGGTGAGGTCATGGATCGCTCCCAAGAGCATCTGGGGGTCTCGGACCGCGGTGTCGTCCTGTTCCGCCGCCTCCTCCAGGACCAACTCAGCATCGTCGAAGAAGGGGGCGATCCTATGAACGTGTTCCGCGATGCGGCGGATGCCGAGTACGTCCATATTCAGACGGAGAAAGACAAATACTCGGCCGTCGTCGCCGGATCGGGACAGCGGGTCCAGTTCGGCGCCTTCGGAATCTATGAGAGTATCCATAGAGGAGAACGTCGCCCTGATAAGGTAAGTGGCGAATAGGAGAGGGTTGAGATTCATCGGTCGTGGATATCCGGAGCCTTCTCATGCGCCCGGGGTATCGCGGCTTCATCGGATACAGAGCTGCGGCTTGCTTAAACGTGCCGATGTAATGAACGCGACCCCTGCAGCGCAATCTACCACCAGTTGCCGCGGCTGTTTTCGGTCTGCACTTCGTTCCTTTTAACTGAGCGACGCCCGTGCAATCGCGAATGAAAAAAATAGGCTTGAGGGAATGTTCGGGCAATCGATGGGAGGCCAAATGATGAATACCGCAGGTAAATTGACGCGCATCTCTGCCGTCTTGACCGCGCTCGTTGCGCTCGCCGCACACCCGGCCGCGGCCAGCGAGCTGTTTCGCGGCAAGACCATCACCTATATCGTCGCGACCGCGGCAGGCGGAGGTTTTGACGGCTATGGCCGGCTCACCGCGCGCTACATGGAGAAGCACCTACCCGGCTCCACCTTAGTGGTGGTGAACCGGCCGGGCGCCGGTCACCTGATCGGCACCAACCTGATCTACGGCGCCAAGCCCGACGGGCTCACGCTCGGCACCTTCAACATGGGCGTGATGTATTCCCAACTCGTCGGAGCGAAGGCCGCACAGTACGACCTCGGCAAGATGTCGTGGATCGGCAAGGCGGCAACCGACAAGCGCGTGATCCTGGTCGGGGTGAACACCCCCTTCAAGAGCTTCCAGGACCTGCGCGCGGCGAAGGAGCCCGTGCCGTTCGCCGTTTCCGGTGTTGGCAGCGCCGCTTATTCCGAGCTCCAGCTGATGACCAAGGTATTCGACCTCAATGTCAAGCTACTGCCGGGCTACAGCGGCAGCGATGACGATATGGCGATCATGCGCGGTGAGGTGGTAGGGAAGTTCGGCACCATGAGCGGCCAGGGTGCCATGGTGCGCAATGGCAAAGGGCGCTTCATCATACAGATCGGCGGCGCTCGCGAGACCGGCTACGGCGAGATGTCCTACGGAGCGGAGGTTGCCGAAACGCCAGACCAGAAGGCGATCATTAATCTCATTGCCGCGCAGGCGGAGATGTCGCGTGTCACCGCTGGACCGCCCGGCATTCCGGCGGACCGGCTCGCCGTGCTGCGCGATGCTTATCACAAGGCTTTCAACGATCCGGAATTGCTCGCCGATGCGGCGAAGCTCCATTACTCAATCGATCCGTTGGTCGGCGACGAGATCGCCACGGCGATCCAGGCGGCTCTCCATCAGCCGCGCCGCATTCTTGCCATGCTGAAGGAGCTGCAGAACGCCAAACCCGCTTCCGTCACCGCGACCTCGGCGCTGTCGAAGGTCGTGCGCGGCGGTCGCGAAATCGGCTTTACGGACGGTTCGGGCGCGCCGGTGACCGCGAAAATCAGCGGCTCGCGCAGCAAGATCGAGATCGGCGGCAAGGATGGCTCGCGCGATGGCCTCAAACCCGGAATGACTTGCGCCATCACCTACAGCGGGCCGGGCGGCGAGGCCTCGCTCGTCGCCTGCAAATAACAACTGGGGCGGGTACAGTGGCTGCAGCGGGCGCTCTGGCGGTGACAGAGTTCCGCCAGACATGATGCCTCTCATCCGGAGCCGGATTAGCCGAGCGAGCGGTGGATCGAGGACGCCGAAGACGTCGCAATTTTACGACTCCAGAGACTTCTTTTACGTGTGTTCCTTCTGCAAGAACCAACCGGTCGGGATTTCCTGGCCAAGTTTTTTCTTTTTTGCTCCCTCTAGAATCTTTGCGCCTGCCGCGGCGAATTGCATGCCGAGCCCTATATTATTCATATGATAGGTAATCTGGCTCGCGCGGCTGCGGCCCTTTACTCCGTTGAAAAGCTCGCCAAACTCGATCATCGCGCCCCAATCGAGCTTGCGCGCTCGCTCGTTCATGACCTTCCCGATGGTCCTGGGTGTTTTGCCGCCGAGTGCAAAGTCATGGATCAAATCACTTCCGCCGCCGAAGGGGCGGACGTTGACCACGATTCGCTCGCATTTCGCGAATGTTTTCATTTCGGCCTCATAAGGATTCACAGTTCCAAGCATGCAGATCAGCATTCAGGGCTTGGGGCTCCGTTTCCGTCAAGGCGTCGAGGCCCTTCGCGATGTCAGCTTCGAAGTGCGAAGCGGGGAGTTCGTAGCCCTTGTCGGCCCGAGCGGCTGCGGCAAGTCCACGTCGCTGAACGCCATCGCCTCTCTTATCAATCACGATGAGGCCGAGACCTCAGGATCCATTCGAGTGGATGGTGTGGACATGGGTGAGCACGCCCACTTGAAGCAAAGCCTGGGATATGTCTTTCAAAGGGACACGCTTTTTCTATGGCGCACCGTGCTTCAAAATGTGGAGGCAGGCCTCGAGATTCGCGGAAAAAAGAAAGCAGAACGCCGGCAGCGCGCGCAGGAGCTCATCGAGCTGGTCGGACTGACGGGATTCGAGGACTATTTTCCGCATCAGATTTCAGGCGGAATGCGACAGAGAGTCGCGCTCATCCGCACCTTGGCTTACGATCCGCAGGTCATCCTCATGGATGAGCCGTTTGGCGCGCTCGATGCGCAGACCCGGATGCTTCTCCAGGCCGAGTTGATCAAGATCTGGGCGGCGCACCGAAAAACGATCCTGTTTGTCACGCACGATCTTGCCGAAGCCATTACTCTTGCCGAGCGGGTCATTCTCTTCTCCAAGCGCCCCGGAAGCATCAAGAGCATATGCGAGGTCCCGTTTCCTCATCCCCGCGATCCATTCGAACTTCACGGGTCAAAGGAATTTGCGGAATTTCATGCTGCCCTTTGGAGGACCGTGAGCGACGAGTTCCGTGGAAATACCCCGGAGGTTGCATGCTTGTCATGAACAGGCAGCGGTCTATCGCGTTACAACGGCTGCTACTCCTCTCGGGCCTGGTGCTCTTGTGGGAGGCGGCGACCGGCGGATTCGTGCCCAGCTGGCAAGTGTTCGAGACTACCCTCGTGGCTCGGCCCTCCATGATCGTCGCGGATCTAGTCGACTATGCCGAATCCGGCCTCCTCCTCCGCGATGCACGGCAAACGCTTCTGGAAGCCGCTCTCGGCCCCTTCTTCGGCGTGACTGGCGGTATCGCGCTCGGAGTCCTTTTTGGCTACTGGAGGACAGCCGCCGCGGTTTTCGAGCCTATCATGGTGGCGCTCAATTCTCTTCCCAGAATCACGGTCGCCCCGCTGTTGATCTTGTGGTTCGGCCTGGGAATGACGTCGAAGGTGCTGCTCAGTTTCTTCACGGTTTTCTTCGTGGTCTTCTTCAACACCTTAATAGGCGTGAGATCGGTCGATCCGGAACTCATCAAAGCAGTCAAAGTCATGGGCGGCGGGCCTCGCCACGTGGCGCAAATGGTCGTGGTGCCATCGGTTTGCAGTTGGGTTTTTGCGGCCCTGAGAACCAGTGTGAGCTTTGCGCTGACCGGCGCCGTGGTGGGAGAGTTCGTCGGCTCGAGCAGCGGCCTGGGTTACCGTATGCTCCTCGCCGCCGGCTTGCTTCACACGGAGCGGGTCTTCGCGATCATGCTGATCTTGATGGTGGTTGGAGTCTTGCTGGTTGGACTCTCCAGCCGGTTGGAACGCTATCTGCTTCGCCGGAATCCGGGGTTTACGGGAGGATAATTAACGGAGGACATACTGATGAAACCTTATAAATCCTTCACGCGCACGTTCATGGCGTTAGTTGCGGCGACAGCGGGCATCAGTGCTGCCGCATTCGGAAGCGCACGTGCCCAGGTGCCGTATAAGATCCAGTTGCCCACAGTCGTCTCGTACGAGTTGAATCTTCCGAGCCTCGTGGCTTATGCCAAGGGGTATTTGACCGAAGAAGGCGTCGAAATCACCGACTTCGTGTTGGGCTCCGGCGGAACACAACGCGCCGCTGTAATTGCCAAAGAGTACGACGTGGGCCTTTTCGGTTTCGTGCACGTTCCCATCGCCCGCATCGCCG
Source organism: uncultured Rhizobiaceae bacterium (assembly GCA_964577835.1). Classification (GTDB taxonomy): domain Bacteria; phylum Pseudomonadota; class Alphaproteobacteria; order SMXQ01; family SMXQ01; genus CAVVYA01. The sequence continues at coordinate 5,354 of CAZOBN010000043.1, forward strand.
GCTCGCCCTGGAAAGCCGTTCTCTCGCTCATGACTTGGAAATCTTCAGCCTGGTTGTCCGCAACGAGCTCAAGGACAAGGTGAAAACGGTCGCCGATCTCAAGGGGATGAAAGTGGGATTTTCCACCCCCGGAGCATCTTCCTGGTATCTCGGCAGCCTGTTCCTCAAGAAATCGGGGTTGGATCCGGAAAGAGACCTGGAATACATCTCGTTGGGAGGAGACCCGGGAGTGATCTACACCTCGTTGAAAACGGGTAAGGTCGACGCCTTTTCCGCCTGGGAGCCAACGACGACCCGCGTAATCGACGACGGCGTGGCATTCCCGCTGGTTCGGATATGGGATCCGCAGGAGCACGCGAAATGGATCGGGGAGAAGGCGCTGTCTATGATGCTCATTACGCGGGAGGATGTGATCAAGGCCAAGCCCGACATGGTTCGGCGAGTGGTCAACGCGCACAAAAAGGCTCTCGCCTTCATCCGGAGCTCCAGTGCAGCGGAGATCGCGGATGTGGTGCTAGAACCGAAAAACCGCCGAGCAATTCAAAGGCCTGAGCCAGCCTCTCGTGATCAAGATGCTGGAGCGCATCAAACCCGGATTCGGTAACGGCTGCTTGAGTCGCTCGGGATTCGAGACCGAGATGCGGCTGGCAGTGGAATTCAATGTCGTCAAGCGGGCGATCACCTTCGAGGAGTTCGCGGACCCGAGCTTTGCGGGAGCTTGCCCATAGTATGTAAGAGATACTGCTGTCAGAGGGATCAATGCGACATTGCCGAGGAAGTTGACCGGCGGTGATGCACTTTTCCCAATCTGCAGGGAGGTACGCGTATTTGGTCGTGGTCCATTTCAGATTGGTAGGTTCCTCACCAGCCCAAAGGTCGGGACGTTTAATTGTTTAGAAACACAGCCTCGCGCCGCAAGTGCGTCGACCGTGAACCCTTTTCTCGCCGCTTACAGCGGAGTCTCCAGACGAGTTCGCATATGACTGCCTCCGCTACCATTTCCCCGCCAATCCGGGCACATCAGTAGGGTGGAAGAGTCGCCCTCGTCGCAGAAAAGAGCCGGTCGCGCCCGACCAGAACGGTCTTGACGAGATCGTTGACGCCTAGCGAGCAGACGATGGCGTATCCGACGATGAATAGCGACTGCCCGAAGGGCAAGGGGCGCATCTCGGCCAGACCGTAGAGCCCGATCAAAATTCCCGCGCAGGCATCTGCGAAGAGCGCGACGGCAAGCACGGTACTTGGCGGCGAGGCCCAGAATGCCCGACGCTCGCGGATCGATATGAGCGAAAACAGCGCAAAGAACAACAGCGTCTGGAACGTGAATGTCTGCATCCGGCCATCGCTGGTCGCAAGGCCGAACCGATGCCAGCCGATAGCCAGCAATCCCAGCGCCTCTGCCAGCATCAGCAATCCGAGGAATGCGGCAATGCGGACAAGAGGCCCAATGTTCCAGCTCTCCGGCCTCTGGGATGGCCGCACGCGATCCGTCGATAGTGCGATCTTCACAAAGTCGGTCATGAACACGAGCAGCACCATTCCGAGAGCCGAAATGACGAATTTCCCGGTGGCGAGATAGGCGATCACCACGAACCCGGATTTAAGGATCGTGCGGCTGATCTTGTTGACGATCCAGGTGAGAACACGTTGATAGATGGCGCGTCCGCTTTTCACCAGATCGACGATCCCCTTTAAGCCCTCGATCGTGAGCACGACGCTGGCAGCGCCTTTGGCGACATCGGTTGCGCTGCTGACCGCAATGCCGATTTCGGCCTGACGGAGAGCGGGGGCGTCGTTGACGCCATCCCCGGTCATGCCAACGACATGGCCTGCGGATTGCAGGCGCTTGACGACAAGGAATTTGTCTTCCGGGTATACTTCGGCGAAGCCCCCGGACTCGCCCGCGAGTTCGCGGGCGCGCGACTCGGACGAACTCTCCGCTTGCCGCAAGTCAGGGGCGCGGACGATTTCTCCGAGCCCCAGCGTGCGGGCCGTCTCGCGCGCGACGGCGAGGGCGTCGCCGGTCAACATCTTGACAGTAACTCCCAGCGACCTCAACTCATCAATGAGCTGGCGGGAATCCGGCCGCGGCGCATCGGAAAGCAGCGCAATGCCAACGAGCCGGAACGGCCGGTCGTCCGCCGCGCGTGCCACAGCGATGCTGCGAAAGCCTTTCTGCGCTTGTTCGTTTGCGCTGGCCTCAAGCGCGGTGATAGCGGTCTCGTTCAGTCCAGCCATCGTTGCCACGGTCCGCAGGGCGCCCTTGACGACGCGCAAGCGTTGGCCGTTCCTTTCGATGACGGCCTCCGTCCGGCGCGTCTTGGGCGAAAACGGGATAAACGAAAGCGTTTTCTCCGCCCTCTCAAGCAGCCGGCGCTCTTGCGCCGTGCGCAGAAAGGCGAGGTCGAGGGCATCTTGATTGGATTCGTTGGAGGCGGCAGCCCCGTCGCGAATCACGTCGTATTCGGTAAAATCCGGCTGCGGCAACGCCCCGGCGAACGAAAGTCGGTTCATGGTGAGCGTGCCGGTCTTATCGGCGCACAGGACATCCATGTTTGCCGCGTCCTCGGCAGCGCTCAGTCGGGTGACGAGCACGCCATGCCGCGTCAGTTCGACGGAGCCCACCGCCATGCTGACGGTGAACATCACCGGCAGCGCCACCGGCACCGCGCTCATCAGCAACACCAGAGAGAGCGGCAGAATCTCGACGACCGACGTTCCTTCTGTCAACGCGACAGCGACGGCGATTACGACCTGTACGCCGACGATAAGTAAAAGCCATCGGACAACACGTGTGACGACTTCTTCGATATGCAGCTTCGGACGAGCGCTTTCGACGAGCTGGGTCGTGCGCCCGTAATATGTCCGGACTCCCGTCGCCGTCACGACGGCAGTCGCTTCACCCAGCTTCACGATCGATCCCGAATAGAGCGGATCGTCAGGCGCCTTTTCGAGTTCGCGCGATTCACCGGTCAGCGCCGACTGGTCTACCCGCAAGGTTCCGTCAATGATCTGGGCGTCCGCAGGAATAAAATCGCCGGACCTTACCCTGATCACATCGCCGCAAACGAGATCGCGCGCGGGCAGGGCCTTCCAGGTCCGGTCGCGCAGCACGCGCGCTGATATCTGCAATCGGCTGCGCAGGGCGGCCACCGCCGCTGACGCGCGCTGCTCCTGAAGGAAGCTGAGGACCGCATTCACGATCAGCAATGCCAGAGCAACGATAAAATCCGCACGCTTGTTCAGGATGAAGGACAGTATGGCAATCAGCTCGATCATCCACGCCGACAGCCCCCAGAATTTGCGGGCAAAACTTAGGAAGGGATGGGATTTCTTTTCCGGGACATCATTGGGACTGTCCCTCCGAAGCCGAGCCGCCGCATTTGCGCTGACCAGACCCAATTCACGGCTGGAGCCCAGAGAGGAAAGTGTCGTAGCGGCAGTCGTCAGTGCCGGTTGTTCGTGAATTAGGTCCACCATCTTCACTTGGTCTGTTTACTTTTTCTTTCATACTTACATAGGTGATGCCAACTCGCCGGCGATCTCACCGTTCCGATGACCCAAGTCCGGATAATGCCCGGCGCGCTTGCCTGGCCGGAGTGGTTGCTGGACCCTCTTGCGGTTAGTGTAACATAAGGCGATTTGCCGAGCCGGGTCGGCTGAACGACCCCAGGATGTTACGCACGCTGGAACGCTGCACCGCCCTTCTTCTGCGGGCGGTTTGGATACCGGGGAAGCCGAGCGCACGGTCATGCACCCCAGGGCCGTTCGAAAGTCTATTTTTCGTATTGCCCAGTGGGCAAGAGGATAGTCAAATCCAGTGCCCGGATTTAATCTTGGTCAGTCCTACCATTCCCTAATCGCTTGGTTTCATGCTCGCTGCGGCCTTGCCGCGAGACGCCTTGCGGCGCAGCTCGTGCGGTCGAGGCGCGCGGAACAGCCAGAGCCACAACAGTCCGCCGAGCAGAATGGCCGCGGCGAAGGCCAAGGCCTTCCTGACCGTGGCCAGGTAGGCGAGCAGCGCGCCACCGCTCCGCCACTCCCAGACGTCGAGCGCAATCAACCGGCAATGGCCGAGTTCTTCGCCCAAGAACCGCTTCTGCGATGCGAGCGCGTCCTGCTGCTCCCGAAACGGCGGGTCGCACGACAAGCCGCTCTGGGCATCTATGGAATCGTTCGCGGAGGGAAGAGGCCACGGATCGTAGCGCGCAACCGTGGTCGTGTAGCCATCGGTCGGGTTGTGTGCCGCGATCAGGCACGCCATTGCGATGCCCGTGGCGTAGATCCCAAAGCGCTGTATGGCATTCACGTGGCTGAACCTTCCGGCACGCGTCGTCGCCTGTCGAGGCACGAGCGTCGCCGCCTGTCGATCGAAATGGGCGCGGCCTCCAAATCCGCGCGTCATCCGGAGGCCGCAGTATTTCCTGACCTTTTTTATTGCGATAAATTTGCCGCGCTCAGGTCGCGGGGCACGCCAGGGCTATGCCAATGAGGTGCGCCTTCGCAACGACGAGGCCACCGCCGAGGATCATGGCTGTTACCGCGAGGCTCAGCACGCGGCGAGACAGAAGTTTCGCAGTCATGTTGCTTCTCTTTCGATTGGGGTTGGTGGAAGTCGACGGTCGTGCCGTTCGGGTCAACCGCGACGATTTCTAACGTGGTTTTTCGCTCCCGGTTCCAGAGCGGAACGTGGCCATATCCTATTGGTTTAACTGACAGAAACTTGGATTCATCCAGGCTTTCCTTAGGGGTCCCCGGCGACGGCGTACGCCGTCGCTCGGCGAACGGAATTCGCTCTCATGAACTTATCATCCTCGGTCATAGCGATGACACGCGCTCGGGCGGCGTGGCTTCGCTGACGAGTGCGGCGATGATTGATCGCGACCGGCTCGGCAATATCAAAAGAAGGGCGCGCCGATCAGCTGGCATTGCCCGGAGCCGGTGCCGCTGTCGGTCTCCGAAATCGGCATCATGAAGAACAATCCCAATCCCTATACCTCGCTGCTGTGGGTGAACTGGTTCCTGAGCAAGGAAGGGCAGATCGCCCAGTTCAACGCCGACAAATCGCCGCCCATCCATAAGGACCTGCAGATCGAGGTCTTCCTGCCATTCCCCGAGCAGATCGTCGGCCGCAAGATCGCGTTCCGCGATCACACAGTGCTGGAGAAGGATCTCCCCGACGTGTTCGCGGAGTGGAATCCCTTGTGGGAGCAGGCCGGGCAGAAGTGACGGGGGCCATTCGAACGGAACGGTCGCGCATGGATGGGCTGCGGACCCTTGCGCCATCGCGCGAGTTTACAAGGCAGCGTTCCGCTGATGGCGCGCCGCTCGCTTCGGTTCAAAAGGAGGAAAGCCCACGGCCCAAGGGGGATACATGCTCCGTCGCAAGAGTGATGGCTGGACCGCGACCGCGCCCGACTTCATCAATCCGGAAATGGACCCGGTCGGCTTCGGCAGGACGGAAGCCGATGCCATCGAGGATCTGATCGAGCACCCGCGCTTCGAGGAATGGTTGCGGGTCACCGGCAATCCGGTTCCGACGATCGGCGATTTCGATGTGGACGATGGCACCGACGAAGACGGCATCATCCTGGAACGGGATGGCAGGCACGGCAATTTCGCGCCGCCCCAGGATCCCGGAAAATACTGACGCGCGCGGCCGGTCTGCCGCCATCACCCCTCGTGGAAGGCGCGGCTGACCGCCTCGTAGGCGGGACGCAGCAGATAGTGCAGCAGGGTGCGCTCGCCGGTATTGACGCTGACTTCCACCAGCATGCCGGGCATGACCATGCCGAAGCCCGGCACATCGCCGACATGGTCCCGCTGTAGGCGGACGCTGCCCTTGTAATAGGCCTCCCCGGTCGGCGTGGTGAAGGTGGTGGCGGAGATATGCTCGATGCGGCCGGGAATCGAGCCGTAGCGCGTGAAGTCGTAGGTCTGCAGCTTCACTTCCACCGATTGGCCGACCGTAAGCCGGCCGCGATCGGCCGGCGGCAGCCGCACCTCGACCAGCAACTCGCGGTCGAGCGGCACGATCTCGGCGACGATGGCGCCCGGCGCGATCACCGCGCCTGCCGAGTTGACTTTCATTTCCTTGATGATGCCGCGCTGCGGCGACCGCAATTCCAGGCGCTCGAACCTGTCCTGCGCCTTGCCGACGGACTCGCGCAACTGGCCGAGCTCGGCGCCGGCGCGGCCAAGCCGCTGCGCGGCGTCGTTGACCAGTTGGGCGTCGATCTGGACCAGCCGGCTGCGCGCCTCCTCCAGGGTTTGCCGCGCGCGTGCGATCTCGCTCTTGTTCTTCGATAGCTCGCGTTCGGCGGTGAGATGCTCGTTCTTGGTGCTGAGGAACTGGATGCGCGAGACCAATCCCTTGTCCGACAGCTCCTGTCGCATGCCGAGCACCTCGCGCATGATCGCCTCGCGCTGCTGGAGCGATTCGGTCTGGCTTTCCAGGGTGGCGATCTCCGCCTCGCGCTGCTCGATCTGATTGATGGCGACGCCGCGCTGGCTGTTGCGCGCTTCTTCCTGGGCGGCGAGGATCTCCATTTGCTGGCTCACCAGGTGACGATATTTCCCGGCAACCCGGCTGAAATCCGCCGGCCGCCCTTCGGTGAAGGCGCGCAGCCGCTCGATTTCGACCTCGAGGCTGGCGATCATCGATTCCCGCTCATCCAGATCGGACGCCGTGGCCGCCGAATCCAGGCGCACGAGCACCGCCCCTCGCTCGACCAGATCTCCCTCGCGGGCGAGTATCTCGGTGACGATGCCGCCTTCCAGATGCTGCAGGTGCAGAACGGCGCCGGCCGGCGTGATCGAGCCTGGCGCCTGGGTCGTCTGGACGATCTTGGTGGTCGCCGCCAATCCGATCGCCGCGCTGACCAGCAAGGCGAGCAGCAGAAGCAGCAAGCGCAGGACGCCCGGCGGTCCCATCTCGTCCAGGATTGCCGGCTGCTTCAGACACTGGACATAGCGCCGGTCGCGCCTGCGCGCGGCGCCGGACGGCTCTGTGGACGCGACAACGGACATGGTCAAGCCGCCTTCCCGGTTTGACGTTGCAGATATTCCGCCGGCGGGCCCGAATAGAGCACGCGGCCGGCGTCGAGCACGACCAGGCGGTCGGCCAGGCGCATATGGCTCGGGCGATGGGTGACCAGCAGGACCGTCGTCGAGCCGTGCAATTTGCCGAGAACCGTCATGAGCGCGCGGTCGTCGTCATCGTCCAGCGCCTGCACCGGCTCGTCCAGAATGAGGATCGGCGCCTCGCGGACATAGGCGCGTGCCAGGGACAACTTTTGCTTGAAGCCGGCGGGCAGTTCCGCCAGCACCTGTTCGGTGAGCCTGGTCTCGTAGCCGTCGGGCAGGGCCATGATGTCCTCATGGACATTGGCGTCCCGCGCGGCGGCGCGGATCGCCTCGTCGGTCGCCGTCGGATGGGCGAGCCGCATGTTCTGCGCGATGGTGCCATAGAAGAAGTGACTGACCTGGGGCACGATGCCGATGTGCTGCCGCAGATCGATGGCATCGATCTGGCGCAGATCGAGCCCGTCGATCAGCACGACGCCGCCGCTCGGCGCATAGATGCCGGCGGCGAGCTTGACGAAGGTCGACTTGCCCGAGCCATTCGGGCCGGTCACGGCGACGATCTGCCCCGACTGGACGTCGAGCGAAAGATTTTGCAGCGCGGGCTCGCCATCGGGGCGGAAGCGCTGGCTGACATTTATGAAAGTCAAGCTGCCGACGTAGCTGCGCTGCGGTGGCGGTGGCGCGTCCTCGCCGCGCTCCGGCTTCATGCGCATCAACAGGTCGATGCGCTGCAAGGCCTGGCGCACGTATTGCCAACGTCCGAGCGCCACAAGCCCGGACTGCAACGGCGCCAGGGCTCGCCAACCGAGCGTGGTGACCGCGAGAAGTCCGCCGCCGGTGAGATGGCCCGAGATGACATAAACCATGCTGCCGGAGATGAAGGCCACTCCGGCGACCATCATCAGCATATGGGCGATGATCTGCAGGGTTTGCCCGCTCATGGCGAAGCGGAAGTCGTGCAGGGCGACCCTGGCCGAGACCTCGCGGTAGCGGTCGAGCCACTGGGCTTCGGCGGCCTGAATCTTGATCTCGCCGAGATGGGACGCGGTTTCGACCAAGAACTGCTGTTGCAGCGATTTCATTTGGCTTGCTTCGGCCACGTGGCGCGCCACGATCGGCGAGAACACCAGATGCAGCACGACGAAGATCAGAGCGACTCCCACGGGAATGAACGCCAGCGGTCCGCCGATGATGGCGATCAGCAGGACGAACAGAGCGACGAACGGCAGGTCGAGCATGGCTTCCGATAGCGGACCCGTGAAGAACTCGCGTACCGACTCGAATTCCTTGAGCCGCGCGAGTTGGGCGCCGATCGGTGCTGTCTCGGTCTGGATCGGCGGCAGGTTGAGAATGCGGCGGAAGGTGGCGCAGCCGATCAGATATTCGAGCCGGCCCGCGACATGGCCTGTCATGCGCGCGCGCAGGTTCTGGAATGCCATTTCGAAGGCGAACACGGCGACGATGCCCGGCACCAGGTAATAGAGCTGAAGCGCCGCGCCGGAGCCGATCACCCGGTCGTAGATGAACATGATGAGCAGCGGGGCAATCAGGCCGATCGCGCTGCAAACCGCGGAGACGACGAGGCCAAGCGACAGCGAGCCGGTAAACCGGCGCAGGATGCCGGTCGTCCAGCTTTGCGCGGCCGGATTGGCAACGGCATCCGCGTTCTCCGCGCGCCGGATCACGAAGGCGGTGCCGCGCAAATTGCCGTCGTCGCATACTCTGGCGGCGCAGCCCTCGCCGTCGTAGATGCGGAAACCGCGCTCCTCCGGCGCCAGGATGACACGCGCCCCGCCTTTGTCGGGCACAAACAGGCAAGGCAGCATGCCGGCGTCGATGTCGCGCTGGCGCATGCGGATCTCGGTGGTGAGATAGTTCAGATTGGCGAGCACCGCGATCAGGTCGGAGAGATCGAGATCATGGGAAAAATGCGGGAGGGCTTCCGCCACATGCCGGGCGTTGCCGCGCCAGCCCAGTGCGTTCAGCAACGGCACCAGGCAATTGGCGTACGGCGAGAGGGTGGCGCTGCCGCGCTCGCCGGCATGGGCGAGGATCCGCATCCCGGCTTCGGGCGCGATATGGGCGTAACGAATGGCGCTGCTGGCCGGACTCATGACGCGCGCTCGTGCAGCAGGTGCGCCTCGGGGGCGCCATGGACCGCCTGCAGGGCGCCGCCCTTGACGACGAAGTTGCGGTCGGCGAGCTTGAGGAACGATGGCCGGTGACTGACGATGACCATGGTGGCCCGGCCTTGGTATTCGCGCAGAAGATCGAGCAGCAGGCGGTCGCTTTCGGAATCCAGCGTCGCGTTGGCATCGTTGAACAGGATGATCCTGGGCTCGCTGTGCGGCGCCAGGGCGCGGATGATCGAGATGCGCTGGCGAATGCCGCCCGGCAGGGCATCGTTCGATCCGTCGCCCACCTTGGTCCGATAGCCGTCCGGCGAGCGGGCGAGGGCGCGGGCAACGCCCAGACGCTCGCTCAGGCGCAGTGCGCGGTCGATGATCTCGCCCTCGCGGAACATGGTCATGTTCTCGAGGATGGTGCCGTTGAACAGCACGGCGTTCTGCGGCACCCTGCAGATCTGCCGGCGCACGCTGGCTGGCTCATGATCCTGCGGCCGGCGGCCGTCGAGCAGGACCTCGCCCTCGGTCGGGCTGTAGAGGCCGCTGATCAGATTGAGCAGAGTGGACTTGCCCCGGCCGGTCGGCCCGGTGATGCCGATGGTTTCACCGGCTGCGATCTCCAGGTTGATTCCGGCCAGGATGGTCTTCCTGCCGCCGTCGACGCGGAAGGCGACATCCCGCAGCTCGATGCGGCCTTCCAGCGGACCGATCTCGGGCAGATCGGGGCGAACTTCGAGCGGCTGACGCAAGATCTCGTCGACCTGCGATCTGGCCAGGTGCGCCGCCTGGAATTGCATCCACAGGCCGAATGCGCGCAGCATGGGTTGGCTCACGCGGCCGGCCAGGAAGACGGTGGCGGTCAGCGCGCCGACCGACAATGCGCCCTCGATGACCGACAGGCTACCGACCGCCGTGGTGGCGATCATGGTCAATTGCGACATGGTGCCGCCCAGCGAGCGGGCCATGGCGGCCTCATAGGAAGCGTGGAAAGTCTGTTCGGCCGAACTGGCTTGCAGGCGCTCGTAACGCCGGACCAGCAATGTCTCGAGCCCGAGCGCCTTCACCGTCTTGATCCGGCTGAGCACCTCGGTCAGGAAGTTGTAGCGCCGGTCATCGCAATGGATGCGTTCGACCAGCGTCGCGCGCAGGCGCCGGCCTATGCCGAAGACGAGCGCGGCCGCGATCAGCAGCATGGCTACCGGCACGATGACCAGGGGCCCGGCGATGATGGCGATCAGACCTAGGAACAGGGCGACGAAGGGCAAATCGGCTAGCGCCAGCACGGCCTGGCCGGCGTAGAAGCTCTTCACCACGTCGACTGCGCGGTAGCGCTGGATCTGCATGCCGGGTGACATGCTGTAGGACGTCGCCAGCCCCGCGCCGAGGGTGCGCTCGAGCACCTGGGTGCCGAGCGCATGCTGCAAGCGGGCCGCGCCCCAATTGGTGACATAGGCGCGGATGTAGGAGGCCAGGGCGTCGAGCAGGATGACGACGCCGAGCCCGACGATCAGGAACGCGAAGGTATCGAGCGCCTTGCTCGGGATGACGCGGTCATAAATCTGCAGGATGGCGATCGGCAGGCCGAGCGACAGCAGATTGATCAACGCCGAAGCGGCGAGCACGTCGGCACGGCAGGCCACCACCTTCAGGACGCTGCGCACGTTCGTGCTGTTCGCGAATTCGCTGCCGTCCAAATTGGCGGATGCGCCGTCGCGGTCGGGCTCTGTGCCGGCGGTCTTCAACAACATGAACTTCGGCGGATTTGTTACACGTCACCGAAGTCTGACCCAGGACGGTTTAAGAAAGCTTTACTGGTTAACGCCGCGGCGCTACCCGGTTTAACTATAATTCGTTGTTTATACGTAGTTTTTACCCGACTTTAACGGCGATTTTCAGACATTTTTCATGAATCCGGCGGTACCCTCGCGGGACCGTCGAATCACAGGCGTGATCCCGTCAGCTTGCGCGCGCTGACCGCCTCAGGATGAGGTCGAATATGGCAGAAGCATCTTTCGTCTCCGCGACCGATGCGCCCGACAAATCCAAGATCGCCTCCGAACTCGCCAAATTGGGCCAGCAGGATCCGGCCGTTGCCGATGGCGATGCGCGCCGCCGCCAGCCGGATCGCGCCGAGGAGACCGCCGTCCTGCCGGACTACCGGCAAGCGGCATCCGATCAGGACGCCAGTGCCCGCGGCGAGCACGATGGCCATGAGCATGGAGCCGACAACGCCGATGGCGCCCAGGCGACCGCGCTCCTCGCGCCTCTGCAGGGACCGTCCACCGCAACCGGCGAATCGGGTAACGATCCGACAATTGCCTTGTCGGCGAATGGCGGCGGCAGTCGCGCGGATGGATCGGCAACCGCCGGGCTGACCCGGGAACAGCCCGCGGACCGTGCCGGCGATGAAACCGCCCGTGGCGAGAGCGGCCAGATCTCGCGTGGCGGCGGCCATCGCCCGAACCCGCAACAGCGGCCGGGCGGCGATACAGACGCTACCCCGCAGGCGCAATCCGCCGACTCCGCCGGCAAACCGTCAGGCGATCCGGCACTCGCGGTTTCGCAAGAGCGTGGCGCCGACGGCGGCCGGCCCGCCATCCCGGATGGCGCAGCCGATGTTTCCGACAGGGTCGCAAAGAGCGCCGGGTTGCCGGTATCGCTGAGCAATAATGCGGTACCGGTCGTTGCCGATGCAGGGGGCGCCGCGGCTGGCGGCGACGCGCCGCCGCCGACCGGCGCCAGTGGCGATGGGCCCCAGCCTCCCTCCGGAAGCAACGTGCGACCGTCTCCCGATCAAAACGCCGTTCCACCGTCCGACGGCACGGGCGGCAACAATCCGCCGTCTGCCCCTGCCGTTGAAACGCCGACCGGCGTGAGTTTGAATGGCAGCTCCCGCAATGAGACGCTGATCGGTGGCGCCGGCGATGACGCAATCAATGGTTTCAGCGGAGCGGACCGTTTGTATGGCCGCGGCGGCGATGATCGGCTGTCCGGTGGTGACGGCGCCGACAGGCTTTATGGCGAGGCGGGCAATGACACCCTGAGGGGCGGGGCCGGCGATGACCGGTTGTATGGCGGCGATGGCAACGACCGCCTGTTCGGTGACGCTGGCAATGATGAACTGCGCGGAGAGGCGGGTAACGATCTCCTGAAGGGCGGTGCCGGAAACGACACGCTCTATGGCGGCGCCGGCGACGACACTCTCGATGGCGGCTCAGGCGCCGATAGGCTTAGTGGCGAAGCCGGCGACGACACCCTGAGAGGCGGTGACGGCGACGACCGGCTGTACGGCGGTGATGGTAACGATCGCCTGTTGGGTGGCGCCGGCGCTGACGAGCTGCGTGGCGATGCCGGCAATGACAGCCTCACAGGCGGTGCTGGAAACGACAAGCTCTATGGTGGAGCCGGCGAGGATCGTCTCGATGGTGGCACGGGCGCCGATAAACTCTATGGCGAAACCGGCAACGACATCCTGAGTGGCGGTGCCGGCGACGACCGGCTCTCCGGCGGCGAGGGCAACGACCGTCTGTTGGGTGGGGCCGGCGATGACGAGCTGCGCGGCGACGCAGGGAACGACACTCTCAAAGGTGACGCCGGAAACGACAAGCTCTACGGCGGAACGGGCGTCGACACCATCGATGGCGGTGCAGGCGCCGATAAGCTTTATGGCGAAGCGGGCAACGACACGCTGAGAGGTGGTGCCGGTGGCGATCTGCTCTCCGGCGGCGAGGGCGACGATCGTCTGTCGGGCGATGCGGGCGACGATGAGCTGCGCGGCGATGCGGGCAATGACAATCTCAAGGGCGGTGCCGGAAACGACAAGCTGTATGGCGGGGCCGGTCACGACAGTCTCGACGGCGGCGCAGGCGCCGATAAGCTCTATGGCGATGCCGGCAACGATACGTTGAGCGGCGGCGCCGGCGAGGATCGTCTCTCAGGCGGCGCGGGCAACGATCTGTTGCTGGGTGGCGCGGGAGCTGACGAACTGAGGGGCGAGGCCGGAAACGACACGCTTCGCGGCGGCGCGGGCAACGACCTTCTGTCCGGTGGCGATGGCATTGATCGTCTGTCCGGTGATGCCGGCAATGATCGTCTTGATGGCGGTTCCGGCAACGACACGCTTTATGGCGGCACCGGCGATGACGTTCTCGACGGCGGCTCCGGTGCGGATAAACTTTCCGGCGATGCCGGCGACGACACGCTGAACGGCGGCGCTGGAAATGACGCTCTCAGCGGTGGCACCGGCGACGACCGGCTGTTGGGCGGTTCGGGAAATGACGAGATCAAGGGCGATGCCGGCAACGATCGTCTCGATGGTGGCGCCGGGAACGATACGCTCTATGGCGGTGCCGGAGACGACAGTCTCGACGGCGGCGCAGGCGCCGACAAGCTTTATGGCGATGCCGGCAATGACACGCTGAATGGCGGCGCCGGAAATGACGCTCTCACCGGTGGTGCGGGCGACGACCGCCTGCTGGGCGGCGCGGGCAACGACGACCTCACGGGCGACGCCGGCAACGACACGCTGGAAGGCGGCGCGGGCGATGACCGGATCTATGGCGGCGCTGGCGCGGACAAATTGTGGGGCGGCGCCGGAAACGACACTCTGCGCGGCGGTGCCGGCGATGACCTGCTCAAAGGCGATAGCGGAAACGACACGCTGAACGGCGGGGCTGGCGGCGATCAACTCTATGGCGGCGCGGGCAATGATCTCTTCCGCGGCGGCGCCGGATCCGATGCGGCCTATGGCGAAAGCGGATCGGACACCTACGCGTTCAGCTTTGGAGACGGCGCCGCCAACTATTTCGATGGCGGCAAGAAGGGCGGTTGGACCGACACGATCCGCCTCGAAGGCGCCGATGGCGGAACCGTCACCGGCGATTGGACTCTGCAACTCGACCACGGCACGGTCGCCGGTGAGCATGCCGGCATATTAGACCTGTCTCAGGATGCCGCCGGCACGCTGCAGCTCGCCGACGGCAGCACGGTACATTTCGAAGGCATCGAGAAGATCGTCTGGTAGATACGCGCGCGGGGCGGTTCCCCTCGCGGGCGGCACGACCCTTCGCCGAACAGAAAAACGGCGGTTGCGAGAAACCGCCGTTTCTCGTTGCATGAAACCGGCTTGCTGAGCAGGGCTACGGCGGATTTCCGGCGATCCGCATATGGACCTGTCGGAATGTTCCAATCTTGCCGAACAGGGGGCGCGGAACCACGCTCCCTGTGTCGGGTTTCCTTTCCAGACGCCAATGACCGTTTCAATCGGCGAGGCTGGCATGATGTGACACGCCGGCCTTCCTGGAAGGAGAGCGACCATGCACATTTGCAGATTCGTCGCCATGGCGACAGCCGTGAGCCTGAGTCTGAGCGGCGCTGCCCTGGCGCAGTCGAGCGGCGCCGGTGCGGCGCCGAATAGCGGAAGCGGCTGCCTCAAGGCACATCGCCGCGTCTCGAGCGCGGCGTCGACAGTCAGGGCATGGAACGGGGTACCACGCGCGATGCCCTGGAGCGTTCGACGCGGGACGGCGTCGAGGCGCCCCGGGAAATGACCAATCCGCAACAGGCCCCGACCACCGAACCGGTCGCCAGCGAGTCGCGCATCCGCAGCATGCTCGAGAAGCAGGGCTACTCGAACGTGCAGAACATCCAGCGCGCAGGCGATGCCTATACCGCCACCGCGACGAAGGGCGGCGAGACGGTGAAGATCCGCATCGACCCGCAACTGGGCCAGATCCAGGAGCACGGCGGCTGAACGCTCCGCGATACGATCGAACAGCGTGGACAACGTCTCCACGCCGCTTCTTTTGACCGCTCGACATCGGCCATCCGAAAAACACACGAAAATCACCCGGCCCGGACGGGTGCTATTTCGCGCGGCCCTCCCATATCGAGAGTAGGTGCGGCAAGTGGTTTGCGCACGTTTTTATCGGAGGTTGGCATGGATAAGGATCGCATCGAAGGCGCGGCGAAGAAGGCAAAGGGGTCGGTCAAGGAGGGGCTCGGCAAGGCCACAGGCGACGCGAAGCTGCAGGCCGAAGGCAAAGCCGATAAAGCAGAGGGCAAGATCCAGAACGCCGTGGGCGGCATCAAGGACGCCGTCCGCGACAAGGACAAGAATCGTCGTTAGCGGCTCCGAGGGCCGGAGTCCCTAACAAAGATCGGAGGCAATCAATGAAGCGAGCAGCGCATGCGCTCGGTGCGGCTTTGATCGGTGCGGCCCTCCTGGCCTCCCCGGCATGGTCCCAGGGGGCGCCGCAGACGGTGGGCTTGGTGAAGGTGGATCCGCAAACGGTCGCCACCGGCTACCGCGCCACCAAGATCATCGGCGCCAGCGTCGGTAACGACGCCAACGACACCATCGGCAAGATCGACGATCTCATCGTCAGCCCCGATGGCAAGACACCGTTCGCTGTCCTGGCGGTGGGTGGTTTTCTCGGGCTGGGCAACCGGCTCGTGGTGGTGCCCTATTCCAGCCTGACCTTCGCCGACAACAAGATCGTCCTGCCCGGCGCCAGCAAGGACGAGTTGCGCGCCCTGCCGGAATACCAATACGCGAAGGACTGAGTGCTGGGGGTGGCGGGGCGAGCCCGCCACCCCCTTTTTTTGTCGGCTGCCACCGCGCGGATTGCGGATCTCGCCCCCGCTTGTCCCTCCTGCCAAGTCGAGCTTCCTCTGCTATGATTCGGGCCGATAGAGCGGCAGGGGGCACGTCATTGATGGCATGGTCGGGATGGATCCGGGGCGGCGGCGCAATGCTGGCCATGTTCCTCAGTCTGTGTCCGTTGGCCTTGGCCGCCGTGCAGCCGATGGACCTCCTGTTGTTTCCGAAGACCGTGGTCGACCGCGCCATCGAGGCGCGCAGCATGGCCGACATCGCCAAGGACAACGAGATCATCCTCAAGGTCAACGGCCTGATGGCGGAGGTCGGCACCATCAAGGCCTCGACGCGCATCTACGAACAGCGGCTGCTCGTCACCGGCCTGTTCGACGACAAGGAGACCTACGACGAGTTCGAAAAGGCCGTGCGCGCCATCAAGGACGTGAAGACATTGTATTGGCACGCGATCTATATGCCCAAGGCGGAGCAGGAGCGGCGCAAGCTGCTCGACTGGGGCGACGTGATCGTGCTCGAGACCAAGGCCGAGGCGCGCCTGATCGGCGCGTCCGGCGTGGCCGATGTGAATTTCCGCGTGGCGGGCGACGCATTCGGCACGCTCTACCTGCTCGGCCGCGCCCGGTCGCAGCCGGAGCGCTCGAAAGCGCTGGCACGGGCCCGCGATGGCGGTAAAGTGAAGAAGCTGGTCGATTACACCGAGCTGCGGCCGTAGCCGGCGATAGAGTCACCTCTGAAAAGGCCGCAGTCGGTTCAACGTGTCAATGAAGGACGCGAGGGGGAGCGGATGGCAACGGTTGGGGCGTGGGACGATTCCTCCTCACAGGACCTTGCGGTTTGGCCGGATGATCAGCGGACGGAATCCCTGCCCGGCGCGCCGGCCTTCGCGCTGACCCATTTCCGCGATGCCGCGATCTATCATCCGGCGTTGACGGCGCGCCTGCTGGCTCTCGCCCATGATCCGAACGTTGCCGTGCAACAGGCGCGCGCCGTCGGCGGCACCAAGATCTATCACATTCACCGGATGCAATCGCCGGAGCTGGCGTTGATCTGCGCGCGTGCCACCGCCTTGTTCAGACGGATGGTGGGCGCGGACTCGGCCGTGATCGACATGAGCTGGGCGAACGTCTACGGCCAGGGCGACTACAGCGCGCCGCACAGCCACCTGCGCGCGGCGGCGAGCGTGGTCTATTGCGTCGATCCCGGCGATCCCGATCCGACCGACGCCTGGTCCGGCCAGTTCTGCTTCGTCGATCCGCGGCTCGCCCCCTGCTGCCAGGCGGAGGCCGGGCATATGACCAATCCGGTGATGCCCGGCTTGCGCGCCGGCACCATGATCATCTTTCCCGGCCAGGCGGTGCATTGCGTCAATCCCTATTCGGGCACGCGGCCGCGCATCACGCTGTCGTGGAACATCAATACTGTGGCATTGCCGGGTGTGGCGACGGTGCCGATCCCGCGCCAGTTCGACGAGCCCTGATGCGGCCCGTCTGGAAAGTCCTCGCCATCTTCGTGACCGGCGGCGTGCTCGGCACCGGGGTCGGTTTCGCCATCGGCATCTTCGTCTATCCCTATATCTTTCTCGCCGACGTCACGGCCAACGAGCGGTTGACCGGCGCCGAGAGCAAGCCGGTGCTCGCCACCGGCACCTTCATCCACGCGGATCCGGCGGACCCGGTGCACTACGGCAAGGGCAGCGTCGCGGTCTATGGCGAGGCGGTGGTGCTCGGCCGCGACTTCGAGGTCGGCCCGGGCCCCGCGTTCCATGTCTATCTCGTACCGAGGGCCGGCATCGCCCGCTCCGCCGAGCTCGAAGGCCAGAAATTCGTCGATCTCGGGCGGCTGCGCGCCTTCAAGGGCAGCCAGGTCTATGACGTGCCGGCCGGCGTCGATCTCAAGACCTATGGCAGCGTGATTATTTGGTGCGAGGCCTTCGGCGTGCTGATCTCGCCCGCTACATTGGCCTTCAAGTAGGACACGGGCCACCATTGACACCGGCCTAGGCGCGGCGCGAAACTTGCCTATCAACGAAGCGCGGTTCAACGCGCCCTATCGTTCGGCGCGGCCAGCGCCGCATCAGCGAACGCGCGGCGTAAGGCCGCGTCGAACAGGAGCAAGACACGGCCGCGCCGCCATGTCGGGGAGGACCATGGGTAGCATCGACGCCGACGCGCATGTCATCGAGACGACGCAGACCTTCGAATATATCGACGACGCTTATAAGAAGTACCGCCCGATGGTGGTGCAGCAACTGACCGGCGCCACGGTGGAGAGCAACGAAGGCGGCGTGCAGAAGCGCTTCTGGGTGATCGACGGCCGCGTCCAGCCGATGGAAGGCAATATCGGCTCCAACACCCCCGAGGAATCGCGCGAGATGCGTGACGTCTCCGCCCGGCTCAAGCATATGGACGAGCTCGAGATCGATGTCCAGGTGCTTTTCCCCACGGTCTTCCTGCGCGCCTGGACGCAGAACGAGCCGGTCGAGTATGCGCTGTGCCGCAGCTACAACCGCTGGCTCGCCGACATCTGGAAAAAGGGCGACGGGCGCCTGCGCTGGGTCGTCATGCCGCCCCTGCGCTCGTCGTGGGACAAGATCCGCGCCGAGCTGGAGTTCGCCAAGGACAACGGCGCCTGCGGCATCTTCCTGCGCGGGCTCGAGGTCGAGATGAAGCTGTGCGATCCGCATTTCTTCCCGCTCTACGAGATGGCGGAAGATCTCGACCTCGCGGTCACTTTCCACTCGGGCAACAACAGCTTCGCCGTGCGCGACATCTACAAGGACGAATGCGGCTTCTCGCGCTCCAAGCTGCCCGTGGTCGGCGCCTTCCATTCCCTGCTGATGGAAGGCATTCCCGCCAGGTTTCCCAAGGTCCGCTGGGGCTTCATCGAGGTCAGCGCGCAATGGATTCCCTATGCGCTCAACGATCTCGATATCCGCTTCAAGCGCAAGGGCAAGCGCTTCTTCAAGAGCCCGCTGAAAGACAACAATATCTGGGTCGCCTGCCAGACCACCGACGACATCCCCTACATCATGCAGCAGGTCGGCGACGAGCATCTGGTGATCGGCACCGACTACGGCCATGCCGACACCTCGGCGCAGATCGAAGCGCTGCGCATCCTGCGCGACAACGGCAAGCTGCCGCGCCCCTCTGTCGACAAGATCCTCGACGGCAATGCGCGAAAACTCTACGGGCTGAACTGACTTGAGAGTGACGCCATCGAGGCGTCCCTCTCAAGTCATGGCCCTCCCCCGACTTGATCGGGGGATCGACCGGGCCATCTCTGGCCGACGCGACCTTTGTATCTTCGTCATGGCCGATTGAGTCGGCCATTTCTCGCCGGGACGTTCGCCCTCAAAACACCGTCATGCCCCGGCTTGACCCACTACTGTCCGGTAGAGATTTTTCTGAGTCGCGGCAATGCGTTAGGGTCGAA
>CAZOBN010000044.1:0-23887 GCA_964577835.1 uncultured Rhizobiaceae bacterium
GAGATGTCGTTCGTCACCCAGGAAGACGTGTTCGCCGCGATCGAGCCCGTATTGGCCGGCATCTTCGAGGAGTTCGGCCCGGGATGGAGCGTCACCAAGGCGCCGTTCCCACGCATCGCGTTCGACGACGCCATTCTGAAGTACGGCACCGACAAGCCCGACCTGCGTAACCCGCTGGTCATTGCCGATGTCACCGAGGCGTTCCGCGATTCGGGCTTCGGCATCTTCGCCAAGGCGATCGCCAACGGCGCCGTCGTGCGCGCCATCCCGGCGCCGAAGGCGGCGGGCAAGCCGCGCAGCTTCTTCGACAAGCTCAACGACTGGGCGCGCGAACAGGGCGCCGGAGGCCTCGGCTATATCGTGTTCGAGAACGGCGAGGCCAAGGGCCCGATCGCCAAGTTCCTCGATGCCGAGCGCATCGCCGTGCTGAAAACCAAGGCCGGAGTCGGTGACGGCGACGCGCTGTTCTTCGCCGCCGACAAGGCGCCCAAGGCCGCCAAGCTGGCCGGCGAGGCGCGCACGAAAATCGGCACCGAGCTCGATCTTGTCGAGAAGAACGCCTATCGCTTCTGCTGGATCACCGATTTCCCGATGTTCGAACTGAACGAGGAAACCGGCCTGATCGATTTCAGCCACAACCCGTTCTCGATGCCGCAGGGCGGGCTGGAAGCGCTCGAGAAGCGGGATCCGCTGACCATCAAGGCCTATCAATACGACATCGTGTGCAACGGCGTGGAGCTGTCGAGCGGCGCCATCCGCAACCATCTGCCGGAGATCATGTACAAGGCCTTCGCCATCGCCGGCTATAAGCCGGAAGATCTCGAAGCGCGCTTCGGCGGCATGCTCAACGCGCTCAAGTTCGGCGCGCCGCCGCACGGCGGCTCGGCGCCGGGCATCGACCGCATCGTCATGCTGCTGGCCAACGAGCCGAACATCCGCGAGGTCATCCTGTTTCCGATGACCCAGCAGGCCCAGGACCTGCTGATGCAGGCGCCCGCCGAGGTCGACCCCAAGCGGCTGCGCGAGCTGCACATCCGGCTCGATCTGCCGAAGAGCGCGGCGAAGAAGGAATCCTGACGGCATGCATACGCCGCCAGTGGTCGCGTGGCGCCGGATTGGCCGCCCTCGCGGGGGCGCCGCAGGCGGGCGTTGGTGGCCCTTGGTTACGGGCTCATGTTCTCGAGCTGGATCAGCCTATTAGGGCAGGACCGATGGATTGCGCCGCTGCCGTGAGTGAGGTCGTTCGGGGAACTCGGGTGGCACAGCCGGGGTTGGGCAATGCGGCAAAGGCCGGCATAATGTCTCCGGGCATCATACAGTTGGGAACCGGAATGGCACGCTATTTCACGATGATCGCGGCTGGTTTGCTGGCTTTCGGTAGCGTGTTGGCCGACCCCGTCTCAGCCGCTGTGCAACTCGCCTCGCACCGGGCGGTCTACAGCATGTCGCTGGGCACCGCCCGCTCGGGCAGCAATACGGTCGATGTGCGCGGGGCCATGTATCTCGAACTGGCGGAGGCATGCGACGGCTGGACGGTGTCCCAGCGCGTCCGGATGACCCTCTATGCAACTCAGGGCGGCGAGATCGACACGGATTCGAATTTTTCCAGTTGGGAATCCCAGGACGGCAAGGCATACCGCTTCACGGTTCGCAACCTGCGCAACGGCAAGGTCGCCGAGGAGTTTCGCGGCGACGCGAATCTGGAAGGAGCGGGCCGCTCGGGCAAGGCGACTTTCACGGTTGGGGTGATCTTCGACCTGCCCAAGGGAACCCTGTTTCCCACCGAGCATATGGCGAAGCTGATCGCCGCGGCGCAAAGCGGCTCGAGCCGGCTGTCGCGGATCATGTTCGATGGTGCGACGCTCGATGGCCCGCTCGAGGTCAATGCGATCATTGGTCCGCCGGTAAAGCCGGCGGGTGGTGATGATGATCTCACCAATCGCGCGGCCTGGCCGGTGCGCATGGCATTCTTTCCGATTCAAAGCCAGCAGGCGGAACCCGATTACGAGGTCGAAGTGCGTCTCAACGACAACGGCGTTTCCAACCGGCTGCTGCTCGACTATGGCGATTTCACGGTTAATGCGGTTCTCGAAAAAATAGAGCCGCTACCCAAACCAAAATGCTGACAGTTCAGCATGCTGGCGCGCGCGTCGATGCGCCGCTTTGTGGGCTTGGTTACATCCTGTTAACCTTTAGTCCGCATATTAGATCGCGCGGTCCAAATGCCGCGCAAGGCTAAACCACGATCGCGGGCCGTTTAATCCGCCGCGGCGCCAGCGTATCTGATATCGTACCGCGTCGGTGCGTGGACAGTATGGGACGATGACGAAATGTCGAAAACCATCTTGATCGTTGAAGACAACGAACTGAACATGAAGCTCTTCCATGATCTTTTGGAGGCTCATGGCTATAGGACGTTGCAGACCAAGGACGGGATGGAGGCGTTACGTCTGGCGCGAGAGCACCATCCGGATCTGATCCTCATGGATATCCAACTGCCCGAAGTCTCCGGTCTGGAAGTCACGAAGTGGATCAAGGAAGACGACTCGCTGAAGAATATTCCCGTGATCGCGGTTACGGCCTTCGCCATGAAGGGCGATGAGGAAAAAATCCGGGAGGGCGGCTGTGAGGCCTATATCGCCAAGCCGATCTCGGTGAGCAACTTCATGGAAGTCATTCAAAAGACTCTCGGTTAGGACGGGTGCCATGCCCGCTAGGGTTCTCGTAGTCGACGATGTTCCGGCCAATCTCAAGATTCTCGAAGCCAAGCTTACCGCGGAATATTTCGACGTTCTGATGGCGCCCAACGGCAAGGTGGCGCTGGATCTCGCGCTGCGCGAACAGCCGGACATTATCCTGCTCGACGTCATGATGCCGGAAATGGATGGTTTCGAAGTGTGCCGCCGGCTCAAGGCCGATGGGCGCACCGTCCATATTCCCGTGGTCATGGTGACCGCATTGTCGGACACCGAGGACCGGGTCAACGGGCTGGACGCCGGCGCCGACGACTTCCTGACCAAGCCGGTCAACGACCTCATTCTGCTGTCGCGCGTCAAATCGCTTGCGCGCCTGAAGACCATCATGGACGAATGGCGCCTGCGCGAGGAAACCTCGGGCCAGTTCGGCGGCGCGCCCGCCAGTTCCGCGCTGACCTCCGACGAGGGCATGAGCGGCCGCGTTCTGGTGATCGAAAGCGACCGCTTTACCAGTGAAAAGATCCGCACCGCGCTCGAGCGCAAATCGTGCGCGGTCACCGTGGCGAATACCGCGAAAGGCGGCATGGAGCTCGCCGACGAGAAGGCCTTCGACCTCATCATCGTCAGCCTCTATCTCGAGGACGGCGACGGGCTCCGCCTATGCTCCCATTTCCGTTCGGCGGCACGCACGCGCCGGCTGCCTATCCTGCTCGTGATCGAGCAGGAGCAGTTGCAGGGCCTCGTGAAGGGCCTCGAAATCGGCGTGAACGATTACCTGATCCGGCCGATCGACGGCAATGAGCTGTGGGCGCGAGTGCGCACCCAGATGCGACGCAAGCGCTACCACGACCTGCTGCAGGAAGACTATCAGCGCAGCCTGGCGCTGGCGCTCACCGACAGCCTGACCGGCCTCTATAACCGCCGCTACCTGATGTCCCACCTGGAATCCATGGTCGAGCGGTCGAAGGCGACGTCGAAACCGATGTCGATCCTGATGATCGACATCGATCACTTCAAGGTGGTCAACGATACCTATGGTCACGCCACGGGCGACGATGTGCTGCGCTCGGTTGCGCTCGAGATTGGGCGAGGCGTCCGCGAATTCGATCTCACGGCCCGCATCGGTGGCGAGGAATTCGTCGTGGTGATGCCGGACACGCCGGGCTCCGCCGCGATGGCGGTTGCCGACCGCTTGCGCGATGCTATCGCCGCCAACCGCCCGGAATTGTCGGCCGGCGGCAAGCAGCCTCCAGCGGTCACGGCCAGCATCGGTATCGCGACGCTGCTCGGGCCGGGCGAGTCGGCCGATAACCTGCTGAGCCGGGCCGACGACGCGATGTATCGCGCCAAGGCCGCGGGGCGAAACCGCGTCGTGTCGAGCGAACAGGATCTGCCCGAGGCGGGCGCCGGCGCCATGGCCCATGCCGGGATCAGCCCGCTGTCCTGACCGTCCTCGGCAGTCGCCCGCTCTACGACATAAAAAAGCCGCCCTCAGGGCGGCTTTCTTCATATGGCCTTCCGCGTGACGCGGGCCGCTACTTGATCTTCGATTCCTTGAACGGCACATGCTTGCGCGCAACCGGATCGAATTTGCGGAATTCGAGCTTCTCGGTCGTCTTGCGCGGATTTTTCTTGGCCACATAGAAGTAGCCGGTTCCAGCGGTGCTGAGCAGCTTGATCAGCACGGTGCTACCCTTCGCCATGGCGATGATTCCATATAAACAATGACATAGACCGGCATACGGCCGGCGCGGGAAGCGGCAAGATACAGCCATCGACGGCAGTGTCAAGCCCTGGCTACGCGCCTCCAGGGACGGGCGCACCGGAGGTTTTGGGCCGTCGCCCGCCGGCGTCAACCCTTCGCTTCGATGCCGCCGGAGACCAATTGGGCAGCCACCCACCAGCCGAGCGCCCAGGCGGCGCCGATGGCCCAGCCGGCGGCCACGTCGCTCGGCCAATGGACGCCGAGATAGATCCGGCTCAGGCCGACCAGCATGGCGACCGTGAGCGCCACGCCCAAGACGTAGATCTTGAGGTGGAGGTTGTCCGCGAGACGCGCCAGCAAGGCCCCGAGCGTCAGATAGACGATCGCCGACATCATGGCATGGCCGCTCGGGAAGCTGGAGGTCGCGACATAGAGATCGTGGGCGCCGATCATCGGCGGAACCAACGCGGGCCGATCGCGCTCGAACAGGTTTTTGAGAACCGCGGCCAGGATCATGCCGCTGATGATAGAGGCGAGCACGAACAGCGCCATGCGGACGTGCCGGGCGAGCACGAGGAAGACCGTCACGGCCAGCAGGACGATGGTGAGGATGGCATGTCGCCCAACGCGGTGACATCGCGCGCCGCGACCATGAGCCATTCGGGCCCGATCGCGCGGCTCGGGTCGCCCGGCTCGCGCAGGAGGTGCAGCAGCCGGCCATCGACCGCATCGGTTTCGCCCTCGAGCATTTCGCTGGCAATGCCGAAGAACGCCCAGAAGCCCGCGGCGGCCACGGCCAGGGCGGCGAGGATGAACGGCTCGGTCAGCTTGCGTTTGTATGCGACGATCACGATTCGACCGATGGTGCGTCAGATCGCGGTAAAGTCAAGCGAGGGATGGCCGGTCTCAACGCCGATCAGCCGCGGCGCGGCCGGGTTGGCGATGGCATTACTGCAGCGGGCCCGCCACCACCGTGCTGCCGGTCGATTGCAGCGCGCGGCGATAGAGCGCCGGATTCTCGATCAGACGGCTGGCCACCTCCACTTCGAACTCGCGCACGTCGTTGCTGCGCGGGCAGTTCTCGCGCATGGTATCGAGCTTTGGCCCCTCGCCGGGCGAGGAGGCGCGCCAGGCGGCCATCAGCATCGGCAGCCGCGCCCACACCGGACTCAACTGATCGAGCGCCTCGTCGGGCTTGCCGCGGAAGCCGCTGGTGCAAACGTTGGGCAGCACGCCCAGGTTGTGCAGAGAGTAGCCCGAGGGCGCGTGATAGAGGGACCAGGTGAGCACGAGCTCGCCGCCGTTCGGCAGCGGCGACAGGTTCTGCACCGTGCCCTTGCCATAGGTGTTGCTGCCGACGACCACGGCGCGGCCATCATCCTGCAGCGCCGCCGCGACGATCTCCGCCGCCGAGGCCGAGCGGCCATTGACCAGCACCACCATCGGCAGGTTGAAGGACTGGTCGTGGCCCGTCGCGTCATAGACCTGCACGCTGTGCGCATGGCGGCCCTGTGTCGATACGATGCGTCCCGATTGCAGGAACAGGTCGGAGACGCTGACCGCCTGATCGAGCAGGCCGCCCGGATTGTCGCGCATGTCGAGCACGATGCCTTTCAGGCTATCGCCCATATCCTTGCGGGTTTGTTCGAGTGCGTGCGCCAAGTTGCGCGTCGTGCCCTGGTTGAACCCGCTGAGCTTGATCAAGGCGATGTTGCCGTGCTTCTCGAGTTCGACCGTCGGGTTGATGATGAGGGCGCGGTTGAGCGCGATCGCGAGCGGTTCCTGCTCGCCGGTACGCAGCACCGTCAGATTGACCTGCGAATTGATGCGGCCGCGCAGCCGGTCGACGACTTCGGATTCGGCCATCGACGCGGTTTCGAGCCGGTCGATCCGAACGAGTACATCGCCGGTCTTCAGCCCGGCGCGGTCGGCGGGCGATTCCGGGATGATCGTATCGACCGTCACCCGACCGGATTCGAAATTCAGCATGACGCCGATGCCGCCGTAGCCGTCGCGCGTTGCGCGCGCCGAACGGGCCGCGGTGGCGGGCAAATAGCGGCTGAAGCGATCGAACTCGGCGAGCGAGGCCCTGAACACGGCCTGGTAGAGCTCTTCGCTGCCGGCGGCGCCAAGCGGCTTGGAGTGGGTGCGGGCGACCGAGATCGCCGCGGCCGTGGTGGCCGCCCATTTCTGCGCATCGTCCTCGGCCGGCGCCGTCAGATCGGCGGTTACGCCGTCAGGTAGCGTGAGATGGACGATGCCGTCCGCGACGCGTACGGTCACGGCCGCGTCGATGGTGCTCAAGCCGGCGAGTCCGCTCGCCGCGATCTTCCTGCTCGAGACGGGCTCGATATATTTGTCGTGGATCGTGGAATAGCCGGCGGCGAAAACCTTCGTCGCCGCCTCGCCGTCGAATGCGGTGCGTTCATCCTGGTGAACGAGTGCGACGCAGCCGGTCAGTAAAAACGCGGAAGCCAATGACGGCCGAACGATTCGCCGCACCAGGTCCGCAAGGCACGTGTTCCCCCTCATCCCCAATCCCCCCGAATGCGTCGCGTAATAACTTACCCTCTGACTCGCAACATCCACTGCACGCCGAGCAGCGCGCCTTTGACCCGCGGCAATACGGCGAGAGTCATGGCAAGAGTCAGCGGCAGCCAGGTCACCATGTGAACCCAGGTCGCCGGGTGGCTTGTCTGCTCGAGAATCAACATGGCCGGAACGATGAAATGGCCGACGATCGCGATGGTGAAATAGGCCGGGGCGTCGTCGGAGCGGTAGGCGCCTAACTCGAGGCCGCATCCATCGCAATGTTTATTGACCCGCACGTAGCCGCCGAAGATCGCGCCGCGCCCGCAGGACGGGCAGCGACGGCGGAGACCCCTGAGGAGCGCCGTGCTCCAGGATTGCTTTGAACCGGGGTCCCTTTGATGGGTCATGAACAACGCAGGCACCGCTATTGATATACAACCAAAGCATAGCGAGCCGAAGGTAAAGGATTTGCTTACGATCTGCCGCATCTTTTTGCGCATGGCAGATAGTTATTTGCGGAGGGTTGCAGAGAATCTACTTCCGTCGGGTTTTGCCCGGCTTGCGCTGGGTATTCTTGCGCCCGGGCCGGCCCTTGCCCGGTTTCCCGCCAGGGTTGCGCCGCCTCGGGCCGCGCGGTTGTTCGCCGCTCGCGCCGCCGGCATGGCCGGGCGGCAGGCGCAGGCCGGCGTCCTCATGGTCCATCAGGCGGAACACGAGGCTGCCGGTGATCGGGTCGGCCTCCTTGAGCAGGACGGTCACGGCATCGCCGAGGGCGTAGGTCAGGCCCGTGTTGCGGCCCCGCAGGGTGTGGCGCAACTCGTCATGGACGAAGTAGTCGGAGCCCAGGCTGCGGATCGGGATCAGGCCCTGCGCGCCGAGATCGTCGAGCGCCACGAACAGGCCGAAGCGGGTGACGCCGGAGATATGGCCGGGGAAGGTCGCGCCGACCCGGTCCTTGAGGAACAGCGTGATATAGCGCTCGAGCGCGTCGCGCTCGGCCGCCGCGGCGCGCCGCTCGGTGTTGGAGATATGCTCGCCGACAACGGCAAAGCCTCGGCCCGCTTCCTTGTCGAGGCCGCCGTCGCCCAACCTGAGGCCTGCGATCAGGGCGCGGTGGACCAGCAGGTCGGAATAGCGCCGGATCGGCGAGGTAAAGTGGGCATAGCGGCGCAAGGCGAGGCCGAAGTGGCCGAGGTTGTCCGGGCTGTAGATCGCCTGGGCCTGGCTGCGTAGAACGGTTTCATGAACCAGCCGGGCTTCCGGCTTGTCCGACACCTTGGCCAGCAGGTCGGCGAAATTGCGCGACCGTATGACCTGGCCGCGCGGCAGGCTGAGGCCGAGACTGCCAAGGAATTCGCGCAGCGCTTCGAGCTTGGCCTCGTCGGGCCGGTCATGCACCCGGTACATGCAGGGGTAGCCGACATTCTCGAGCGTCTCGGCCGCCGCCACATTGGCGGCGATCATGAATTCCTCGATCAGCCGGTGGCTGTCCAGGCGCGAGCGCGGCACGATGCGTTCGATCTGCCGCGCCTCGTTCATGAGGACCTTGTATTCGGGCAGTTCGAGATCGAGCGTGCCGCGCCGGATACGGGCGCGGGTCAGCGCGGCAAATGCGCCGTAGAGCGGTCCGGTCACCAGGCCCGCCACGGCCGCCGGCAGATCCGACTTGTCTGTGTCCTTGAGGCGCTGCACCTGCTCGTAGGTCAGACGCGCAGCCGAGCGCATCAAGCCACGCACGAAACGGTGGCGCATCAGATTGCCGTCCTTGTCGATCCACATGTGGGCCGCGAGCACCGCGCGGTCCTCATGGGGTCGCAGGGAGCACAGGTCGTTCGACAGTTTCTCGGGCAGCATGGGCACGACCCGGTCGGGCATATAGACCGAGTTGCCGCGCTCGTGGGCGCTCTTATCGAGGGCATCGCCCGGCCGCACATACCAGGCGACGTCGGCGATCGCCACGATCAGGCGATAACCGCCCTTGTTGTCGTTCGATGTGTCCGCTTCGGCCCAAACGGCGACGTCGAAGTCGCGTGCGTCCTCGCCGTCGATGGTGACCAGCGGAAGGCCGCGCAGATCGTCGCGGTCGCTGAGCGTCACCGGCTTGGCGCGCGCCGCCTGATCGAGCGCCTCCTGGGGAAACACCGTGGGGATTTCCTTGGCGTGAATGACGATGAGGCTGACCGCGCCCGGGTCGTCGAGATGGCCGAGCACTTCGATGATCTCGGCTTCCTGGAGGCCGGCGTTGCGCCGCTCGTGCGGGCGCGCGCGCACCAGATCGCCGGGCCGCGCGCCGCCGGTCTTGCCGCGTGACACCGCATATTCGGCCTTGGCGCGGCGGTCGGTCGGCTGGATGCGGCCCTGGCCGCGCACGATGGCGAACACGCCGATCAGTTCGGCCGGGCCGGCTGCGAGCCGGCGGATCACCTGGGCGTCGTAGCCGCCTTCCGGATCGGGCGTCAGCTTCGCCAGGGCGCGCTCGCCGATGCCGAGCGCCGGCAGCGTGTCGCGCGGCGGCGCCACGTAGATGCGGGGATAGGGTCTGTCGTCCGGCCAGTTCACCGGCTTGGCCAGCAATTCGCCGTCGGTGTCGCTGCCGACCACCTGGATGATGGCGATCGGCGGGATCTTGCCCGGCGTGCTGAAGCGGCGCCGCGCGCCGCGCTCGACGGTTCCTTCGTGCTGCAGTTCCTTGAGCAGATTGCGCAGCACGGTGCGTTTGGCGCCGGTCACGCCGAGCGCGCGCGCCAGTTCGCGTTTGTCGAGAGGGCCGGGGTGCTCGCGCAGATAGTCGAGGACCGCCTCCTTGGTCAGCGGACGGTCGGCCGGCCCGGGCTTGCGCGCCATCGCGGCTAGCTCGCCGACGGTACGGCCGCCGCGGCTTTCTTGATTTTGGGCTTGGCGGCGGTCTTGGCCGGCTTCTTCTTCGCCGGCGCCTTCTTGGCTGCCTTCGGGGCCGCGCCATTCTCCAGTGCGGCGGCTTCGGCCGGCTCCGCTGCCTTCTTGCCCTTGCCGTTGGCCTTGGCTGGAGACTTGCCGCCTTTCGCGGCCTTGGGTGTCTTGCCGCCCTTTGCCGCGCGCGTGGCGAGCAGGGCCACCGCATTGTCCAGCGAGATGGTCATCGGATCGCTGTCTTTCGGCAGGGTGGCGTTGGTCTTGCCGTGCTTGACGTAGGCGCCGTAACGGCCCTCGTGCACGGTGATCGGCTTGCCGTCTTCCGGATGGGCGCCGATTTCGCGCAGCGCGGCCGTCTTGCCGGCGCCGCGCGCCGCCTTGCTCTGGATGAGATCGACCGCGCGGTTGAGGCCGATGACCAGGACATCCTCGTCTGCGGGAATCGAGACGTAGGTCTTTTCGTGTTGGACGTAGGGGCCGAAGCGGCCGATGCCGGCCTTGATCGGCTTGCCGGTCTCCGGATGGGCCCCGACCTCGCGCGGCAGCGATAGCAGCGCCAGCGCCTGGTCGAGGGTGAGCGCCGCGACATCCATGTTCTTCGGCACCGACACGCGCTTGGGCTTGGCATCCTCGGTCGCTTCGCCGAGCTGGATATAAACGCCCCACGGGCCCTTGCGCACGGTGACCGGCAGGCTGGTCGCCGGATCGTTGCCGAGATTGAGCGGGCCGTTCGCGAGAGCGGCGGCCGCGCTGCCTTCCTCGGCGCGCTCGATGGCGAGCCGGCGGGTGAATTTGCACTCCGGATAATTCGAGCAGCCGATGAAGGCGCCGAACTTGCCGAGCTTGAGGCCGAGTCGGCCGGTGCCGCACACCGTGCACTGGCGCGGGTCCTTGCCGTCCTCGCCGGTCGGGAAGAAGTGCGGCCCGAGCGCTTCGTCGAGCGCATCGATCACCTGGGTGATCGTCAGATCCTTGGTGCCGGCGACGGCCTTCGAGAAAGCCTGCCAGAAATCGCCAAGCACCTTCTTCCAGTCGATCTTGCCGTCCGAAATCTCGTCGAGCTGGTCTTCGAGCTGAGCGGTGAAATCGTATTCGACATAGTCGCGGAAGAATTCCGTGAGGAAGGTCGTGACCACGCGGCCGCGGTCCTCGGGGATGAAGCGCTTCTTGTCGAGCTGGACGTAGTTGCGGTCCTGCAGTACCGAGATGATCGACGCATAGGTGGACGGCCGGCCGATGCCGAGCTCCTCCAACTTCTTGACCAGCGAGGCTTCGGTGTAGCGCGGCGGCGGCTGGGTGAAATGCTGCTCGGGCAGCACGCTCTCGCGCGCCAGCCGGTCGCCTTCCTTGACCGGCGGCAGGATGCGGCTGTCTTCGTCGGCGCTCTCCGGCGCGTCGTCGCGATCCTCGTGATAGAGCTTGAGGAAGCCGTCGAAGGTGATGACCGAACCGTTGGCGCGCAGCACGGTGCCGTTCGCCGCCACATCGACCGCGACCTGATCGAGCACGGCGGACGCCATCTGGCTTGCCATGGTGCGGCGCCAGATCAGTTCGTAAAGCCGCAGTTGATCCTTCTCGACCTCGCGCGCGACGTCCTTCGGATGGCGCGACAGATCGGTCGGCCGGATGGCTTCGTGGGCTTCCTGCGCGTTCTTGGCATTGCTCTTATATACGCGCGGCGACTCGGGCAGGTAGGGCGCGCCATAGTCTTTGCCGATCAGGTTGCGCGCCTGGCTCACAGCCTCGTTGGACAGCGCGACACTGTCGGTTCGCATATAGGAGATATGGCCGGCTTCGTAGAGCCGCTGGGCGACCTGCATGGTCTGGCGCGCGCTGAAGCCGAGCTTGCGCGAGGCTTCCTGCTGCACGGTGGAGGTCGTGAACGGCGGCGAGGGATTGCGCCGCGCCTGCTTGCGCTCGACGGATTTGACGGCGAAGTCGAGGCTGGCGATGCGGTCGGCGGCGCGCTTGGCGGCGGCTTCGTCGCCGAGCGAGAACTTGTCGAGCTTCTCGCCGTCGAGATGGGTGAGGGAAGCGGTGAAGCGGCCGCCCTCCGGCGTGCGGAATTCGGCCTCGACGGTCCAGTATTCGCGCGCCTTGAAGATCTCGATTTCGGATTCGCGCTCGCAGATCAGGCGCAACGCCACCGACTGCACGCGGCCCGCCGAGCGCGCGCCCGGCAGCTTGCGCCACAGAACGGGCGACAGGGTGAAGCCGACGAGATAGTCGAGCGCGCGGCGCGCCAGGTAGGCGTCGATCAGCGGCTTGTCGAGATCGCGCGGATGGGCGATGGCCTCGAGCACCGCGTGTTTGGTGATTTCGTGAAACACCACGCGCTTGACCGTTTTGCCCTTGAGCACGCCGCGTTCCTGCAGCAGCTCGAGCACATGCCACGAGATCGCTTCGCCTTCGCGGTCCGGGTCGGTGGCGAGGTAGAGGTTGTCTGCCGTCTTCATCGCCTTGGCGATTTCCGCCACGCGTTGCGCGCCGCGCTCGGCCAACTGCCAACTCATGGCGAAGGATTCTTCCGGACGCACCGAACCGTCCTTGGGAGGCAGATCCCGTACATGGCCGTAGGACGCCAGGACGGTATAATCCGACCCGAGGTATTTATTGATGGTCTTGGCCTTGGCCGGTGATTCGACGACGACAACGTTCATGAGGGGGCGTGTCTACACCATTCCCGGGCTCGGGAAAAAGCACGGTTTTGCGATGGTGTTCTATAGGCTTGAAATGATTAACGAAATTTGACCGCCCGGATGGCGTTCAACACGGCCGGCCAGTTCCAACTCTAAAAGGAGAGCCGCCAGCACGGCAGGGGAGAGATGGGCCCGGCGCCCGAGTTCGTCAACTGTAGCTGGAGAATAACTGAGGAGTTCCAACACCTTGGCCCGATCCACCGCGAGATCTGAAGAATCGGCGTCGGCGCGCTGTGGCACGCTTCCGTCGTCCGATTCTGGCCTGCTGGGCGGTATCGCCGCGGCCTGGGGCGGGATGGTTTTCGGCGATGGTGCCACCGCCATCCGCGGGGGCGTGGCGGGTGTCCCGAGCGGCCCCAGGGCCGCCAGGACATCGTCCACGCCCTCCACCAGCCAGGCGCCGTCCTTGATCAGGCTGTTGCTGCCGCGCGCCCGCGGATCAAGCGGCGAGCCGGGCACGGCCAGCACCTCGCGGCCCTGCTCGGCCGCCAAGCGGGCGGTGATCAGCGATCCCGAGCGCAGCGCGGCTTCGACCACCACCACGGCGCGCGACAGGCCGGAGATCAGGCGGTTTCGGTGGGGAAAATGGCGCGCCTGGGGCTGCAGCCCGAGCGGCTGTTCGGCGACGATGGCGCCCTCGGCGGCGATGCGCGCGGTCAGCGCCTCGTTCTCGCGCGGGTAGACCACGTCGACGCCGCCGGCCACGACGGCCACCGTCCCGGTGTCGATCGCGCCTTCATGGGCCGCGGCGTCGATGCCACGCGCCAAGCCCGAAGTGATGACGAAGCCTTTGGCGCCGATGTCGCGCGCCAGCATGGCGGCGAAGCGCCGGCCGTTGGTGGAGGCGTTGCGCGTGCCGACCACGGCGATCATGGTCTGCGCCAGCAGCTCGGCGCGGCCGCGGACGGCGATCAGGGGCGGTGCGTCGGAAATGGCGGCGAGCGGCGCCGGGTAGTCCGCTTCGCCGCGCGCGATCAGCCGGCCGCCGATCTTGGCGAGTTCGGCGAGCTCCCGTTCGGCGGCCGGGCGGGACGCGATGCGGATCGGTTTGGCGCGTCCGCCGCGCCGGGCCAGTTCCGGCAGGGCTTCGAGGGCGGCGCGTGCGCTGCCGTAGCGGCCGAGCAGTTGGTGGAAGGTGACGGGGCCGACATTCTCGCTGCGAATGAGCTGAAGCCAGTCGATCCGTTCAGCGTCGCTGAGGCTGTGACCGGTGGCCATGCTCATCTACCCGTTCATGCCGGCTTGCCGATACGCGGCTCTTCGCCTTTCAACAACCGGCGAATGTTCTGGTGATGCTTGGCAATGACGAGCAGGGCAACGATGGCAGTCAGCACGACGACCGCGGGGGCCGACCAGAGATACCCATAGAGCGGGGCGAGCGCCATGGCGACAAGCGCGGCGAGCGACGAGAAGCGCGAAGCCGCCGCGACGAGCAGCCATGTGACCATGCAGGCGACTCCGACAGGCCATGACAGGGCGGTGAAAACGCCGAGGGCGGTGGCCACACCCTTGCCGCCCTTGAATCGCAACCAGACCGGAAAGATGTGTCCGAGAACCGCGAACAGCCCGGCGATGTAGGGCCAAGTCGCCATCACCGCGTCCGTCTTCGGCGCACGATAGGCAAAACCGAATTCCTGCTGCGCCCCCTGGCTTACGAACCATAGCGTGAGAAGCACTGGGGCGGCGCCTTTCGCACCGTCGAGTAACAGCGTGAGTGCGGCGAGGCCTTTCTTGCCCGTGCGCAGAACATTGGTCGCGCCAATATTGCCGGAGCCGATGGCGCGAATGTCGCCGAAGCCGGCGAGCTTGGTGAGCAACAGGCCGAACGGTATCGAGCCGGACAGATATCCCACCAGCCAAGCCGGCAAGGTGAACAGGACGACGTAAGCAAGGCCGAGGAGAAGGGTTTCGAGCACGGTCAGGCGCCGGCTTCGAATACCGTCCGGCCGCCGACGACCGTGCGAACCGCCATGCCCTGCACGGGGCGACCGTCGAACGGCGAGTTCTTCGATTTGCTGTGGAAATTCTTCTCGTCGATCTTCCACGGCCGCTCGAGGTCGAACAGCAGCAGATCGGCGGGGGCGCCCTTGGCGAGGCGCCCGGCCGGCAGGTCGAGGATGGCGGCCGGCGCCAGCGTCATGCGGCGCAGCACGTCGAGCAGGGGCAGGTGGCGGTTGTGGTGCAGCTCGAGCGCCAGCGGCAGCATGGTCTCGAGACCGATGATGCCGGGCTCCGCGTGGGAGAAGGGCAGGCGTTTGCTTTCCGCATCGTGCGGCGCATGGTCGGAGGCGATGGCATCGATAGTGCCGTCGGCCAGTCCGCGCACCACCGCCTGGCGGTCGCTTTCGCTGCGCAGCGGCGGCGACAGGCGGGCGAAGGTGCGGTATTCGCCGATTGCGGTCTCGTTCAGGCCGAAGTAGGGCGGCGCGGTGTCGCAGGTGACGGGCAGCCCGCGCGCCTTGGCATGACGGATGACCTCGACGCCTTCGGCGGTCGAGACATGGGCGGCGTGGTAGCGCCCGCCGGTCAGTTCGACGAGGCGCAGGTCGCGCTCGAGCATGATGACCTCGGCCGCCACCGGAATGCCGGCCAGTCCGAGCCGGGCCGACAACTCGCCTTCGTGGGCTTCGCCGTCGGCGGCGAGCCGCGGCTCTTCCGGATGCTGCACGATGATGCGGTTGAAGATCTTGGCATAGGCCAGCGCGCGGCGCATGACGACCGCGTCGGATACGGCTTTGATGCCATCGGTGAAGGCCACCGCGCCGGCTTCGGCAAGCAGGCCGATCTCGGCCATCTTGTCGCCGGCCGCCCCTTGGGTGACGGTCGCGTAAGTCTTGACGTTGGCCAGTCCGGCTTCGCGGCCGCGCTGCAGCACGAAGCCGACCAGCGCCGGGTTGTCGATCACCGGATCGGTGTTGGGCAGGCAGACCATGGTGGTGACGCCGCCGGCGACCGCGGCGAGCGCCGCGGTGGCGATGGTTTCCTTGTGCTCCTCGCCGGGCTCGCGCGCATGCACGCGCATGTCGATGAGCCCGGGGGCGAGGCAGAGGCCCTTGCAGTCGATGACGGTCGCGTCGGCCGGCTTGCCGTCGGCGAACAGGCGCGGGCCGACGTCGGCGATGCGGTCGCCCTCGATCAGCAAACTGCCCGTGGCATCGAGGCCGCTCGCCGGATCGAGCAGCCGGGCGTTCATGAAGGCGGTGCGGGGCATAGGCTGACTCATGGACGCGCTCCGCCGTTGCGTTCGGCGGCGAGCTGGCCGACCACGGCTTCCAGGCAGGCCATGCGGACGGCCACGCCGACCTCGACCTGTTGCAGGATCAGGCTGCGCTCGAGCTCGTCGGCAACTTCGGTGTCGATCTCGACGCCGCGGTTGAGCGGACCCGGGTGCATCACCACGGCGTCGGGCTTGGCGGCCGCCAGCATCTCGTGATCGAGCCCGTAATAGTGGGCGTATTCGCGGGTCGAGGGCACATAGGCGCCGTGCATGCGCTCGAGCTGCAGGCGCAGCATCATGACGACGTCGCAGCCCTCCAAGCCTTTCTGCATGTCATAGAAGACCTCGACGCCGAACCGTTCGACGGCCGGGGGCATCAAGGTCGGCGGACCGATGACGCGCACCCGCGCGCCCATGGTCTGCAGCAGATGGATATTGGAACGGGCGACGCGGCTGTGAGCGACATCGCCGCAGATGGCGACGAGCAGCCCCTGGATGCGGCCCTTGCGCCGGCGGATGGCGAGCGCGTCGAGCAGCGCCTGGGTCGGATGCTCATGGGCGCCGTCGCCGCCATTGATCACCGAGCAGGTGACCTTCTGGGACAGCAGGTGCACGGCGCCCGAATTCGGATGGCGCACGATCAGCACGTCGGGCTGCATGGCATTGAGGGTGACCGCCGTGTCGATCAGCGTCTCGCCCTTCTTCACCGACGAGGTGGCGACCGCCATGTTGATGACGTCGCCGCCCAACCGCTTGCCGGCGAGCTCGAACGAGGTGCGGGTGCGGGTCGATTCCTCGAAGAACAGGTTCATGATCGTCCGCCCGCGCAGGATGGAGAGCTTCTCCTTGCGCGCGTTGACGGCGATATAGCCTTCCGCGAGATCCAGCAGATAGGTGATCTCGTCGGGCGATAGGCCTTCGATGCCAAGGATATGGCGGTGAGGGAAACGAGACTTGGAGGGGGCGCTCATTAAAGCGGCACTATATGCCGCGCCCTGCGGTCAGCGCAAGGTGACGCCGGCGGAATTTTGGCGATGCGTTCGCAACGCCGCCCTTGCTGTCGCGAATCGGCGCCGAACCGGGGCTAAGCGGCCCGGCGCCTCGATTTCCGGCAGCTACCGGGTGTGTCTAGTTGCTCGACAGCTTGAGTGCCCCGTCCTTGATGACGAGGATCTTGGTGCGTTCGCCGGTGACGCCGAAGTCGTCGTCGTTGATCAGCAGCATGGTGCCATCGCCGAGTATCGCGATGCCTTCCAGCTTGTTCGGCGCTTCCGGGACTTTCGAGCTGTCGAAGCGCAGCGTCTT
Organism: uncultured Rhizobiaceae bacterium; assembly: GCA_964577835.1. GTDB lineage: Bacteria > Pseudomonadota > Alphaproteobacteria > SMXQ01 > SMXQ01 > CAVVYA01. The sequence continues at coordinate 17,047 of CAZOBN010000044.1, forward strand.
GGCCGGTGCCGTGATATCGAGCTCGGCAATAGCCTTGTTGGCCTCCAGCGTGGGCGAGGTCGCCATGTCGTCCCACTTGCTGCCGAGAATGTTGGTCGCACCCGCCAGGCTGATCTCGTGGATGCGGGTGATCTTGTCGGTGCGTTCGAGCACCAGCATGCGATCGGGGCCGAGCGCCGACATCTCGCTGATGCGCACCGCGCTCTGCGTCTTGGCGTTGTAGAACTTCGGGTTCTCGAGCACGTAGACGTATTCGCCGATGACCTTGCCGCTGGCGCGGTCCATCTTGAACAGGCGCGTGTTGTTCGCGTTGCGGTAGGTCGCGTTGTCGGGATTGGCGAGCGGATTCTGCACCAGGAAGTAGAGGAATGCTTCGTCTGGCGACATGGCGATCGATTCGATGCCGCGATTGCCCTGACGCTTCGCCAGGATGGCCGGCAGGCTGGCGACGATATCGTATTTCGCGTTCTTGAAATCCTTCTCCGTGCCGGCGGGGACCAGGCGCTTGATCACGCGGCCGTCGGCGGCGACGTGGATGATGCCGGGCGCGTTTTCATCGCTCAGCCAATAGGTGCCGTCGCGCAGGCGCACGATGCCTTCGAGGTCGACGGCGCTCGGGTCTTGCGGAATTCGTTTGCCCGCGCCATCGAACGGAATATCCGTGCTGGCGACGGTCAGCGGGTTGACGATGCCGGTCAGCGGCCGTCCGTCGCGATCCTTGAGGGCGATGATGTCGACCACGCGGAAGGTACGGTCCGGCATCAACTCGACCGAAAAGATGGATGGGGCGTAGTTCGGCAGCGGATAGATGCGGCCGCCTTTCGTGGCGCCGCACATCTGTTTCGGCGTCAGGCCGGTAATGGCTTCGCCTTCGTCATCGCAAGTAAAGTTCGGTCCACGGTCGCTCACCGTATAAATCATGTTCGCCGGCTCGCCGGGCCGGTGAAACGCGCCGCTGCCGATGCCGACGCGCATTTCAACGGTTTTGCCGCCCTGGAATTGATACGTGCCGAGATTGAGCGCGGGATCCTGGCTGGTGTAGGCGGTGATGGTCTGCTGGGCCCGGGCCGGCCCGCAGGAGAGAATCGCAATGGCGGCGAGGGTGGCGAGGGCGAACGCCGGTCGTTTCATTGCAGTGCCTCCGAGATGGACCTGGCCGGCCATGTGGCTCGGCCGACGGCTGCTTTTACCGCGATCCTTGTGACAGGATGGCGACCGTCGGAAGCGCTCAGGGGGGCTTGCGAAAGCCACATCCGGCCTCGATTTTTGTTGGTTTCCTGTGGGTTACCGAGCACGAATCAAGCAACCATACCGACCATCGGGAGTCGGCCCGGATTTACCGATCTTTAAGAGGAATTCTTCTTAAATCAGAGAAGTTGCAACAGGCACCTGAAAACGGTGCGCCTTACCAGGCAGGAAGCTTCATGTTTAAGACGCTGAGCAATCTTAAAATCAAAATCAAGGTCTTGGCAGGTTTCGGCATCGTCCTCACGTTGTTCGGTGTCGTTTCCATCAGCAGCATCGTGAGCTTCCGGATCACCGGCCGCACGCTGGGCGATTTCGTGTCCCATAGCGCGCTGGACGGCAAGGCCACCGACGCCCAGCTCGATGTCCAGCGGTTGCGCCGCGCCGCGTCGGTCTACCTCTATACGGGGGGTGCCGAGGCGCTGCAGAATGCGCGCGATTCGCTGGCCAGCCTCAAGGACAACCTCGAGGCCATGATCGCGATGAGGCCGAAGCAGGAATACATGACCGTGCTGAACAGTGCGCTCGAGGATATGGCGCAGTATGGCGAAGGCATCGAGAAGCTCGTTCAGGTGAAGACCAGCGCCGCCGACATTCAGACCAATGTGCTCGATCCGGGCGGCATGGCGATGCACAACAGCGCGTCGGCTTTCACGGCGCGCTCGCTCGCCGACAAGGATTTCCAGGCCGGCACCATCGGCGGGCAGTTGCTCGAGCGGGCGCTGCTCTGCCGCTATTACGTCAGCGAGATGATCGCCCGTCAGGATTGGTCCAAGATCGAAGCCGGTCGGCGCGAGCTGGATCTCATGCAGGTCGCCTCGGAGCGGCTCGACCGTGCCAATCTGCCACCGGAGCGCATCGGGCTGGTCGACCAGTTGCTGAAGGACGCCAAGGCTTTCGTCGGCGGTGCCAACAAGATGGCCGAACTCGTCGAAGCGGCCGAGGCGCTGCTGAATGGCCCGCTGACGACGAGCGCCAACACTCTCGCCCAGCACATCGCCGAGGTGAGCAAGGGCATCGCCGCCGAGACAGAGGCATTGTCCGACCAGACGGTGAGCACCACCAAGGTCGCCATGTCGGTCGTGCTGATTGCCGCCGGCACCGCGATCCTCAGCGGTCTCTTCATCGCCTGGCTGCTTGGCCGCGTCATTTCCAGCCCGATCACGCACATGACGGCCGTCATGGAGCGGCTCGCCAATCGCGAATGGGATACCGACGTGCCGTCGCTCGACCGCAAGGACGAAATCGGCGCCATGGCGCAGGCGGTGCAGATCTTCAAGCGGAACGGCCAGGATAACGAGCGCCTGCAGATCGAGGCCGAGGTGACCCGCCGCAAGCGCAAGGAAGAAATGCAGGTCCTCGCCACCTCGTTCGAGGAAGCGGTCGGCAGCGTCGTGCATGGCCTGGCCTCGGCGGCGACCGAGATGAATGCGCTGGCCGAGCAGATGGCCACCGCGGTGAGCGAGACCAACAACCGCTCCTCCGCCGTGGCGGCCGCCTCGGAGCAGGCCTCCGCGAATATTCAGACCGTCGCCTCGGCGACCGAGGAGCTGTCGTCGTCGGTGCAGGAGATCGCCCGTCAGGTGCAGTCCTCGACCAGCAGCACGCAGCAGGCGGTGAGCGAGGTCGAGAAGACCAACGTGCAGGTCGAAGGCCTGGCGACCAACGCCGAGCAGATCGGCGAGATCGTCAAGATCATCGCCGACATCGCCAATCAGACCAATCTGCTGGCGCTCAATGCCACCATCGAAGCCGCGCGCGCCGGCGAAGCCCTTGCCGGCTTCGCCGTGGTTGCCTCCGAGGTCAAGAACCTGGCGACGCAGACCGCCAAGGCGACCGAGGAGATCAGCAGCCAGATTCAGGCGATCCAGGGCTCGACCTTGGGCGCTGTCCAGGCCATCCGCAATATCGGCAAGACCATCGGCAAGGTGAATGAGATCGCCACATCGATCGCCTCGGCGGTCGAGCAGCAGGGCTCGGCTACGACCGAGATCGCCCGCAACATTCAGGAAACCGCCACCGGCACCCAGCAGGTTTCGGCGAACATCCATGGGGTAACCGAGGCGGCGAGCAAGACCGAACACGCGACCGGGCAGGTGCTCCATGCCGCCGGCGACCTGTCGCGCCAATCGGAGATGCTCCGCGCCGAGGTGGTCAAGTTTATCGAGAAGGTGCGGGCCGCCTGACCCGCGCCTTTACTTCCTCAGAGAGGGCACGGGGCGGCTTCGGCCGCCCCGTTTTTATGCCCGAGGTTTTGGGTTTGCCCCTCAGATAATCCCGTCACGGCGCAGCGTGTCGAGCTCGGCTCTATCCAGATCGAGAAGCTCCGACAGGACCTCGTCCGTATGCTGGCCGAGCGTCGGCGGCGCATGGCGATAGGTCGGCGGGCTCGCCGAGAGCTTGATCGGGCAGGACAGCAGCGGCAGGGGCTCATCGGCTGACGGATGGGGCATCGTCATGGACATGTTGCGCGCCCGGACCTGCGGATCGGCGAACACCTCGGTCATGGTGTTGACCGGGCCGCAAGGAACGCCTTGCGATTCCAGACCAGTGACCCAGTAGCTCGTCGGATGCCTCGCCGTGATCTCGTTGAGGATCGCGGTGAGCGCCACCCGGTTCTCGATGCGCGCGGTGTTGCGCGCGAAGCGCGGATCGTCCGCCAGCTCCGGGCGCTTTGCAAAGGCACAGAACTTGGCGAATTGGCCGTCGTTGCCGATGGCGAGGATGACATGGCCGTCGGCCGATTCGTAGACGTCGTAAGGCACGATGGTCGGATGACCGTTGCCGAGCCGCGGCGGGTTCTCGCCCGACAGCAGCGTGTAGATGCCGAGATAGGTCATCCAGGAGACCTGCGAATCGAGCAGCGACATGTCGACCTGCTGGCCTTCGCCGGTGCGCTCGCGGTGGCGCAGCGCCGCGAGGATGCCGATGGTCGCGTGCGCGCCGCACATCAGATCGGCGATGCCGATGCCGACTTTGAGCGGCCGTCCATCCGGCTCGCCCGTGACGCTCATGATGCCGCCCATGCCCTGGGCGAGGAAATCGTAGCCCGCGCGCTTGGCATAGGGGCCGGTTTGGCCGAAGCCGGTGATCGAGCAATAGATCAGGTCCGGCCTGATCCGGCGCAGGCTCTCGTAGTCGAGCCCGAGCTTCTGGAGCGAGCCGACCTTGAAGTTCTCCACCACCACGTCGCACGCGGCCACGAGCTTGCGCGCCAGCGCCTGGCCTTCGGGCTTGGTGAAATCGATGGTGATCGAGCGCTTGTTGCGATTGGCCGACAGGTAATAGGCGCTTTCGGTGGTGTCGCTGCCGTCCGGCGCCTTGAGGAAGGGCGGGCCCCATTTGCGCGTATCGTCGCCGGCGCCCGGCCGTTCGACCTTGATCACGTCGGCGCCGAGGTCGCCCAGCATCTGGGTGCAACTCGGCCCGGCCAATACGCGGGTGATGTCGAAAACGCGCACGCCGGAGAGCGGGCCATCTGATGTCGGTGTTTTGTCGTTCATGGTCTCGGCAAGGTTCAGGACAAAATCAGGATGATGGGCAAAGTCACGAAGGCGGCCAGCGTCGTCGCCGTGAGCGTGCCGGCAACCAGCGTCGCGTCGCCGCCGAGCAGCCGCGCCAGCACGTAGGCCGAAGCGGAGATCGGCAGGCCGCCGTAGAGCAGCACGACGCCGAGCGCCGTTCCGGACAACCCGAGCGACACGCCGATCAGCGCCGCCATGGCTGGAAACAGCACCAATTTGAGGGTGCCGGTCAAGGCGATCGTCGCGAACGCGCCGCGCACCGCCGTCGGATCGAGCGCCGCGCCGACCGTCAGCAGGCCGATCGGCATCGCCGCCGTGCCGAGCCAGCCGAGCACAGCCTGCACGAACAGGGGCAGCGGCAGCCGGATCAGGCTGGCGACGGCGCCGAGCACGCAGGCGACGATCAGCGGATTTTTGAGAACCAACAGGACCAGTTCGGTCGGCGAGGGCGGCCGCCCGCCGGCGGCGGTGCGCGACACCACAACGACGCTGAGCAGGTTCACCAGCGGGATCACCGAAACGATGGCGATGGCCAGGATGGCCAGCCCCTCCTGGCCCCACAAGGCGAAGACCGGCGCCACGCCGACATAGGTGTTGGGCCGGATAGCACCTTGGAACACCGAGCTGAACGACGGACCGGGGAGCTTGAGCCACGGGCGCAGCGCCAGCACCAAGCCGGCGACCGCCAGCGTCGCCCCGGCCAGGCTCGCCACGACGGGTCCGTAGGCCACGGCGCCGAGATCGGCGCGGGCCAGGCTGAGGAACAGCAGCGACGGCAGCAGAACGTAGTAGGTGAGATTTTCGGCGAGCGGCCAGAACCGTTCGCCGCCGATGGACCGACCCCAGCGGCGGCCCGGAATGCCGAGCCGCCTGAGCACATAGCCGAGGACGATGAGAGCGAAGACGGGACCGAGCGCCATGACGATCGCGCTCAAGGGCGGGGACCTGACGGCGCGCCCGATCGCGCGCTCGCGGCGAGATTGTCGAGCAGCCCCTGCAGGATGTAGGCGGCCGCGATCTTATCGACGTTCTCGGCGCGTTTCTTGCGCGACATATCGGCTTCGAGCATCGCCCGCTGGGCCGCCACGGTGGAGAGCCGCTCGTCCCAGAACAGGATGTTCAGGTCGGCCGCCACGTTCAGCAGGTTGGTGGCGAACTGGCGCACCGATTGGCAGCGCGGCCCCTCGCTGCCGTCCATGTTGATGGGCAGGCCGATCACCAGGGCGCCGACGCCATGCTCCGCCACCAGCTTGAGCAGCCACTTGGCGTCGTCGCCGAACTTGGTGCGCCTGAGGGTCTCGAGCGGCGTGGCGATGGCGCGCGAGACGTCGGACAGGGCCAGTCCGACCGTCTTGCTGCCGACATCGAGGCCGAGCAGCCGTTGGCTCGGCTTGAGCAGGCCCGCAAGCTCGCTGGGGTTGCGGAGGGGCATGGTGGGTGATAACGTGCCGGCTCTTGCGGCCAGAGCCCTGGATTTGCCTGGATTTTCCGGGGCTTCCGGGGCGCCGCGCCCCCACCCGATCGGAGACACTTAACCAGATGTCGCTGGACAAAGCCACCGTTGCGAAAATCGCGCGCCTGGCCCGTATTCGCGTCGACGAAGCCGAGCAGGAATCGCTGGCCGGCGAGCTCACGCAAATCCTCACCTGGATCGAACAGCTCGACGAAGTGGACACCAGCAACGTCGAACCGATGGTGCGCGTCGGCGACATGAAATTGAAGAAGCGCAAGGACGAGGTGACCGACGGCAACTGCCGCGACGCCGTGCTGGCCAACGCGCCGGACGCGCGCGACGGCTTCTTCACCGTGCCCAAGGTGGTGGAATGATGGCCGCCGATTCGCTCACCGATTTGACGCTCACCGAAGCCCGCGACGGACTCAGGGCGAATAAGTTCTCCGCCACCGAGCTCGCGCGCGCCCATGTCGCCGCGGTCGAGAAGGCCAGGCCGCTCAATGCCTATATCACCGAGACGCCGGAGTTGGCCCTGAAGCAGGCGTCGGCGTCCGACGCGCGTCTCGCCAAGGGCGAAGCCGGCGCGCTCGAAGGCCTGCCGCTCGGCATCAAGGACCTG
>CAZOBN010000045.1:0-23703 GCA_964577835.1 uncultured Rhizobiaceae bacterium
TCTACAACCTCGCCTGCCCGGCCTCGCCGATCCACTATCAATTCGATCCGGTGCAGACCACCAAGACGTCGGTGCATGGCGCGATCAACGTGCTCGGCTTGGCCAAGCGGGTGCGGGCCAAGATTTCCAGGCCTCGACCTCGGAGGTCTATGGCGATCCGACGATCCATCCGCAGACCGAGGATTACCCGCGGCAACGTCAACCCGATCGGGCCGCGCGCCTGCTACGACGAGGGCGAGCGCTGCGCCGAGACGCTGTTCTTCGACTACCACCGCCAGCACGATCTGCGCATCCGCGTGGTGCGCATCTTCAACACCTACGGGCCGCGGATGCACCCCAACGACGGGCGCGTCGTCTCCAACTTCATCGTTCAGGCCTTGCGCAACGAGCCGATCACCATATTCGGTGAAGGCGAACAGACGCGCGCTTTCTGCTATGTGGACGACCTGATCGAAGGCTGTGTGCGGCTGATGAATGCGCCGGACGACATGACCGGGCCGGTGAATCTGGGGACGCCGGCCGCGATCACCATCCTCGAACTGGCCAAGAAGATCATCGACCTGACAGGCTCGCGGTCAAAACTGGCTTACGAAAAGCTGCCGGCGGACGACCCCATTCAACGCTGCCCGACATCAGCCTGGCGCGGGCGAAGCTCGGTTGGGAGCCGAAGGTATCCATCGATACCGGCCTCGGGCGCACCATCGAATATTTCGAGGACACTCTGAAGACTCCGGCCACCACCGCGCGCTAGGGTCGTCCTCGCGCGCGGGGCCTCGTTTTCAGGGCCGCGAAGACCCTTTTAACCTTTAACCGTGCCTCTGCCCCTGCAGGCTGCTCGTGATCGCGGCTCTGCGCTCGTCCTCGCTTGCTTCCGGATAAGCGCGCTGCAGCATCATCATGGCGACCGACGGAGAGCGCGCGCCGGATTGAGCAAGGAACGAACGCATGATCATGATGCGCGTCGTGTTGTCGGGTTCCTCAGCCATAGCATTCACCATCGGCAATCGCCGAACCTATGTCCCTGTTGCGGACAGTGGCGTAACGCTTTGCGCGTCATCTTTGTCCGGGCCCGCGTCGGGCCGGCCATCAGTATAATCGGAATGTCCGGGGCGTGCCCAGGGGGAGGGGGACGTAGGCCGACGGCCCGGTCTCGGTCGCTTGCGGACGAAGCGAGCCTGATCTGGTGCGAGGTTGGCCGCCGGTATGGCGGCTCATACGCTAGTGAATCAAGAGTTTTTGGTGGGACGGGCCGTCCGCGGCAGAGGCTTGCCGTTTATCGTGCGGCCCGACGCTTCGCGCGGCGCGCCAGGACAAGAGCCAGGCCGCCGACCAATAAGAGAGTCAGCGGGGCGGGTTCGTCGACCGCGATCGCCGGCTTCTCTGTCTGGTTGGTATCGACGCGATCGTTGTCGTTCGCGTCGCCGTTGTTGCCGTTCGGGTCCCCGCCGCTCTTGTTCGGGTCCCCGCCGCTCCCGCCACCACCACCCAGGCCACCGCCACTCCCACTCCCACTCCCACTCCCACTCCCACTCCCGCCTTCGGTGCTATCCCCGACACCGTTGTTGGCAGTGTTCCGATTGGACGCGAGGTTGATCGACCCGCCGCCATTGGCCGCGAAATATCCATCGCCCGGTATGATGGGGCCCAACGGATCGCCGTCAGTCGTCGGCCCACTGGTGTGTCCGGTGTCGCTGGATTGCTGCCCAGCGCCTTTTGCCGTGTGGCCTTCTCCGCCGAACGGCTCGGATGCCGGCTCTTCACCGACCGTGTCATCGAGGAAATCCAGCCCATAGATCCTCGCGGTGTCGATCGGGAGGTCGATGGCGCTGAACGGGTCACTCCGCGGACCGGTGGGCGCGTTCTGCGGCGGCCCGCCCGGATTGCCGGACGGCGGTCGCCCCTTGCCCAAAAGCGACCATAACTCGGTTGGCAGGAACGGCAGATCGCCTCGGAGGTCATCGCGATTCTGCGGCAGAATGGCGACAGCTGCCGCCGCACTTAGAGTGATAAGGACGAAGCCGATGACAAGATGTCTACGCCGCATACGCAATCCTTTGGATAACCGTAATGTATTCCCCTGTCCGTGCCACATAAAAGGTTAGTCCGCGCTAGCCCGAAATTGCCATCTCCGGGCCGGCCATACGTAATTCGCCGCATGAGCGCGATACGTGTCTTCACGTATGCGCAAGCCGAACGCCGGCGCGGCTCCGCGCCTAAGCATCCGGCAGCCTAAAACCAGAATGTTCAAAGTTGGGTTAACTATTCCCCGGCAGAGGGGAAGATGTTCGCATGGCGAAGGCCGGCGACCTGAGCGCGCCGCTGCCGCGAAACTTGCCCGTCCAACGTGGCGCGCAGACCGTCGACCAGAGAATAGGTCGCGGCAACGCCCAGGGCCTTCGACGCGACAGTCGGATCGCCGACGGAGACCTTGATGTCACCGGCCCGGGGCGCCGCGTAGTTGATCACCGGACGGCTGCCGATGAGATTGCCCATGGCCAGGGCCAGAGTCGCAACGCTCGTCGCCTTGCCTGTGCAGACGTTGAAGACCTCGTTGCCGCGCTGGCAGCGCTCCATGGCGGTGACGAGATGGGCGACCACATCGGTGACGAATATGAAATCGCGCACCTGGCGCCCGTCGCCGAAAATGGTGATCGGTTGCTGGGTGGCAATGCGATCGGCGAAGATCGAAATCACGCCCGAGTAAGGCGAACTCGGATCCTGTCGCGGACCGTAGACATTGAAGAAGCGCATGCCGATGGTGGGCACCGCATGAACCTGCCAAGCGACGTTCGCGTGCAATTCGCAGCCGAGCTTGTCGGCGCCGTAGGCCGTCAGCGGCCGGCGTTCGGCGGATTCGGAAAGCGGCGTGCTGGGATTGTCGCCGTAGACGGCGGCCGACGAGGCATAAACCACCGGTATGCGCCGGTGCGCGCTCTGGCGCGCGGCATCGAAAACCGCGATGGTGCCGGTCAGATTGGTCCTGTGGGCACCGAGCCAGTCGTCGACCGACCGCTGCACCGAGGCGATGGCGGCTAGGTGGAAGCAACCATCCACCGTCGACATGAGGGAACGGACCAGCGCCGCATCGGCGACGTCGCCAACGATGAGCGCCGCGGACGCCGGAGCGTTTTCGCGCTTGCCGGTCGACAGATCATCCAAGATGCAAACGGCATGGCCGCGCGCGATAAGAGCGTCAGCCAGATGTGAGCCAATGAAACCGCAACCGCCAGTGATCAGGAATTTCGACATGGGTCCATTAATGCAAAAAGAACATTAACGCTTGATGAAAGCGGTCGATCCAATCGAAGACTCTCGATTCATAACTATATCCGGCGAAGGCCGCCATCGAGTTGATGCCGTACGGGTCCGTCCGCGCAGTTCGCAGTTGTCTCTCGGAGTCGATAATGGCGAAGCCCTGATCCGTCTATTATGCTATGCATCCGAGCCCGCGCCAACAGACCAGGTCTTAACGTTTCTCCATGTTGCCCGTATTCAACATGTTTGTTGGAACTCTGACCGCGCCAAGCACCCTGCTATGTCTCATGCTCGTGACGGGCTGCGTATGGCTCGTCGTCAGCAGGCGGCGGCGCGGACTATCGCTGATTGCGGCGGCATCGGTGGCGCTTGTGGCCATTGGCGTATTGCCGATTTCTTCGTTAATGGTCATTCCCCTAGAAGACCGTTTCCCGCCGCCGGCCCTGCCACCTCATGTGGATGGCATCGTGGTGCTCGGCGGCAGTATTTCGCCCAAGCTCAGCCAGGCCCGTGGGCGCCCATCCATCCGCGACGCGTCGGACCGCCTGTTTGCCGCGGCCGCGCTGGCGCGCCAGTTCCCGGAGGCACGCCTGATCCTCTGTGGCGGCATCGTCAACCCATATCCCGACGCGATACCGGAATCGGCAGTCATGCGCGAGCTGCTGACGATGATCGGCGTGCAGCCACAGCGGCTCGAGATCGAAACCAAATCGCGCAACACCCACGAGAACGCCATTTACGCGAAGGAACTCGCCCGTCCAAAGCCGGGCGAAACCTGGCTCCTCGTTACCTCCGGCACCCATATGCCGCGGGCAGTGGGCAGTTTCCGCAAAGCGGGATGGACGGTCGTGCCCTATCCGGTCGACTATCTGACCGACGGTACAGCGGCTATCAGACTCGAATTCGAGCTATCGAGAGAATTGCGGCGCCTCGATATCGCCGCGCATGAGTGGATTGGTCTGCTCGGATATTGGCTGCTCGGGTGGACCGAGGGGATCTACCCACGACCATAGGTTGCAGAACTCACGCGCCCGATCGGTGCCGCGGAGTGTCATCCAGCGCGCCGCGCCGCGTGGAGCGGGCAGTCGGATTCGATCAGAAAAGCCGCGCGAGGCCGTTCGGTCTTATTGGCCCATCCAGGGCAGAGCGACAAGGTAGAACGCTCCGCTCACGCCAATAGCCGTCAGCAAATAGCCAAAGAAAAAACGGCCAAAAAGTTCGTGCATTGGTTCCCCCGGTGCTAGCGTTACGTTACCTCTATGACAGGGGCGGGACTTGAGTCGCTAGACAGGCAGGGGGATTACTCCATTTGCGCCAAACGCTGCGGTTACTGGAGCGCCATTGGAGCGTGCCGTAATAGTCAATAAACTATTGATAAACAAGGAAATTTATCACATACAAATATTCTGTGAGGATTATAACCAAATCTGAATGTCAGTTGGATTTTAGAGAACACCTGACGGCTGCTTTTTGGGCATGCCGGCGGCGATGATTCTCTTCCCCGAGCGTAAGGCTTTCATCAGGGTGGGATGCCAGCCGGTGCGTTCGACGGTAACCCAGACCAGTTCGTCGGCCGGCGTGGCGAATGACGCCTTGAACTGACTCTGGCCCGCGAGAAGATCGTAGACCGTCGTGCCCTGCCGACGGTTTTCCTCGATCGCCAGGTAATGGCAAACCCAGCCCGGCTTCGATCGCGGCAACAACTGGTAGTTGAACCCGCTCTGATAGGCATAGACGTGGTCACCCCGTTTGAGGTTGTAGAGATAGCCGATGATGGATGGCCCTGTCATACAGCGGAAAAATTGGATGCAGCCCTTGTCGTAGCCATCCCGGATCAGTCGGCGATGGAAGGCCACGAAACTCGGGTTCGCGAAGGCACCGGCGCGATCTCTTCCCTGCCAGTAGGCTTGGTGGAAGGGGATCATCTCGTTCAGCATATCCTGCGCTTCGTCGGTCGAGTGGGCCTCGACGGCGCGCAGTTCGCCGAGCGCTTCGTATTGCCGGAGGGCGCGGCGCAACTGGCTGCGCGTGTTGCCGCTGATGGTTTCCAGGAATTCCCGCCGATCGGTCGCGACCGGCGCCAAATCGATCGAGTAAACGGGCTTGATGTCGCGAATATGAACGGTGAACCGGCGCCGGTCGAAGAAATCCAGGATCGATGCGGAAACGCCCGGCAAGCTCAACGCGTCGGCGTGGCGTTCGCTCAGCAGCCATTCGATGGCGCGCAGGGTCGCTTCTTTCCTGTGATGGCGCGCGCTCAGAATTCCGTTGTATTCGATCGTGAGCGCGTCGAGCGTTGCGTTACCCGTTTCATGCAAATGCAGGCTGCGGGACGGGAAAAGCCCCAGGCGACGCTTGCTCGCCGGGGTGAGCAGGGCAAGCCCCGTAAGCTGTCCGCCGGATTGGATGCGCAACACGGCTGGCTTCAACGCGGCCGGCAGGTTTTTCAACCAGCATCCGATCCAGTCCCAGCTGAGAAAGAATGGAGTCGTGTCTTGGGCCTCCAGCCATCGCCAGTCTTTTTCGAGATGCTCGATATCGTCGATCTGGGACAGAGAAAAGTGAAAGCCATCCAGTTCCGGCGAGTGGCGGGAGGTCGCAGATCGAGCATCAGTGGGAGCTGGTATGAACATCTCTAGGCCAGTTAGTGACAGCGGGACGGGATTTACGTAGCCTGCGTCCGCACTGCGCCAAGTTATCGCCCTCTGGGAGGAGCAACGAAGCGTTTACCATTCTACAGAATAACCTGAGCAATCTTTATGAGTCTATGTGAAGGCGCGAACCAATGTCGGTTCCCGAACAAAGATGCAGCTGTCGCTTGCCCGGAAGGTCGTGAACCATGCGTAAAATAGCTCTCGTCGGAGCGGGGTACATTTCGCACGTCCATGCGGAAGCGCTTCGGGCCATCCCGAACGTCCAACTGCAGGCTGTGGTCGACGTCAGCGAAGCGGCAGCACGTGATCTGGCGAAGACATGGCGTATCCCCAAGGTCTTTACCTCCGTAACGGAGGCTATTGATTCGAGAGATATCGATTGCGCTCATGTTCTCACGCCACCGCAGCTGCACCTGAGAACGGCCTTGCCATTCCTTGAAGCCGGGATCCCGGTCCTGCTCGAAAAGCCTCTCGCAGCGAGCGGTGAGGAATGCCGTAGACTGAGGTTTGCCGCCGAGAATCACGGCGTCGCGCTGGGCGTCAATCAGAACTTTGTCCACCACCCGATGTTCGTGCGGTTGCGCCGGACTGTAAACGAACACCGACTCGGTCATCCGAGTTTCGTGACCTGCCTTTACAACGTCGCTTTACGCCAAATGGCAGCACGCCAGTTCGGCCACTGGATGTTTGCCGCGCCGTCGAACATTTTGCTGGAACAGGCAGTGCATCCATTGTCGCAGCTGATCGCGCTCACAGGAGAGGTCCGGGAAGTGCGCGCATTGGCCGACCCTTCGATGGAAATCTCGCCGGGTGTTCCGTTCTACAAGTCGCTAACCGCCGTTTTCAGCGGCAATCTGCCATCCCAGCTCCGCTTTGCTGTCGGACAGAACTTCCCCTTCTGGCAGGTGGCGGCAGTCTGTGACGACGGTGTCGCCGTGGCCGACATTTTGAACAATCGCTTTTTCACTTACGAGCGCACCCGGTGGTTGGAGTTTTACGACACTTTTCTATCCGGTATGACTACAGCGGGCTCCCTCGCCAAACATAGTACAGGGGGCGCAGTCGACTACATCCTTTCGACAGCAAAGATCAAACCTCGCAGTGACAGCTTTTTCCTGAGCATGAAGGGAAGCATCGCAGCCTTTCATCGCGCGCTGGACGAGGGCAAGAGCCCCGAGCTGAATGGAGAGTTTGGTTCTTACCTCGTCGAACTTTGCGAGAAGATCGCCAGCTCGGCAGGGTTTGCTGAGCCTACGCCGCGACTGATCCGGAGCGAAGGGGACTACGACGTCGCGGTCTTGGGGGGGACTGGTTTCATCGGCGGCCATGTGGTTCGGAAATTGCTGGCCGAAGGCCTTCGTGTCGGTGTAATGGCGCGCAATATTAACAATCTTGATCGTGTATTCTTCGATGATCGGGTGGTCATAATCCGCGGGGACGTGCGGCTTCAGGAAGACGTCAGTCGTGCGATCGGAAATGCCAAGCTTGTCGTCAATCTTGCACATGGCGGTGGCGGTAAAACCTTCGAGGAGATCCGCGCCGCCATGGTGGGCAGCGCCGCTCTCGTTGCGCGGGCATGTTTGGAGCGCAATGTGGAAAGGCTGGTTCACGTCGGCTCAATTGCCAGTCTCTACTTGGGTCCGCAAGAGAGCGAAATTTCAGATTCCACACCGCCTGACGAACAACCACAGTTGCGAGGCGACTACGCGCGCGCCAAAGCGGAATGCGACACGATGCTGATGAAAATGCACAAAGAGGAGAACCTTCCTGTTTGTATATTGCGGCCCGGCCTCGTCGTCGGCGAAGGCGGAATTCCCGCCCACAGCGGTCTCGGTTTCTTCAACAATGACCAGCATTGCGTAGGCTGGAACGCAGGCCGCAACCCGTTGCCGTTCGTCCTTGTCGAGGATGTCGCCGATGCCGTGTGGCGGGCTTCTCATGCGCCGGAGGTGATGGGCCGCTGTTACAACCTCGTCGGCGATGTGCGCTTGACGGCCAGGGAATATATCAGGGAACTGTCGTCGGCTCTGCAGCGGCCAATGCGTTATTTTCCGAAAAACACCACTGCTTTATGGCTCCAAGAGGTTGCAAAGTGGCTCGTCAAGATGGCGATCGGGCGAAGATCGCCAATGCCGGCCAAGCGCGACTTTCTATCGCGAGGCCTGGAAGCGAGATTCGATTGCAGCAGCGTGAAACGTGATCTGGGGTGGCAACCGGTCTCGGATCGCGAGCAGTTCATCGAGCGCGGCATCCGAGTCTATGGTCGGGGAGCCTGACAGATTGCCGACGCTCTTACACGCGTGCGCCACGTTTGAGATCGGTGGCCCGCAGATGCGCTTCGTCCAACTGGCCAATCATTTCGGCAGCAGGTACCGGCACCTGATTGTGGCTATGGATGGCAAGACCGGCGCTTACGGGATGATCGCGCCGAATGTGGATGCTCAGATTCTCGCCGTCGAGAACCAGCGCGGCCGAACACTTGTTAACGTGCGAAACTTTCGCCGTGTCCTGATCCGGACCGCACCGGATCTGCTGGTGACCTACAATTGGGGGGCGATCGAGTGGGCCATGGCCAATCTTTTGGTCGGCCGGCCGCACCTGCATATGGAAGATGGCTTCGGGCCTGAAGAAGCGGACCACCAAATTCCACGCCGGGTGTGGACGCGCCGGCTCACCCTGCGACGCTCGACCGTTCTTTTGCCGTCGCAGACGCTGGCAAGCATCGCCCGAACTCAGTGGCGTATTCCTGAAGCCAATTTGATTTATGTGCCGAACGGCATCGATTGCACCCGGTTCGCGGCAGCGCCAGATTGGGATTTTGCCTACACACTCGGCATTCCGCGCGGCGACGCGATTGTCGGAACCGTCGCCGGATTGCGCGGCGAGAAGAACCTGCGCCGGCTCATCGAGGCCTTCGCGCTTGTCGCGCAACGGCGTCCAGTCCGGCTGGTCCTGGTCGGCGATGGCGCGGAACGCGCCGCCCTCGAGCGGCGCGCGGAGGAACTCGGCGTCCGCGAACGGGTCATCTTCACCGGCACTTGTGCCCAGCCGGAAAAGCTGTTGCCGTGTTTCGACGTGTTCGCGCTGTCGTCCGATACCGAACAGATGCCGCTGTCGATTCTCGAGGCCATGGCGGCGGCCAGGCCGATCGCCTCGACGGCCGTCGGCGACGTCGCCGGCATGGTGGCGGAGGAAAATCGTCCTTATGTGGTGCCACGCGGCGTCGAGCCGCTGGCCGATGCGATTCTCGCCCTCTTGGCGAATCCCGCGCGTGCCGCCGAGATCGGGGCGGCCAATGCACGGCGCGCCCGCGCGCAGTTCGCGCAGCAGCGCATGTTCGACGTTTATGAAGGTCTATTTGACGGCGGTGTCGTCCGACGTTGAGGCGGACCGGGTCGTTTGCGACCGCGGGCTGGATCTGGCGGGCAGCAGTTCGCGCGCCATATGATCCACCCGCGCCGCATTGCGCGCCCAGGTAAATCCGTCGTGCACGATGGTGTCGCGCGCGGCGGCACCAAGGGTGTGGCGCAGACCGGCATCGGCGCAAAGCTGCGAAAGTGCCGCGCGGAAGGTTTCGTCCCGCGCCGGATCGAACAGCAGCGCGTTCTCGCCCTGTTTGATGACCTCGCGGATGTTGGCGGTATCGGGCGCAATGATCGCCCGGCCGAGCGCCATATATTCGAACAGCTTGAGCGGCGAGGCATAGCTCACCACGTCGGGCTGCAGCGCGATGTCGAAGGCGGCGATATGGTCGATGATGCGATCCCTTGCGACCACGCCGGTGAAGGTCACCTGGTGGGAAATGCCGCGCGCCCGCGCCTGATTTTCAAGGTCCGCGCGCGCCGGCCCATCGCCGATCAGCAGCAGATGCAAGCCGGCTTCCGGTCCGGCATCGGCGATGAAATCGATGACGCGGTCCAGCCCATGCCAGGGCCTCATGAAACCGACAAAGCCGAGCACCACCCTGGCTTCGATTCCGAGTCGGCTCTGGGCGCTCCTCGTATCGGGTGCGGGGGCGAGAAATTCCGGCCCGATGCCGTTCGGCACCACCGTCAACCGCTCCGCCGGGACACCCGTGGCCCTGAGATGCTCAGCCAGCACGCCGGTCACAGGCAGCGCCCGGTCGGCGCCGCGCCACACCCATTTTTCGGCGAGATCGGCAAACGCCTTGAGGCTTAGGTTGTCGAAGCGACGACGCTCATCGGCGAGCGGCGCGTTGACCTCCAGCAGCATGGGTAGCTTGTAGAGCCGGTGCAGCCACAGCCCGGCCAGCAGGAATAGGCTATAGCGCTCATAGAGGATATCCGGCTTGAGCGCCCGATAGGCTTTGGCCAAGCGCCAAAATGCGGGAATATTGTAAGCAAGTTCAAGGACTTCGTAGAGACTGCCGGGAATTGCCAGCTTCAGGCGGGCGATCACCCCGGCGTCGCTTCCGAAACTCGCTTTGGCGTGCTGGGTCGGACCGACCACCAGCACCTCATGACCGAGGTCTCTGAGGGCGCGGACAAGCTCGTCTATGTGGACGCTTTGGCCGTCACGGGACAGGGTGCGATGGTGATAGAGGATCTTCATCGGACGTCGGCTCGGCGGGTTGGTTCAAGGGAAAGGGCACCGGCCTGAAGCCGAATATTTTTAGTCCTCGGGTCGCTTGGCACCGTGGTCGGCGGCGTAAAATGAAGAAACGGCGATGGCGCGCCGACTGGGCATGCCGGATGCGGCAACGCCGCCACACAAGGTAAAAACCTGCCGCACGGATTTATTAACGGAATCAATTATTACTGCAAGCTTGGTTAAGAAGTTGTAATGTCGCGCTTGAAATGGTCAGTCATCTTGTCGCTGAGGTGCGAATGGCTGTCGGGTTAGGGGAATTTTCACTAATTTCTCAGTATTTGATAGCGGTTGCCGCCCGCCGTTGACGCGATTTGGGCGGGCTTCTAGAACTTTGCGGGACGACCCATTGGGGGGTGGGGGCCGGGCTTACTCCTCCTGAGAAACGACCAAAACGAGGGTCCTGAATGGGATCCTGAAGTGGAGATTTTGAGATGCCCTTGGGAACGACTACGCCGCGCGCGCGGCGCCTGATGTTGCTGGTCGGCTTGGCCGTGTCGCTGATGTCGTGTGCGCCGTCTTCGCCGCCGCCTCCGATGAGCGCGACGGCGCCCTCCTCTCCCGAATATCGCATCGGCCCCGGCGACAACCTCGAAGTCTTCGTGTGGCGCAACCCGGAGCTGTCGGTCACTCTTCCCGTGCGACCCGATGGCCGCATCTCCACGCCCCTGATCGAAGACTTGGTGGCAACGGAGAAGACGCCGACGCAGTTGGCACGCGACATCGAAAACGCGCTCAAGAACTACGTTCAGCAGCCGGTCGTTACCGTCATGGTAACGGGTTTCGTCGGTCCCTATTCCCGGCAGATCCGAGTCATCGGCGAGGCCGCCAATCCGCAAGCGATTCCGTTCAGCGACAACATGACCTTGCTGGATGTCATGATCGGCGTGGGCGGCTTGACGAAATTTGCCGCCGGCAATCGTGCCGTCATCGTGCGCCGGGCGGGCAGCGCCACGGAACAGTATACCGTGCAGATCGACCGTCTGCTCAAGGACGGCGATGTGTCGGCCAACGTGCCCATGATGCCGGGCGATGTGCTGATCATTCCGCAAAGCTTCTTCTGACGCTTGACGGTTTCTGGGCCTTCGAATCCTCGGTGGGGATTCGGGCCCGATAGTTGGAGAGGCTGATGTCGTCGCCCCGCGTATTTCAGGTCTGAACGATGGAAAACATCGCTCTCAAAGCTTTGCATATCGGTCTGATGATTTGGGGCCGGCGGTGGTATGTGCTGTTCGCGTCCCTGGGCATTTGCGTTCTCGGCTGGACGGCGGTCTTCATGATCCCCAGCCAGTATCAAGCGTCGACGCGCATCTATGTCGATACCGACTCGCTGCTCGCTCCGCTGCTGCGCGGCATGACCGCCGACGTCAACATGGTGCAGCAGGTCGACATGATGCAGCGCACCCTGTTGAGCCGGCCCAATCTCGAGAACGTTCTGCGCATGACCGACCTCGATCTGCGCGCGAACACATCCAGCGACAAGGACGACCTCATCGCATCGGTCGGTGGCCGGGTCGCTATCCGCTCGGGTGGGCGCAATCTGTTCACCGTCAATTTTATCGATCCGGATCCCGAGGTGGCCAAGAAGGTCGTCCAGGCCCTGCTGACCATCTTCATCGAAAGCAATCTGGGCGCGAGCCGCCAGGATATCCAGAAGGCCCGCCGGTTCATCGATGACCAGGTCGCCGAATACGAGAAACAGCTCAAGGCGATGGAAGCGCGCATGGCCGAGTTCAAGCGCGAGCATCCCGGCATGCTGGCGCAGGCGGGCACCGTCGCGACGCGGCTCGAGGCTGCGCGGGGTCGCATGATCCAGATCGAAGGCGAGATCGAGGACGCTGTCGCGAAACGGGATTCGATCAACAAGGAAATGAAGAACACACCGCAGTATCTCCAGGTCGATGGCGTTCCCGTGGTGGTCGATCGCAATGGCGATCCGGCCGCCGTTCTCGACAAAGACATCAACGAGGCCCGTCAGCGACTCACCCTGCTCCGCTTCAAGTTCACGGACCAGCATCCGGATGTGACGGAAGCACGACGGTATCTCGACGAGCTGATGGAGCAGAAGAGTGCGCAAGGCACGGCTCCTGCCAGTTCCCGTCGGTCCGGGGCCGTGGCGCAGCGTGTCGCGAACCCGCTGTATGACCAGATCCGGCTGAAGCTGATCGATGCGGAAAGCCAGGTCCAGACTTTGGAGCGGCGCCGCAGCAGCCAAAGGACAGAGCTCGCTCGCCTCGAGGATTTGGCGCGTACTTCGCCCGAGATCGAAGCCCAGGCGCTCGGCTTGGATCGCGACTACAACGTGATCAAGAAGAACTATGAAGAGCTTTTGGCGCGCCGCGAGTCGGCCAGGCTGTCGCAGGATGTCGATGCCAAGGCCGATAAGGTCCAGTTCCGCGTCATCGACCCGCCATTCGTGCCCGCGGAAGCGAATTTCCCCAATCGGCCGCTGCTGTTGACCGGGGTTCTGCTGGCCGGTCTCGCCGGCGGTATCGTCGTCGCATTCGTCCACGCGCAGATGGCCGACGCATTCTCGAGCGCTCAGCAACTGTGCGACGCGCTGCGCCTGAATGTCATCGGCAGCGTGTCCTGGGTCGGCAGCGCCTCACCACGCCATCAGGTGCGGGAAGTCATGAGCTTCAGCGGCGCTATGGTCGGATTGCTGATGCTCTATGGCCTCTTGATGATAGCCATCGTGATGCCGAACCCGCGGTCGCTGTTGTCGCTCAACGCGCGGAACATTCGTTTCGACGATCTGGCGAACGGCGTTCAGCGTGCCTTCGACCTTCTCCGATCAGCATTTTAGCGGTCATCATGTCGATTGATCTCATCAAGCGTGCGACAGAGCGGTTGGCGAAAACCGGTCAAACGGCACAGGTGCAGCCTGCGCCGGCGCCGGGCCAGCCCGCGCCGGCGCAGCATTCGCCTGTTCTGCCGACGCAGCCCCAGAGTTTTATGCCGGGTCCGGGCGACTTTCCGGCCGTGCCGCTTCCCCCGACGCCGGCGCCACGCACCAGCAAGCAGGTCGTGATCGATCTCGATCGTCTGCGCCGGCTCGGCGTGATCACGCCGAAGACACCCGAAACCACACAGATCGCCGAAGAATTCCGCATCATCAAGCGGCCGCTCCTGCTCAAGGCATTCGGTGAAGCGGTCGGCTTCGCGCAAGGCAACAACCACCTGATCATGGTGACGAGCGCCCGCCCGGGCGAAGGCAAGACCTTCGTATCGCTGAACCTGGCGATGAGCATGGCCTCGGAGCAGAACCTGAACGTTCTGCTGATCGATGCCGATGTGAAAAATCCCTCGCTGCCGCGCATGCTCGGCATCGAGACGGGCAAAGGCCTCATCGACGTGCTGACCGACGACGACCTCGACCTGTCCGACGTCATCCTGCGCACTGAAATCGAGAACCTGTCGTTCATCCCCGCCGGCCGGCCGCACGTGCAATCGACGGAGCTGTTCGCCAGCCGCAAGATGGCCGGCCTGGTCCAAGACATTGCCCGGCGTTACAACGACCGGGTGGTGATCTTCGATGCGCCGCCGATCCTCGCCAGCTCGGAGCCTGGGGTGCTGGCGCTCCACGTCGGTCAGATGGTCTTTGTCGTCGAATCCGAAGTGACCAGCCGCCGCGCCGTGGAAGAAGCCTTGTCGCACGTCAAAGGCTGCGAGAATGTCAATCTCGTGCTGAACAAGAGCCGTCCATGGCTGGGCAAGGCGCAATTCGGCACCTACTATGGGTATCCGGGACGATGAGCCGATCGGTTTCCGTCTCACCCAAGAAGCCATCCGGCACTTTTCACGATTACGTGCAAGCCACGACCCATCTCTCCGGCGCGTCCCTGCTGATCGGCCTCGTGGCGCAGACCGTGTTCGGACTGGCGGTGCCTGCGGCGGCCGAGGAATGGGTGATAATTCCGAGCCTCACCGCCAAGCAGTCCTTCACCGACAATGTCCGGCATGGGGCGCCGGGCACCGAAAAGGCCGATACGTTTACATCACTGACGCCCGCCGTCTCGGTTTCGGCCACCGGCACGCGGCTCAACCTCAATTTCGACTACGCGGTCACCGGCACCCACTACTTCGACAATTCCGACCTCGACGGCCTGCGGCACAACCTGCTGGGCGGCGGCACGGCCGAGCTGATCCCGGAACTGCTGTTCTTCGATGCGCGCGCGGCAATTTTCCAGGCGATCGTGGATCCGACGGGCGCGCAGTCGGCGACCCCCGAAGGCGACACCTCGAATACCAACACGCGCACCGTCAAGACGTACAGCCTCAGTCCCTATCTCAGGAACCGGTTCGCAAGCTTCGCCGATTCGGAACTGAGGTACAGTTTCAATCAGGCGATCTCGGGCGGCGCGGCCGGCAGCACGACGACGAACTCAATTTCGGAAAGCCTGACCAGCGGTAGCGATTTTATGCGCTTCCGCTGGACCGCCGCGCTCAATGCCTCGGAAACGAAGGCCTCCAACAATTCCTCCGCGACGCCGGCGAATACCGCGCAATTCGGCGGTCCAGCGCGCGACAGCTCGCGCCGTTCCGCGGCGTTCTCCCCGGAATACGCGCTGAACCGCTACCTCATCCTTCTCGGCAGCATCGGCTACGAGAAAATCGAGGACGAGACGCTGCGCGACGAGCCGAACGGCGTCATGGGCAATGCCGGTGTGCGGGTCAACCCCGGGCCGCGTTCGACGTTCCGGGTGTTGTGGAATCACCGGTTCAACTCGAACTATTTCACGGGCGACGCCTCTTACCTCGTCGGTCCGGCATCGCGTCTGGATTTCGCCTATACCCGCGACATTCAGACGTCGCAGTCGCTCTATGCCAATAACCTGTCCTATCTCGGGACGGATCAGTACGGCAACTTCATCGACACCCGCTCCAATCAGGGCTTTCAGCCGGAGAATTCGGCATTTGGCCTGTCCAACGCCGCATTCCTGCAGGAGCGTTACACGCTGCGTTTCACGACGGAGATGTACCGCAATTCGTTCTCGGCCGAAGCCTATCGTGAAATGCGCGAATCGCAGAATGCTCTCGCCACGCAGACGACGAATGGGCTTATTTTGGGGTGGGGCCGCGAACTGACGCCGCTGCTCGGGTTCAACTTTGGCCTGACTTATACCGACAGCGAATTCGGATCCGTTGTCGTGAATGGGGAACCGCGCGAAGACCATACGTTCCGGGGGGGACCGGGTCTTCGCTATTCCTTTAACGAAACTTTGACGGGTTCGTTGGATTATAATTTTATCTATCGTAATTCCAATGCAGCCCAAGGTGACTTGCGGGAGAATGTCGTCACGGTAGGCGTGCGCAAGATCTTTTAGGTCCCCCAATGTACACCGAATTTTATCGGCTTCGCCGTCTGCCCTTTCAACTCGGGCCTGACCCGAGTTTCTTCTTCGGCAGCACTGGCCATCAAAAGGCGATGGCCTATCTCACTTACGGCCTCACCCAAGGCGAGGGCTTCATCGTCATCACCGGCGAAGTCGGCGCCGGCAAGACGACGTTGGTCGGCAAGCTGTTCGAGACGCTCAATCCGAAGCAGCTCGTTTCCGGCAAAATCGTCACCACCCAAATGGACGCGGATGACACCGTGCGCCTGGTCGCGGGCGCGTTCGGCATTCCCTCCGAAGGGGTGGAAAAAGCGACTCTGCTGCAACGCATCGAGGCGTTCCTGCGCAACGTCCATGCCAGCGGCCGCCGCGCGCTGCTCGTGGTCGACGAGGTGCAGAACCTTTCCGTGCGTTCGCTCGAAGAGCTGCGCATGCTGTCCAATTTCCAGATCGGCACGCAGACCCTGCTGCAGAGCTTCCTGATCGGCCAGCCGCAGTTTCGTCCGATCATGTCGAGCCCGGACCTTGAGCAGCTGCGCCAGCGGGTCATCGCCTCCTATCATCTGGGTCCGCTCAACCAGGAAGAGACCAAGGCTTATATCGAGCATCGTCTCATGACCGCGGGCTGGCAGCACGATCCGGCGTTTGCGCCGGGTACGATGGAAGCGATCTATCAGCGCACCGATGGCGTGCCGCGTAAGATCAATACATTGGCCTCCCGCCTGCTGCTGTTCGGCTGCCTGGAGAGCCGCCACACCATCGAGCCGGTCATGGTCGACCAGGTTGCCGAGGAACTGGCGCAAGAGTTGTACAACTCCGGCGACACTGCGAATGCGCCCTTACCCAAGATAGATTTGTCGAGCCGGCCGACAGCCGTGGCCTCGCGTGGCGCCGATCCCCGTCAAGTCGAGGATCTCACCCGCCGCATGGATACGCTCGAGGCGCAATTCGGCGATCACGACCGCAAGCTGCAGCAGACAGTCAATATCATGAGTAAGCTGATCGAGAGGCTTTGACATGAGCGCCCAGCCTCTTGCCGACAAGTCTTGCGAACAGGGGGCAATGCGCGGTCCGTCGCCCGCTCGCGGCCTGGTCAATGCGATGAGCATCGACGTCGAGGATTATTTCCAGGTCCAGGCCTTGGCCGGCGTGTTCGGCCGCGATGGGTGGGCCGAGCAGGAATGCCGCATCGAGCGCAATGTCGATGCCATCCTTGGCATGTTGTCGGACGCCGACCAGAAGGCCACGTTCTTCACCCTGGGCTGGATCGCCGACCGCTACAAGCCGATGGTGCGGCGGATCGTGGCCGAGGGCCATGAGCTTGCGAGCCACGGCATGGCCCACGTCCGCGCCGATTCGCAAACGCCTGCGCAGTTTCGCGACGACGTGTCGCGCACCAAGCGCCTTCTCGAGGACATCGGCGGCGTCGAAGTGACCGGCTATCGCGCCGCGAGCTTTTCGATCGGGGCCAAAAACCTCTGGGCGCACAAGGAGCTGGCTGAGTCTGGCTACCGTTACAGCTCGAGCATCTATCCGATCCGGCACGACCTTTACGGCATGCCGGATGCGCCGCGCTTCGCCTATCAGCCCGACGGTCTCGCCGGCTTCTGGGAATGCCCGGTCACCACGGTGCGCCTGTTCGGCCAGAATCTGCCCTGCGGCGGCGGCGGCTATTTCCGGCTGCTGCCCTATGGCGTGTCGCGCTGGCAGCTCCGCCAGGTGAACAAGGCAGACCGGCGGCCTTGCATCTTCTATTTCCATCCGTGGGAAATCGATCCCGGTCAGCCGCGCCAGACGCAAGTCTCGTTTCGCACCCGATTCCGCCACTACACCAATCTCGGACGCATGGCCGCGCGGCTGTCGCGCCTGTTGTCCGATTTCCGATGGGATCGCATGGATCGGGTCTTCCTCGGACAAAAGGCTGTGAGTCCGTGAACGCCGATGCCGCACAGCATCTTGTCAAGGAACTAACGGCGGGCGATCACGCGCGCTGGGACAGCTACGTCGCCAAGAACCCGGCGGCGACCTTCTTTCACCGCGTCGGCTGGAAATCGGTGATCGAGGACAGCTTCGCGCACAAGACTTACTACGTCTTCATCGAGCGCGCGGGAGAGATCACCGGCGTGCTTCCCCTCGTTCACATGAAAAGCCGCCTGTTCGGCAGCGCGCTCGTGTCGATTCCCTTCGGCGTCTATGGCGGACCCGTCGGCGACGACCTCGCGAGCCACGATCTGCTCGATGCCTATGCCGTCGCGCTGAGCGACCGGCTCGATGTGGACTATCTCGAGTACCGCAGCCGCGAGCCGGCGCGCGCCGATTGGCCGTGCAAGGACGATCTCTACTTCACGTTCCGGCGCGCGATCGAACAAGATCCCGAAAGCAATCTCAAGGCGATCCCGCGCAAGCAGCGCGCGGTTGTCCGCCAGAGCCTCGGCAACGGCTTGGACGCCGTGGTCGAAGACTCGGTGGACGGCGTCTACCGGGTTTATGCGGAAAGCGTGCGCAACCTGGGCACGCCAGTCTTTTCCAAACGCTATTTTCGCAACCTCAAGCGGGTGTTCGGAAAGGATTGCGAGCTGCTGTGCATCCGCAAGGACGGCCACGCGGTATCGGGTGTTCTGAGCTTCTACTTTCGCGACGAAGTGTTGCCGTACTACGGTGGGGGCACGTTCGACGCGCGCAAGCTCGGCGCCAACGACTTGATGTATTGGGATCTCATGAGACGCGCGGGGCAGGCGGGCTACCGCGTATTCGATTTCGGCCGCAGCAAGAAGGGTACGGGCGCGTTCTCCTTCAAGAAGAACTGGGGCTTCACGCCGGCTCCACTGCATTACGAGTACCGGCTGCGGCGCAGCGACAGTATTCCGGACCACAATCCGCTCAATCCCAAATACCGGTTGATGATCGCCACCTGGAAGCGGCTTCCACTACCCGTCGCCAACACACTGGGTCCCTATATCGTTCGCAATCTCGGCTGACGACCATGCAGGACCTCCTCTTCCTCGCCCATCGCCTGCCATATCCGCCCAACAAGGGCGATAAGATCCGCTCCTGGCATATCTTTCAGCATCTCGTCCGGCACTTCCGCGTGCATCTCGGCTGCTTCATCGACGACGACCACGACCGGCAGTATATCGAGACCGTGGCGGCCCATTGCGCCAGCCACCGTGTCATCCGGCTCGACAAACGCGCTGCGATGCTGCGCGGCGGCTTAAGCCTGCTGCGCGGCGGCGCATTGTCGATTGCCTATTTCCATCACCGCCAGCTTCAATCGTGGGTCGACGATACGATTTGCCGATACCGGCCTGCGGTCGCTTTCGCCTATTGTTCCGCCATGGCGCCGTATGTCATGACGTCGAAGGCCGATGGCATGCGCCGGATCGTCGACATGGTCGACGTCGATTCCGACAAATGGCGCCAATACGCCGCCAGGCGCCGTTGGCCGTTGAATGCGGCATTCGCGCGCGAGGCATCGGCGCTGCTGTCCTCGGAACGCAAGATTGCGCGCGCCTTCGATGCGACGCTGTTCGTCTCCGAAGCGGAAGCGGACCTGTTCCGTCGGCTCGCGCCCGAATCTGTCGGCCGGGTGCATGCGGTAGCCAACGGCGTCGATTGCGACTACTTCGATCCCCGCCGGCCCTACGACAATCCCTATGCCGTCGGCGACCTGCCGATCGTCTTCACCGGCGCCATGGACTACTGGCCCAATGTGGACGCGGTGACGTGGTTCGCCCGGCAGGTCATGCCGCTGCTGGCCGGTCACAGTCGGCTGCGGTTCTTCATCGTCGGCTCCAATCCCTCGCCGCTGGTACAGGCGCTCGGTCAGGACCCGCGTATCACCGTGACGGGACGGGTGCCCGACGTCAGGCCCTATCTGGCCCATGCCGCGGCTGCCGTGGCGCCGCTGCGGGTCGCCCGAGGCATTCAGAACAAGGTGCTGGAAGCCATGGCGATGGGGCGGCCGATCGTGGCCTCGCCGGCGGCGCTCGAGGGCATCGGGCCGGAAGCCGCCAAATACCTGGCGCAGGCCCATTCGCCCGACGAATTCGCGGCTGCTATTGCGCGGATCTTGGACGGCAAGGGGCCGGCGGCGCTGGCCACCGCCGTCTCGGCCTGTGCGCGGGAAAGCTACGGCTGGGGCCGCAGCTTCGCTCGTCTCGATGAACTCTTGGGCGGCGCCTCGTCGGACGCCAGCCTGGCGAAGGCTTCTGGAGAGTGACAATGCCCACCGGCGCGCAAGGCGAGGAGCGAATGATGGTGGAGAGCACGTGCGATCTAAGCAGCGCGTCAGGCGCCGCAATGGCACCGCCTAAGTTTCACGCCTTCAGCGCCGAATGGCGGATGACCGCTCTGCTGCTCGCAATTGGCACGGCGGCGATCATCGCGGTCTATTGGCCGATCAGCGTCGCGGCGGTGACGGTCTGGTACGTATCCCCATCCTATATGCACAGCTTCCTCATCCCGCTCATCGTCGCCTATCTCCTGTGGGAACGGCGCTATGTCTTTGCGGAGATGGTTCCACAGCCGACGGCCTTGCCGCTGGTCGCGATTTTCGGATTGAGCGCCATGGCGCTGTTCGGCAACGCGATGAGCGTCCTCGAGGTCCAGCAGTTCGCGCTGGTTGCCATGATCCAGGGACTGGTTCTCGCCCTGGTGGGTTGGCGGGTCTTCCTGAAGATCCTGTTTCCGATGATTTATCTGTTTTTCCTGGTCCCGACCGGCGAATTCCTCGTGCCCAAGTTGCAGGATTTCACCGCCGCGTTCGTGGTCACCGGCCTGCGGATGGTCAACATCCCGGTCTTGTGGGACGGCATCTTCATTCGTATCCCCAATCAGTTGTTCGAGGTCGCGGAGGCCTGCGCGGGCTTGCGCTTCCTCATCGCGAACGTCGCCTTCGGCTCCCTGTTTGCCTATTTGATGTATAGCAGTTGGCGCAAGCGGACGATTTTCATCGTGCTCTCTTTTATCGTGCCGATCATCGCCAACGGATTCCGGGCGTTCGGCATCGTGATGATTGCCTATGCCAGCGACGGCAAGCTGGCGGCGGGCGTGGACCACATCGTCTACGGCTGGGGGTTCTTCGTCGCCATCATGTTCGGCATGATGTGGGTCGGCCTGAAGTTCCGCGATAGCGACGAGGTGCGGCCGCGCCATGCCCTGTCACCTGAAGCGGCGCCGCCGTGGACGGTCACGGCCGCTCTCATCGTCGGCGTCGGCGCCGTTCTCGTCTCCGCCGCGGGTCCGGCCTATGCCTATTGGCTCGAATATCGCAATCCGCCTCACCCGGTATCCTTGCCGGTCCTGGCGGTGGGCGGCGGCTGGCGGGCGAGCGCGGCCCCGGGCGACGGCTGGCGCCCGACCTTCGGCGGCGCCGATGGCGAGTTGAGCCAGACCTATGCCTCGCCGCAAGGCGAGGCTCACCTCTATATCGCCTATTTCACCACGCAGCGGCACGGTGGGAAGATCATCAGCGCGCAGAACCGCATCGAGGACGAAACCCGGTGGAAGCGGGCATCCACGGGCAGCGCCAGGGCCACTGTCGATGGCCAGCCCATGACAGTCTCCAAGCAGATCCTGACCACGGGGAACGATCGCCGTGTCGCGTGGTATTTCTACTGGGTCGACCAGAATCTTACCGCGAGCTCGCTGGGCGCCAAGCTGCTCGGTGCGCGCGGTACCCTGCTGACCGGCTATCCGCAAGCGGCGGTGATCGTGATCGCCGCCGATGTCCAGGACACGGAACCGGAAGCGGAAGCGCGGATCCAGGATCTGCTGCGCCATGTCGATCTGAGCGCCTATCTGCGCCAAGCGGCCGCGCGCTGACAGGACACACTGGATGTGCGGGATAGCCGGTATTTTCGATACGCGCGAGCGGCGTACGATCGATCGTTCCCTGCTCGAACGCATGACGACGGCGCTGGCCCATCGCGGCCCGGACGGCGCCGGCTTCCACGTCGCGCCAGGCGTCGGGTTGGGCCATCGGCGCCTTGCCATCATCGATCTCGCCGGCGGCTATCAGCCGATGTTCAACGAGGACGAGTCCGTCGCCATCGTCTTCAACGGCGAGATCTACAATTTCCACGAGCTCGCCCGCGAACTGACCGATCGCGGCCATCGCTTCCGCACCCATTGCGACACCGAAGTCATCGTCCATGCGTGGGAGGAGTGGGGCGAAGCCTGCCTGCAGCGGCTGCGCGGCATGTTCGCCTTCGCCGTCCATGACGAGCGCCAGCAGACCCTTTTTGTCGCGCGCGACCGGCTCGGTGAAAAGCCGCTGTACTATACGATGCTGGACAACGGGTTGTTCCTCTTCTCCTCCGAACTCAAAGGGCTGCTCGTCAATCCGGCGATTCGGCGCGCGCTCGATCCGAGGGCGGTGGACGATTACTTCGCCTATGGCTACGTGCCCGAGCCGGGTTCGATATACCGGGACATCAAAAAGCTCCCTGCCGCCCATTGCCTTCGGCTGGTGCGGGGGCGCACAGACCACGTGGCGCCGCAGTCCTATTGGGACGTGCGCTTCGCGCCGCGGGCGACTGTGACCGAAGAGAGCGCGGGCGAAGAGCTCATCGCGCTGCTGCGCGATTCCGTGAAGGGCCAGACCATCGCCGACGTGCCGCTCGGCGCTTTCCTGTCGGGCGGGGTCGATTCGAGCGGCGTCGTCGCCATGATGGCCGGAGTCGCGCCCGATCAGGTGAACACCTTCTCGATTTCGTTCGGCGAGCGCGATCACGACGAGTCGCCCTATGCCACGGCCATGGCCACCCGCTACAACACCAAGCACAGATCGCGCGAGGTGAATCCGGAGTCCTTCGACCTGGTCGATCGATTGGGCGGGATCTACGATGAGCCGTTCGGCGACAGCTCCGCCCTGCCGACCCTGCAGCTCTGCGCCATGACCCGGGAACACGTGACCGTGGCGCTCTCCGGCGACGCCGGCGATGAGCTATTCGCCGGTTACCGGCGCTATCTGTGGCATTCCCGCGAGGAGCGCATCCGCCGTTCGGTTCCGGCCGCCATCCGCTCACCGCTGTTCGGCGCCTTGGCGAAGGTTTATCCCAAACTCGACTGGGCGCCGCGCTTTCTGCGCGCCAAGACGACCTTCCAGGAACTCGCCCTCGACCCGGTCGCCGGGTTCTTCTCCAGTGTCTCGGTGGTCGGCGATGGGATTCGGCCGCATCTCTATAGCGACCGCATGCGCCGGGATATGCAGGGCTATCATCCCTCGATCCACCTCGCCGAGGCTTTCGCCCGCTCGGGCACGGATGATCCGCTGTCTCAGGCGCAATATGCGGACCTCAAGACCTATCTGCCCGGCGATATCCTGACCAAGGTGGATCGTGCCAGCATGGCCTACTCTCTCGAGGTGCGCGTGCCGCTGCTCGATCATCGCATCGTCGAATGGGCGGCTGGCCTGCCGCCGGACTTCCGGCTGAATGGCGCGACCGGCAAGCACATTTTCAAGCGCGCCCTGCGGCCTTACGTGTCGGACGATATTCTCTATCGGCCGAAACAGGGCTTCTCCATGCCGATCGCGCGCTGGTTCCGCGGACCGCTTTACCCGCGCATTCACGCCGCTCTCACCGACCCGGCGCTCGCCGACGCCGGCATCTTCGATATGGATCATATCGCCAGCCTTTTGGCCCAACATCGCTCGGGCCTGCGCGACCACGCGCCCATTCTTTGGAGTCTGCTGTGCTTTTCCGGTTTCCTGCGGGCAAGCCATTGGGCGACACCGGCTGAGCCGTCGCGCGCGCATCGGCCCGCCGGTAGCGCGGTTCGTGCCCACTGAGTCCCTAGTACTCGGAATCACCGATGCCTGCATCACCCCCCACCCTAACCCTCCCCCA
>CAZOBN010000046.1:0-23446 GCA_964577835.1 uncultured Rhizobiaceae bacterium
CATCGAGACGGGCGAGCGAGATTGAAGAATTCTCGCTGACCAGAGCAGCCTTGAAGAAATTCGTGAAGTAGCTCATGTCGATGGATGCGGTAAGCATCCCGCCGAACATGCCATCCGAACCCTTCAGACTCCGCGAAAGACTGAAATACCAATCTCCCCTCGCCCGGCTCATCGCCGGTATGCTGACATAGACTCCGGCAGCCGTCGGATTGTCTCGCAAATACAGGAAGGCATCGCCCTTGCTGAAATTCAGGGGAGGAGGAATTTCATTCTGCGAGTCGATGACTCGCTCACCGTTCTCGTCAACCACCAGGAAGGATCGGGCCTGCGGCAGATTGATCGACTGCTGCCTGAGATATGCATGAATATGATTGCGGGTTTCCGGGTCGTCAAGGTCAGCGTCGGCGATGCGGTTCAGCGTGGATTGAAGCACGCCATCGGCGGACTCCAACGAACGTTCGACCTGTTCGGCGATGACCAGCGTGAGTTGCGCGAGACTGCTTTCCGCGTCCCCCAAGGTTCTCTCGTGGAGCCATATACTGCCGCCCACCACGATGGCCACGACCAAGGAGATGAGAAGCACGCCCGCAGCCATGAGAACTTGGTGCAGACGCTGAGGACGCCACCAGGACTGAACCGCAATTGCCATCGGAGCTTGCTCTGCGCGCAGGGCGCATATCTGACGGGCTTGCCAGCGATGTGCCTGCCGTTTATGCGTTAACTTATGAGGGATCTTGCTTAAGAGATTCTTAAGATAACCATTTTGCCGGGGCGGCAGATGGTCATAGAAGCGATGGAATTGCAAGCGCCCGCGGCCGATGAGCGTCGGCCTACTCCACCGTCACCGATTTGGCGAGGTTGCGCGGCTGGTCCACGTCGGTGCCCTTGAGCACGGCGACGTGGTAGGCGAGCAGTTGCACCGGGATGGTGTAGAGGATCGGCGCCACGAATGGATCCACGGTCGGAATCTCGATGGTCGCCGCCGCCATGCTGCCGAGCTTCGCGATGCCTTTGGCATCCGACAGGAAGATCACCCGGCCGCCGCGCGCGATGACCTCCTGCATGTTCGAAGCGGTCTTCTCGAAAAAGCGGTCGGACGGCGCGATGACGATGATCGGCACGCTCTTGTCGATCAGGGCGATCGGGCCGTGCTTCATCTCGCCGGCGGCGAAGCCCTCGGCGTGGATGTAGGAAATTTCCTTGAGCTTGAGCGCGCCTTCGAGCGCCACCGGGTAGCCCGTGCCGCGGCCGAGGTAGAGCACGGTCTGGGCGGCCATGATCTCGCCGGCCAGCTCCTTGATCGCCGCGTCATGGTTGAGGACCTGGGCGGCGAGCGCCGGCACTTCCGCGATGCTGGCGGTGAGACGCGCCTCCTGCTGCGCGTCGATCGTGCCGCGCGCGCGCGCCGCGCCGATGACCAATGCGGCGAGCACGGTGAGCTGGGTGGTGAAGGCCTTCGTCGAGGCGACGCCGATTTCCGGTCCGGCATGGGTCAGCAGCGTGGCATCGGCTTCGCGCGCCATGGTGCTTTCCGGCACATTGACGACGGCGAGCGTCGACTGCCCCTTGGCCTTGGCGTGGCGCATGGCGGCCAGGGTGTCGGCCGTCTCGCCGGACTGCGAAATGAACAACGCCAACCCGCCGTCGGGCAACGGCGCGTCGCGGTAGCGGAACTCGGACGCGATATCGGCATCGACCGGCAGGGCGGCGATGCGCTCCAGCCAATAGCGCGCGGTCAGGCCGGCGTGGAAGGACGTGCCGCAGGCGACGATATTGACACGCGGAATGGCGGCGAAGTCGAATGGCAGGTGCGGCAGCTTGATGCCGCTGTCCGGCGTGAGGAAGCTGCGCAAGGAATCGCCGATCACGGTCGGCTGCTCGTAGATTTCCTTGAGCATGAAGTGGGGGAAATTGCCCTTGCCGTAGTTCTGGCCGGACTCGGCGGCTTGCTTGACCGGGCGCTTCACCGGACGGCCCTTCTCGTCGCGCACGGTGACGCCGCGGCAATCCAGCACGGCGATGTCGCCCTCCGCGAGATAGGCGATGCGGCGCGTGAACGGCGCCAGGGCCAGCGCGTCGGAGCCGAGATACATCTCGCCCTCGCCGTAGCCGATGGCGAGCGGGCTGCCGCGCCGCGCCGCGATCATCAGGTCGTTCTCGCCCGCGAAGATGATGGCCAGCGCGAAGGCGCCGTGCAGCCGGCCGATGGCGCTGGTCGCCGCCGCGACCGGCTCCTGGCCCTTCTCGAGGAAATGCGTGATGAGATGGACGACGACCTCGGTGTCGGTCTGGCTGGCGAAGCCGTGACCCAGGCCGCGCAGCTCCTCTTTCAGCTCCTGGTAATTCTCGATGATGCCGTTGTGCACCACGGCGACGCGGCCATTGGCATGCGGGTGCGCATTGGCCTCGCTCGGCACGCCATGGGTCGCCCATCGGGTATGGCCGATTCCGGTGCTGCCCGGCAAGGGTTTCTGGCCGATCAGCGTCTCGAGATTGACGATCTTGCCCTCGGCCCGGCGGCGGTCGATCTTGCCATTCTGCAGCGTGGCGATGCCGGCGGAGTCATAGCCGCGATATTCGAGCCGCTTGAGTCCCTCGATGAGCAAGGGCGCCGCATCGCGCCGTCCCACCACTCCGACGATGCCGCACATATTCCGCTAGCCCTTCTTGCTCTGCTTGCCCGCCTGCTTGCGGGCGCGATAGCGCGCGCCGCCTTCGGCGACCTGCCGTTCCTCGGCCCGCGTGATCACCAGGGCGTTGTCCGCCACGTCGCGCGTGACGACCGAGCCGGCGCCGATCACCGCCCCGTCGCCGATGGTCACCGGCGCAACGAAGGCCACGTCGGAGCCGACGAAGACGCCGGCACCGATGTCGGTCAGATGCTTATCGTAGCCGTCGTAGTTGCAGGTGATGGTGCCGGCACCGATGTTGGTGCCGCGCCCGACCCGCGAGTCGCCGATATAGGAGAGGTGGTTGACCTTGGCGCCGTCCTCGATGCGCGCCGCCTTGATCTCGCAAAAATTGCCGACATGCACATCGGCGCCGAGTTCGGCGCCGGGCCGCAGCCGGGCGAACGGGCCGATGATGCAGTTCGGCCCGATGGTGGCGCCTTCCATATGGCAGAAGGGCCGGATGGTGACGCGGTCGCCGACGGTGACGCCGGGACCGAAGAACACGTTGGGGCCGATCGTGACGTCACGGCCGATCTTCGTATCGGCGCTGAAATAGACCGTGGACGGATCGATCAGCGTCGCGCCATCGGCGAGCGCCGCCGCGCGCAGGCGCTGCTGCGTGACCGCCTCTGCCACCGCCAAGTCGGCGCGCGAGTTGACGCCGAGCAGTTCCTCGGCGGCACCTTCGACGACGCGGGCGCGTAGCCCCCGCTTGCGGGCGAGCGCGACGATGTCGGTGAGATAATATTCGCCCTTGGCGTTGTTCGCCTCGATGCCGTCGAGCAGATCGAACAGATATCGGCCGCGCACCGCCATGACGCCGGAGTTGCACAGTGGAATGGCGCGCTCCCTCGCCGTCGCGTCGCGGAATTCGACGATGCGCTCGAGCATGCCGCCGGGCTTGGTCACCAGCCGGCCGTATTCATTGCCTCCCTCAGGGCGGAAACCGAGCACAGCGACCGCCACCTCGGCCGTCCGCGCCGACGCCTTGCCCTTCCCAGGCTGGTCGGCGAGCGCGTTCAACACCGCCTCGATGGTCGCCGGACGCAGCAGCGGCGTGTCGCCGAACAGCACGACGACATCGCCGTCGAAGCCCGCGAGCGCCTTGCGCGCCGCCTTGACCGCGTCGCCCGTGCCGAGCTGCTTTTTCTGTACCGCCGTGGCCGCCGGCTTGACGGCCCTGGCGACCGAATCCATGCCGGGCGCAACCACGACGACCGTGCGCTCGGCACCCAGGGACCGCGCCCCAGCCAGCACGTGCTGGACCATCGGCACGCCGGCCACCGGATGGAGCACCTTGGGCAGGTCGGATTTCATCCGCGTGCCCTGGCCCGCGGCGAGAATAACGACGGCGCGCGGCCGCGGCGCCACAGACGAGGCAACGCGCGGCGTCGGCCGGGCGCGCACCGGCGCGCGGGAGGATGCTTTTCGCTTTGCTTTGGTCGGACGCTTCACTACAACCCGGTCGATCTGATGCCTGTATCAGCGAGCGTCGAACATGCCGTTGTCGCCGGCGCTGAAACTGCCATAAAGCCCAGTGCTAGGCCAAGTCAACTGTTGTTACAGTTGTTACCGGATCCAGGCTAACGTTTCGTAAAGTTCCGCGATGTCCCAATCCCCCCACCGGCCGCGACAGACCGCCGTGCGCCCCTCTTCCGCTGGCGACGAACATTCCGGCGCGTCGATCCGCGCCGTCGTGTTCGACCTCGACGGCACGCTCATCGACAGCGCCGGCGAATTGCGCGCGGCGCTCAACCGCGCCCTCGACAGTCTGGGCCGCCGGCATCTCAGCCATCGCGAAGTCACGGCCATGATCGGCGACGGCATCGTCCGGCTGACCGAGCGCGCATTGGTGGCGACCGGCGCGCCGCTCGCCGATGGAGCCCTCGACCGCGCGGTCGGGGCTGTGCGGGATGCCTATGCCGGGATGCCGCCCTCGGCGCTCTACGGCGGCGCGCGCGAGACGCTGGCGGATTTGGCGCACAGAGGAATCGCGCTGGCGCTGTGCACCAATAAACCGATCGATGCCACTCGGCGCATCCTCGACCAGCTCGGGCTTGCCGGCCGGTTTCAGGCGGTAGCCGGCGGCGACAGTTATCCGACGAAGAAGCCCGACCCGATGCCGGTGCACGGGTTGTTGGCCCACCTCGGCGTGGCGCCGGCCGCCGCGGCCATGGTAGGCGACAGCAGCAACGACATCCTGGCGGGACGCGCCGCCGGGCTGACGACGGTCGCCGTGACCTATGGCTATTCGCCGATACCGCCGCACGAACTGGGCGCCGATATGGTGGTGGATCGACTGGCCGACGTGGTAGGGGCACTGCACCACAGACTGCCGCGGCCCTGAAGCGCCCGAGCGGTGCTCAGCGCAAATCCATGCTGGCGATCTCCGTGCCCGCTTCCACCCGGATCAGATGGACGATGATGCTGCCGAGCGACACGGCGCCGGTGAATCGCACCGGCACGGGCGGCATGTCGTCACGCACCCGGGCGACCCATAGCGTCGGCGGTTCGTCCTTGTCCTCGTCCCACTGATTGGCGTAGCGCCGCTTCTTTTTGCTGAAGCCGGAAATGCGTTCCATGGTGAAGCCGCACAGCGTCGCGGGTCCTTCATAGACCGAGGTTCGGCTCTTCGGCACGGTGCCCACGCCCGAATCATGAAGGAGCAGATTGTAGCGGCGCTTGCCATCGAACACCGGGATGGTCTGTTCGCAGCGCCCGGTCTTGGCCAGGTTCTGCGTCGCGACCAATGCCGCGCTCAATGGGTCGACGATATCGGCGGGCAGTTTCGACGGCAGATCGTCGTGATCCTCCGTTTCGTCCCCGGGATCAGGCCCGGGATCGGGCGGATCGCGCAAGACCGAAAACGAGCCGGTCGGATCGAACGCCAATTGCATGGTCTTGGGCTGCCGCCGGCCCGTGTTGACGGTGACATAACGCTCGGGCCGCAGCCGCTCGGCGAGCGCCGGCTTGCCGGTGAGCGCCTTCGCCTCGCCTTCGGCGGCGAGTTTCACGTCCCATTTGTAAAACACGCTGGTCATGCCGCGCGTGCCGCCCTCGGCCGCGATCCGGTAGCCCGTCGGCTCCAGCACCAGATCCAGATCGAACGTGAAGATGTGAAGCCCGCCGGCATAGACCTCGTAGGTGAGGCCGAGAGTCTTGGCGGGAGCCGGCGGCGCGGCGGCGACCGTCCCGGCGCACAGCGCCAGGACCGCCGAGGCGGCCCACAACAGGGTTGCCGATTGCAAACTGCCGGCCCGCATGGCCGCCCCCCGGTCGCGCCGACCCCAATCCCGGACGCATCGCACACTGAACGAAAGCAACCAGGGCCCAATTGTCATGGTACCGCCGTTTGACGCTCGATTGTGGCATCTCTGCCGGAGCCGTGCTCAACGCACAATCAATTAAAGCATATTGGGCAGCAATCAAAAATTTCGTCGTTTGAAAACGACCGAGACGGCTCGGGTGTTCCTGCTGCTGCCTCAACCGGGTTCCCGGGCCTTCCTTGACAGGCCAGGGAGCCGACCCTTATATGGTGCCCTTCCGGTTTCATGCCGGTCCGGCAGGGCCCTTCGGCCCTTCTATCCTTCCGGGAATACGTCCTTATGGGACGGGCGCTTAGCTCAGCGGGAGAGCACACCCTTCACACGGGTGGGGTCGAAGGTTCAATCCCTTCAGCGCCCACCATTCCTTCACCCAGGTTCCGCGTTTGCCACAGGGCGATGGGAGGCGCGACGGAATGGAGCGCACCGGCGGCTCCGCGCCGAACTCATCGGCTCTTCTGGAGCAACGTTGCCGTAGTTGGCACCGGGGGGCACCCCCTCAGTCCCTGCCACGGAAAAAATGACCCCCGTTCACCTTTCCCTAAAGGTTTTGGTATAGTACCAAAGTCGTAGAGCAAGGGGGATGCCGTGTCGAATCACACCCGTCATGCCGTGGCCGCCCTGGCCGCACTTTTGCTGTCGTCATGCGCCACCTCCGGCTTGGTGACACCGCAACCGGCGCAGATCAGCGCCAATGTGGCGGCGATCTATACCGGACGCGCGAACTTCCAGTTCGCCCGCAACGACTTCGACGGCGCGATCGAAAACTACAGCGCGGCGATCCGCCTCAATCCCAAGCTCGCCGATGCCTTCGACGGCCGCGGCGCGCTTTATCGCGCGCGCGGCGACATCGAGCGCGCCATCGCCGACTACAACCAAGCCATTCTGCTCGAGCCGAAGCGCCCCGAGCGATTCTATCTGCGCGGCACGGCACACGCGGCGATGCACGCCTTCGACCAGGCCATCGTCGATTTCGACGCCGCGATCCGCCTCAAGCCGGACTACGAAGCCGCCTATGGTTCGCGCGGACTCGCCCACCGCTCCAACGGCAATCTTGGTCGCGCCGTGGCCGACTTCAGCCGCGCGATCCAATTGAATGGCCAGAACACCGCCTATCTGCTCAATCGCGGCGCGACCCACTACGAGATGAACGAACTGGAGAAGGCGCTCGCCGATTACACCGAGGCGATCCGCATCAAACCGGATTTCGCCCTGGCCTACAGCAACCGCGGTAACGTCTACGAGCGCAAGGGCGACGCGGCCGGCGCGGTCGCCGATTACGATCGGGCGATCGAACTCGACCCCAAGAACGCCATTCACTTCTACAACCGCGCGGTCACCCATTACAGCTTGAAGAAGTTCGAGCGTGCGATCGCCGATTACGACCGGGTAATTGCGCTGGAGCCCGAGGATTTCATCTCCTTCCACAACCGCGGCCTCGCCCATTACCGGCTGCAGAACTACGATCGCGCGATCGCCGACTTCGACGCGGCGATCCGCGTCAATCCGAATTTCGTCAAGGCGTTCACCGCGCGGGGCAACGCCCACCAGGCCAAGGGCGACGAGGAGCGGGCTCTGGCGGATTTCCGCGAGGCGGCCCGGCTGATGACGCCAGCCAAGGTGGCGGGCCGCTGAACCGTCCCGCCCGATCCAGACCGACATAGGAACCCCCAGGCACAGGCCCGGGGGTTTTTTGCATCCGGCTGAGCGGAACGGTCAACCGATGTGCTTGCGTAAGATCACGATCAAGAGCGCGCGCACGCTTCCCCGCCCGTCGTCTCATTGCCCCGTCGGTTAAGGTTTGGCCGGGGCGCCGCCGCCCTTGTCCCAATATTTGTTCCACACGTCGTAAAGCGCCTGAACTTCCTCTTCCACGGCCGGTGCCGTCTTCTTGCCCTTGATCTCGTCGGGGAACGGCAGGAAGGCCTCCGTCTGCATATCGCGGTGCGCCGGTGGCGATTGATCGGCGAAGAGTTGCGCGATCTGACCTTCCTTGCTCAGGAACCAATTGGCCCACAGGCGCGCGGCGTTCGGATGGGGATTGCCTTTCAGGATTCCCATCTGCGAAACCGAGATCGGCACCGGTGCGGGGCAATGCCATGCGATGGGAACGCCCTTGTCCATCGCCAGCTTCGCGGCGTACTCCGCCGCCGGTATCGTCACGTGGAATTCGCCGGCGCCATTCAGAGCCAGCAGCGCGTTGGTGCCTTCCTTGCGGAGCTGCGGCTTCATGGTCTGGAAGAATCGATCGATATAGTTGACCGTCCACTGTTCGCCGTGGGCGTTCCACAGCATGAGTAGCCAGAGCTGCGGCCGGTTGGCGACGCCGATATTGCCGTTCCGCAAGCTCGTGTTCGTCAATAGATCGTCCCACGTTTCCGGCAGGGTGTCCTTCTTCACCAGGCTCGTATTGTAGGCCATGCACCAGTAACGCAGCCGCATGCCGACCCAGGTGCCGCCCTCCTGGTCGCCGGTGCCGTCGATCGGGTTCTTGAAATTGGGAAGCGGCCGCATGTCCTCGAGAGCATTCGCTTCCTGATAGCGATGCACGCTGCCGCCGAAACTGGTGATGACATCGGTGAGATAGCGCCCTTCCTGCAACGCGATGAGCGGCCGTATCGCCCGCAGGTTGAAGCTGCCGCCGGAAAACTCCACCTTGATGAACGGGTAGCGTTCCTGAAAGGGGGCATTCAACGCGGCGGCCTGAGCAGCGTCCCACACGCCGGAAACCCGCAGCACCTTTTCCTTACGCGCGCCCTCGATCCACTCCATGGGCACAGTCAATTCTCGATCCAGTCCGTCCAGGACGGTGGGAGAGAGTTTCAACTGCGCGAGAATTTTCTCCGTCGCGTTCGGCAGACTCGCGCCGAAGGCCGTCGTCGATACGGCGACGCTGCCGAAGAAAACCACACGGACGAAAAACCGATAGAGCATGATCCCCGACATCTCTTCCCCCTCCCGCATGCCATAGAACATTCCCCATGACATCATAGCGCAAGACTGTTGAACACGGTTTCCTTAGCGATTGGACCTACTGGCCGGCTATCGCGAGATCGTGCGGCCTTTTTCCCAGGCGGCGGCCGCCGGAACGCGACACGACGATCGTATCGCCCCAGGTGCAAATCGATTTCGGCATTCCATCGGCGGTTTCCGCCGATGGCTTCAAGATGAAAGCCATATTCTCCCGCAGTTCCACGGCCAACTGCTCTGGATCGCGGGCACTGTCGGTGATGATCGGACCGTCGTCGCCGACACCGCGCCCATGCATGGTGAGCTTGCAGATCGCGTTCGCCGCGGGGCCGTTGGTGGGCGCCGCCCGCCGGCCGAGCTTTTCGGTGAATTCCTTCAGCGCCGCCACGGTCACACCCGGCTTCATGTAAGCCATGACTTCGTCGAAGACCTGGCGTTGCACCTTGATCAACTCCTGATGGACCGGATTCGCCGTCTGCACGAAGACCGGCTGGACGGCCTGCGAGCGGTAGCCGATCCACGATGCCTCGAGCTCGTTGATGATGAGGTCGCCGCGCTCGAGCAGCCGCATGGTCGGCCGTGTCAGCGTGCGGACCGGATTCTTTCCTGAAAGCCAGTTGCAATGCACCGGCATTTCGGAGCCGTTGCGCATCATGGCGGACTGCGCCGCCGCCCAGACTTCCCAATCCTTCGCGCCCGGACGCGCGGCTTCGATCTTGGCTTCGATGCCCTTCTCGATGATCTCCATCGATTTGCTCAGGACATCGATTTCCTCCTGGCCTTTGACATAGCGCACTTGGTTGAGGATCGGCGCCGCATCGACGATCTCCGCGTGCGGGAAT
Organism: uncultured Rhizobiaceae bacterium; assembly: GCA_964577835.1. GTDB lineage: Bacteria > Pseudomonadota > Alphaproteobacteria > SMXQ01 > SMXQ01 > CAVVYA01. The sequence goes on from CAZOBN010000046.1 coordinate 9,808, forward strand.
GCGTCCGTCAATTGAGTCCAGAAGCCGTGCGAAATGGTCCCTTCCGGCGTGCGCGTGCCGTCCGCCAGACCGAAAACGCCGATTCTCCCCTTGTCCACCTTGAGCTCTTTGAGACGCTCGACCGTAACCTTGCCATAGCGGCGGCGTGCCTCGCGCACGTCCTTCGTCCACTCCTGCACGGTCGGCCAGCGCGGCACGGCCGAGGTGGCGATGGCCGTCACCTCTCCTTCCAGGGGGAATACCACGGCGATATCGGCGTCGCCGCCGCCGCCCACATGACTGAGGTAGCGAGAGCTGGCCTGAAAGTCGGTCGAGTTGCCGGTATTGTTCGGACAGACGATGACGTCGATGTTCTGCGCCCGCATGAGGGCGCGAACAGCACTCCAGCGCCGATCGCGTTCCGCCAGGGAAAACCGTGGGTAAGGGTAAAGTTCAGCCATTTTTTCCTGCATCTTCGGTTGGATTCATGAAAGCGGTTCGGCGACGAAGGGGCGCCGAACAGCGCGTAAGACTGGGCGTGGTCACGTAACCTTGGCGCATGCCGCACTCGCGGAGGTCAGTTGAGCGGGATCGAACGCGTTCCGAACCACTGTTTCGTCCGGCCGCACCGTGATCGTACCGTCGCCGGATATGGAAGCCGCGCCGTGCATCGGGCAGTGGAAATGCCAATGCTCCTGCTTCCACGTGAGCAGCCCGTTCATGTGGGTGCACCAGCGCGACAGCGCGAGAAAGCCACCTTCGTGGCGGATGAGAAAGAACTTGCCCTTCACGAAGGCCTTCACGGCGCCGACGGCATAGTCGTCGACCTTGCCGCAGACGATCTCGCCCACGTTCTCCGTCATGATCGCTTTCGCCTCGGGGCCGATCGACTGAACCTGATACCAGTGGCCGTCGGGATCGAACACGTCCATGGTGTATTCGCCCATGGCGCGGAACTCCTTGCGGCTATCCGTGATATCGAATCCCCTGGCTTTGAGCCGTTCCTGCGCGCGCGAACTGTTCGGGCGTCAAATACCATCCGTGATGGATGCTGCTGCTGTTCGGACGGTTCGCTTCGACCTCGGGCACCTGCACCAGCACGACCCGTTGCCGCGTATTCATGGCCAGCAACGAGTTCGGGAATTCCTCGGCGACCAGGTCGCGGCCAATGAGGTCAAGACCGAAAACGTCCTGATAGAATCGCTCAGAACGATCCAGGTCCGTGACGAGAACCGTCAGATGACTGAAACCCTCGACGATGGCCATTGCCTACCCGCTGCAACATGTTTTTATGCGTTGCCGAGATCGTACGCCCGATCGCGGATTGTCTTCAAATGAAACTTCGATCGTGTTCAATCGCTAATTAACAATAAACCCCCGGGTTGTGGCCCGGGGGTTTTGCGTTCGGCCGAGCGGAACGGTCAGCCGATGTGCTTGCGGAAGAATTCGAGCGAGCGCTCGCGCGCCTGCTTCGCCGCCGGCTCGTTCCAACTGCCGCGCTCGTCGCAGTTGAAGCCGTGGCCCGCCTTCTCATAGACGAACAGCGGCGCGTTCGGCTGCGCCGCCTTGACCTTCGCCACCTTGTCCGGCGTGATCGATTTGTCCTCGGCGCCGAAGTGGAACATCGCCGGCACCTTCGGCTTCTCCTCGGCGAAATCCGCCACGTTGCCGCCGTAGTAGGCCACCGAGGCCGCAAAGCCCTCGAGCCTTGTGGCCGCCAGCCAGGCCACCGAGCCGCCGAAGCAATAGCCCACCACGCCCACCTTGCCCACGTCCGCCACCGCGTCGCGCGCCGCCTGCACGTCGGCCAGCACGTCGTCCCACTTGAGCTGCTGGCGCGTGTTGCGGCCCTTCTCCTGATCCTCCGGCGTGTAGCCGATCTCCATGTTCGGGCTCACCCGGTCGAACAGCGCCGGCGCGATCGCCACATAGCCGTCCTTCGCATAGCCGTCCGCCATCGCCTTGATGTGATGGTTGACTCCGAAGATCTCCTGAATCACCACGATCGCGCCGCGCGGCTTGCCCGACGGATCGGCCCGGTAGGCCCCCAGCTTGTGGCCGTCCTTGGCCGTCAATTGCACCATTTTACCCATGTTCGGTCTTTCCTTGGTCTGTTGTTGGAAAACGCGACTCTGCTCAACCGATCAGTGCGCGGCATTGGCGAGGGGGGATCTGGACGCGGATGGTATCGCCGCGCGCCACCAGGTTGGAGGCGTGCAGCTTGAGCCGCATCATGGTCGCGCCCGGCATCTCGACCTGGTATTCCATCGCCTCGCCCATGAACAGCGCCGCCGCCACCTTGCCTTCCATCCGGTTGTCGCCAGGCTGCGAGGCTCCGGCGTCGAGCGCGATATCCTCCGGACGCACCACCACCGTCACCTTGTCCCCCACCTTCGCTCCCGCCGGCACCACGCACGACAGGATCCCGCTCCTCGTCTCCACCAGGCCCAACCCGCTGCCGTTCGACGGCAGCGTCACATGCCCGTCGAGGAAGTTCGTCAGGCCGATGAAGTTCGCCACGAAGCGCTCCTTGGGCGACCGGTAGATCTCGATCGGCGGCGCCTCCTGCACGATGCGGCCCTGGTCCATCACCGCCACCACGTCCGACATGGTCAAGGCCTCGAGCTGGTCGTGCGTCACGTAGACCGTCGTGATCCCCAGGCGTTTCACCAGCTCGCGCAGCTCCAGCCGGGTGTCCTCCCGGAGCTTCGCGTCCAGGTTCGACAGCGGCTCGTCGAGCAGCAGAACCTTGGGCTCGCGCACCAGCGCGCGCGCCAGCGCCAGGCGCTGCTGCTGGCCGCCCGACAGGAACGGCGCGGGGCGGTCCTCCAGCCCGGAGAGCTGCACCAGGTGCAGCGCCTGCCCCACCTTCTCCTTGATCTCCGCCCGGTTGAAACGCCCGCGCATCTCGCGCAAGGGGAACGCCACGTTCTCGAACACCGTCATGTGCGGCCAGATGGCGTAGGACTGGAACACCATGCCGATGTCGCGCTTGTGCGGCGGCACCATGATGCGACGGCTCGACGAATAGACCGTCGTCCCGGCGATCGAGATCTCCCCCGCGCTCGCCGCCTCCAGGCCCGCCAAACACCGCAACGTCGTCGTCTTGCCGCACCCGGACGGGCCCAGCAGCGTGTAAAACTGACCTTCCTTCACCGATAGGTCGATGCCGCGCACCGCGTGCACCTCCCCCCGCTCGCTGTGGTAGCGAACATGCAAACCACGGATATCGATCATCATTTGCTTTCAGCCCCCTGAATATGCGCGCCCCGGCCGAAACCGAACACGCGAAGCCCCAACGTCAACAGCAGCAGGAAGATCATCAGCATGGTGCCGAGAGCGCCCACTGTCGTCACATAGCCTTCGTCCCACATATTCCACATCATAACCGCAAGCACCTGGTTCTCGGCGCCCTCATACAGCAGGAGCGGCGTGCCCGCAATGCGGATGGCATGCAGCAAGGTCCAGATCCACACGCCGACGAACGACGGCAGCAGCAGCGGCACGAACACGCGCCACATGACACGCCACTGCGGCGCGCCGCTGATGCTGGCGGCCTCCTCCAGGTCCTTGTGAATCTGCAGGATCGCCGCGTTCATGGCGCGGGTGCCGTAAGACATGAAGTTGATGGCGAAGGCAATCGAAATAGCCCAGATCGTGCCGAACAGCGGGATGCCGGTCTTGTCGACCTGCAGGAAGATCCACAGCATGGCCAATCCCATCACCATACCCGGGATGGCGTGCGGCAGGAAGGCGAGCTGGTCGAGCACCTTGCGGCCCCAGAACTTCGACCGCACGATGACCAGAGAGACCAGGAACGAAATCACGGCCGTTGCCATCGACGTCACCACGACCATGATGACGGTGTTCCACAGCACCGTGCCGATCAGGTCCGCCTTGAACACGTCGCGGTAATTGCCCCAGGTCATCGAGGCGAAGGCCTCCACGGATGGCACTTGGAGATAGGGCAGAAACGAAATGTAGGCGAGCACCAGGAAGGGCGCCACAGCCGACAGCAGCAGGAACAGCAGCACGAACGCCGTGGCCGCATATTTCCATTTGCCGAGACTCTGCAGGCGCGGCCGGTAGCCCTTGCCGGTGACGATGGTGTAGCGCTCGGAGCGCGAGATGATGCGCGCATAGAGGATAGTCGCGAAAATCGCCAGCCCGACATAGAGGATCGCCAGCGCGTTGGCCTCGCCATAGGCCGGCACGAAGCTGACCGAGCTCAGGATCGAATAGATCTTGGTCGAGAACACATGGATGCCGACGGGCAGGCCGAGGATGCCCGGCACCTCGAACACCTCCAGCGCGGTCAGCGCCTGGTAGATCAGCACCGCGGTGAGGCCCGGCAGCATCAGCATCAGCGAGATCTTGCGCAGCGTGCTGCTCGGCGGGGCGCCGGACGTCGCTGCCGCTTCCTCGAGCGACGGATCCATGCTGCGCAGCAACGGCACCAGCATGAGGAACGCGGTGGGCACCAAGCGCAGCCCTTCGACGAAGACCATCCCCGAAAGGCTGTAGATATTGAACGGCAGGGAATCGAGCGAGAGGAGGTCGGCGATGAACTTGTTGGCGAAGCCGATACGCGGGCTGAGCAGCAGAATCCACGCCATCGCCTGCAGCATGCCGGGGATCGCGAGCGTCATCGGCACGCCGGCATAGATCCAGATCTTACCCGGCATGTCGCTGCGCTCGGCGAGCCAGGCCAGCGCCGCCGCCATGGAGATGCCGACCGCCGTGCTGCCGGTGACATAGATGAAGGTATTCCAGAACAACCTGTAGAGATCGGGATCGAGCCAGGTCTTGGCGTAGTTCTGCAGGCCCATCTGGGAGAACGAGAAGGTTCCCGGCATGCTTGACGTGCTGAAACTGCCGAGCACGAGAAACACCAGCGGCGCCGCGACCGCGAGAAGGACGAGGAGGAAAATCCCGTTCTGGTAAAGCGCGCGCAACGAAATCGGCCTCCGGCGGCTTTCACGGGAAATGTCGAACAGTGCGGGATTGACGGCGGTCACGCGGGTCTCTTTCTCTGTCGGGTCACGGGCATGAAGTTAACGGCACGGGTTCACAACGGCGCCTTGCCCGCGCGCTTTTCCCAATGGGCATTCCATATCTGGAACAGTTCTTCTGCCGATTCCTCGAGCAAGTTGGCCGACCGCGCCGCGAGCGGCTTGCCGGCGATATTCTTGGCGAAGGGCACGAATCGTGCGTCGTTAAGCAAAGCCTGATGAGTCGGCGCGCTGGCGTCGGCGTAGTACTGCGCGATCTGACCTTCCTTGCTCTGGTTCCAGTTCACGAACAGCTTCGCCGCATTGACGTTGCCGCCCCGCATGATGGCCATGAGATTCACCGAGACGGGTACCGGCTCCGGGCAATGGAAGCTGACCGGCGCGCCCTTGCCGAGCTCGAGCTGCGTGCGGTAGCCGGACCCTGGCAGCGCCGCCCACAATTCGCCCACGCTCGTGAGCGAGATCATGGCATTGACGCCTTCCTTGCGCAGTTGCGGGTTGAACTGCGTGAACAGCTTGTCGAGGTAGTTCTTGACCCAGTCCTCGCCCTTGGCGCCCCACAGGGACAGAACCCAAAGCTGCGGCCGGTTGCCGAGGCCGAGATGGCCGTTGCCCCAAATCGGATTGGTCAGCAGATCATCCCAGGTCTTCGGCAGGTCCGAGTCCTTCACCAGCTTGGTGTTGTAGGTGATGCACCAGTGAGTGACTTGGTGGCCCACCCAGAATCCTTCCTCGTCGCGCATATTGGCCGGCGCCTTCGCCACGTTCGGAATGTCGCTCAGGTCTTCCAGTGCCTTGATCTCCTTGAACTGCGCGACGCTGCCGCCGAGCCCGGTGATCACGTCGGTGGTCACCCGCCCTTGCTTGAAGGCGACCAGGATGCCGACCACCCGGTTGCCGTAGCTGACGCGCGAATAGTCCATGTCGATGAACGGATAGCGTTCGCGGAACGGCTTGACCATCTCGACAAACTGCTTGGCGTCACGCGAGCCGGTCAGGCGCAGCTTACCTTCCTTCTTGGCCCCGGCGATCCAGGCATCGGGCACCTTCATCTCCTCCTCGGTGCCCGCCATGATCTCATGCTCGATCTTGAGACTGTCGAGCATGGCAATAGTCTCTTTCGGCAGAGTCTCCGCTTGCGCCTGATACGCGAACGCGAAGACGGTCGACGCAAGCAGCGCAACCGTAGTCTGGCGATATTTCATAACCGACATCGCTTTCTCCCCGTGACGCATGGATACGTTTCTTATGTCCATCGTCTCAACGCGCGGTGCCGCCCGACCCTTGCCATATCTTGTCCCAGCTGGCGAGCAGCTCCGGCCATTCCTCTTCCACCATGTTGGGTGAGCGGAACGCCTTCTGCTTGCCGACGAGCTGATCGGCGAAGGTGATGAAATCGGGCGACTGCAGCGCCGAGTGGGACGGCGCGCCCTCCATGGCGGCGAATTGCGCGATCTGTCCCTCGCGGCTGAGCAGCCAGTTGATGTAGATCTTCGACGCATAGGGGCTCGGAGTCTGCTTGATGGCCCCGACGATCTGGACGGCGGTCGGCACGGGATCGGGACAGTGCCAGGCGATCGGCGCGCCCTTCGCCTTCAACTCGCCGAGACGGTATTGGGCGCTGGGCAGGGCGACATCGATTTCGCCGATGATCACCAGGTTGATCATCGCGTTCATGCCTTCCTTGCGCAGCTGCGGCTTGTTGGCGAACAGGCCGCGCGCGTAGTTCTCCGCCCATGCCTGGCCCTTGACGTCGGCCAGCGGCAGCAGCCACAGATTCGGACGATTGCCGAGTCCGATGCGCCCCTTGCCCCACTTCGAACCGTCGAGGAAGCCTTCCCATTCCTTGGGCAGGTCCTCCGCCTTGACCTTCTTGGTGTTGTAGGACGTGCACCAGTAGTTGATCTGGTGGCCGACCCACAGCCCATCCGGGTCCTTGAGGTCGGTCAGCGTCGCCTTGAAGCCCGGCAGATCATCGATCTTCATCAGGGCATCTTGCGCGCGGAACGCATAGACGTTGCTGCCAAGGCCCGAGATCACGTCGACCAGCACGCGGCCTTCGCGCAAGGCGGCGAGTGGCTTCAGCGAGCGGTCCTGGCGGGTGGAGCGGGCATAGGTGAGTTCGATGAACGGAAAGCGCTCGCGGAACGGCTTGCTGTAGGCGTTGTATTCCGCCACGTCCCACGTGCCGTAGACCCGCAGCTTGCCTTCCTTCTTCGCCTTGTCGACCCAATCGGCGGGCAAGGCCAGTTCGGAGTCGAGCCCGTCGAGCACCGACGGGCTCATTTTGAGCTCCTGCAGGAACGCCTTCGTCGTCTCCGGCAGATTTTGCGCCGAAGCAGGTGCCGCAACGCTCACGGCGACACCCAACGAAACCAGCCCGAGAATCACGCTGAGACGCATATTTTCCTCCCGAATGAGCTCAAGCTACCGCAACCATCAGCGCTTGCGGTAATTTGGACGCGGCATGCGCATTTCGGCGCCATTGCGCTTCATCTCCGCCGCATATTCGTCGTAGATCGACGGATCTTCCTGCTCGTATTCGATCTGGTCAGGTCCGTCGGCATCTTCGCCGCCGGACATGCCGACCTTCATCTTATGCTCGGGGCTGCCGCCGCGGCGCAGCGCCAGGTAGCGCGCCGGCGCATTGCCGGTGTTGAAGTGCTGGTGGAACCACCATTCCGGCGGCGCGAACATGCTGCCTTCCTGCCAATCGACGCGCTGGCGCGGCTTGCCCTCTTCCCACAGCAGCGAATAGCCGACGCCGTCGAGGATGATGACATGGGCGCCCGGCCCGTGGCGGTGCGCCTTCTTGTAGGTGCCGCCGTTGAACGAGGACAGATGCGCGGCGCTGGTGTGATCGCTCATGGAGAGATGCACCGTGCGCGCGCCATGGCCGCGCATCTCCCACGACGCGAGGTGGGTCTGCAGCACATCGGGCACGACATTGGTGCGCAAGACGCGGGCGCCGAGATAGCGCGGCCGCAGGAAATCGGTGTTCGGCTCGAAGTAGCCGTTCTGGCCCGCGAAGCGGTCCTTGAACACGAACGGATTGTCGAACACGAATTCTTCGTTGTGATAGAGGTTGAAGGTGAGCGGCGCGTTGGTCACCATCAGCAGCCGCGCCGGCTTATGGGGATCCAGGTTGGTGTGGTAGTAGCGCGTGTTCAGCGGCGGGCCGAACAGGCTGAACTTGCCCCACTCGACGCGGCCGGGCGCGCTGCCCGACTGCTCGAAATGAGTCTCGCCGCGGCCGCTGATGGCGAACACCCAGGTCTCGAACATATGCTTCACCGGGTTGGTCATCTTGCCCGGCGGGATTTCGAGGATAGCCGCCGTGGTGATATGGCAGTCGGCGAGATTGACGAACGCGCCCTTGGCGCCGAAGCGCGCCCACGGCGCGACCTCGACGTCGTTCAGGTTCTTCACGTAGAAGGTCTTGTGGATGGGGATGCCTTCGCGGCGCTGCCATTCCTCATAGAACGTCGGCAGATCCTTGAGATCCTCGATCCCTTCGTAGATGTCCTGTGGCATCGCGGTATCCGTCATGGCACTCCCCTATCCTTTCTGAAGCGCCCGGCCTTTCCAGCCGGTTCGCTCAATTCCTGTCCGCTGCTCAACCGTTGGCAACCAGCAAATCATGCACCCGCTTGCCGAGCCGCTTGCCGCCCTTCGGCGTAATCACGATGGTATCGCCCCAGCAGCACTCCGACTTTTTGTCCGCCGTCTTGACGTAGGGCTTGAAGATGAAAGCCATATTCTCGCGAAGCTGGACGGCGAGCTGCTCGGGACGGCGCTGGCTCGGCGTGATCAGCGGGCCGTCGTCGCCCTGGCCGCGGCCATGCATGTTGAGCAGCGCCGTCGCGCCCGCCGCCGGGCCGCTCTTGGGCGCCAGCTCGTCGCAGAATTTTTCCGTGAGCTGCGCCAGCTCGCCGACCGTGACGCCCGGTTTCAGGCGTTCGAGCAGCTTGTTATAGATGTCGCGCTGCAGCTTGATCAGCTCCTTGTGCGTCGGGTCGGCGACCTCGACGAACACCGGCTGCATGCCCTGGGCGCGATAGCCGATCCACGACGCCTCGATCTCGTTGATGATGAGATCGCCGCGCTCGAGCGGGCGGAACGTCGGCCGGGTCAGCGTGTAGTTGATGTTCCTGCCCGAGCCCCAGTTGCAATGAACCGGCAACTCGGAGCCGTTCTTGACCAGCGTGCTCATGACTTCGGCCCAAACATCCCAGTCGCGCACGCCGGGGCACGCGATGGCGACCTCGGCATCGATCGCCTTCTCGATGATTTCCTGGGATTTGGCTAGCACGTCGACCTCCTCCTGGCTCTTGGCGTAGCGCGCCTCTTCCAGGACGTTGGTCGCATCCACCAGTTCGGCGTTCGGGAAATTATCGCGCAGCAGCTGGTAGAAGCCGAGCAGGATGGTGCCCATGGGCGTGCGCGTGCCGGCGCCCAGCCCGGTGACGCCGATGCGGCCGCGCTCGACATTGAGCTCCTTCAGGCGATCGATCGTCGATTGGCCCATGTTGCGCCGCGAGTTGCGCACCTCCTTCGTCCAGTTCTGCGCGCCGCTCAGCCAGTTGCTGTCGGCCCGGTTGGCGAAGGCCGTAACCTCGCCCTCGAGCGGGATCAGCGCCGCGATGTCGGCGTCGCCGCCGCCGCCCACATGCGTGAGCCAACGCACGTTCGACTGGAAATCGGTCGAATGACCGGTGTTGTTCGGGCAGACGATGACGTCGATGTGCTTCTCGCGCATGAGCTTGCGGACCAGCGCCCAGCGGCGGTCGCGCTCGGCGAGCGAGAACATCGGATAGAGCTGGCCTTGTTCGATGGTTACGTGCGTCACCCCTGCACCTGTCTTTCGGTTCTTGTCAGCAGCAAAATTCGAGGAAGTTCGATCCGGGATCCTTGAAGAACAGCGAGCGGGCGCGCGGCGAACCGGCCGGATGCGCCACAAGCCCGACCATCGGGCCCCAGTCGGCGAGCAGTTCCGCCAACCGGTCGATATCCTGGGACGCGACGGCGACGGCGATGCGCGGCAGGCCGACGATGTCTTCCTCCGGCGGCTCCTGGAAATGGGTATCGGCAAGATAGATGCCGAGCACCGCATCGCCCGCGCGGACGAAAAGCTGCACGTTCGGGCGCGGCACCGGATCCTTGCCATGTATGACATTGTAACGCTTGTCCCAGCGCCGGCAGCCAGGCGCCATGGGATCCTTGCCCTCGCCCCAGGCGCGGGCGCGGGCATAGTCTGCGGTACGCCACCCCACCACATGGTCGACCGGCAGGCCGAGATGGCCGGTGTAGAACTTCTCTTCCCATTCGACGTCGGCGGCCTGGACGCACGCATGATCGATGCCGGCGATCAGGGCGTCGTCCGGCCGCGCCACCGGGTCGGCGGCCGGGGTGACCAGTTGCAGCCGGTTGCCGAATGGATCGAAGACATAGAGGTTGTGCGCGTCCTCGGCGGGCCGGTCTTCCTTGTAACGATGCACGGTCGTCCCGCGCCGCTGCAGCCGGGCGAGAATTTCGTCGCGCGCCGCCGCGCTCACCCGGTAGCCCTGATGAATTCCGGTCTCCGCCAGACCCGGGTCCCTGTCGCCCTCGCACAGCGCGACGAGCTGGCCGGATGCCGTGGCGACCAGCGCGTGATGGCCGCAGCTCGGCAACACGTCGCTGCCGAGCAGGCGAAAGCCCATGACGTCGCAATAGAATTCGCGCGCCGCCGCGAGATCGGCGACGAGCAGCGCCACATGGCTGATGCCGGCCAGCCGCACGGCCGGCTGTGCGCGCGCCCCCAAGGTTGCGACGTTACTCGACATTCGTGAACCTGCGCCTGCGGGCGTTCGGGTCCTCGTCGCGGCGCCACAGGACCTCGAGGAAATTACCGCTCGGGTCCTTGAAATAGATCGACTCGCCGAACGGGCCTTTCGCCGGATGCTCGACCGGGCCCTCGAAGCGGACGCCGTTCTCGCGCAGCGCATCCTGGACCTCGCCGAAGCGCTTGCGCGATACGGCGAGACCATGGCGGAAGCCGTGGGCGCCGCGCAACTGCCCCTCGTCGGGCATCGGCATGAAGTTGGGCGCCACGGTGAGCGCGAACATGTAATCCTCGAGCACCACCGACTGGAAGATGGCGACGCCGGAGCGCGCGTCCTCGATCTGGAAGTTTGAGCGCGAGTGCGTTACGGCGCCGAGCAGGTCACAGTAGAAATGCATCGCCTCGCCCAGGTCGTGGACACAAATGGCGGTATGATTGATGCTGTCGATGTCGGCCATGGCTAGCTCCTGCGCGCGGCGGCGGCGTACGGCGCGCCATGCCCGGCGACGCAGGGCGGCACGCCGGCCAATTGCGCCGGATCGTAGTTGCGCCGGTGCATCAGCTCGTTGGTGTTCACCACGACGGTGCCGTCATCCCGCACGGTGACCGGATGGAGCCGCAGCGGCGGATAGTTCGACTGGTGGCTGGTCGATTCGCCTTTGCGATTGAAGGTCGCCTTGTGGAACGGGCAATAGAACGACCAGTGATTCTCGCGCCAGCGCACTTCGCCGTTCATGTGGGTGCACCAGTGGGACAGGGCGAGGAAGCCGTCCTTGTGGCGCACTAGGTAGAACTGCGCATCCTTGAAGTGGGTCACCGAGCCGGCGGCGAAATCCTCGGCCTTACCGCATACCACGTCGCCCATATCGGCCTTGAGGATGATGGAAGCCTCGGGTCCGACCGCCTGCACCTGATAGCGATGCCCGTCGGGATCGAACACGTCGAAGCTCAACTGGCCGTTGGCGCGGAACGAGGCGCGGGTGTCGCTCACCGGCTCGCCCGTCCTGGCCGCCCAACGCGCGCGCGCGCGCTCATGCTGCTCCGGCGTCAGATAGAAGGCATGATGGATGCTGCTGCTGTTGGGTCGGAAGGGCGTCACCTTGTCGACCTGAACCAGCAGTACCAGGTGGCCCTTTTCGCTTTTAAGCAGCGCGTTCGGCCCCTCCTCGGCGACGAGATCGCGGCCGACCACGTCGAATCCGAAGACGTCGCGATAGAACGCCTCGGAACGATCGAGATCGGTGACCTGTACGAGCAAATGGCTCAGGCCATCGACCAGCGCCATGGTTCGCCTCCCGCCAATGGCGGCGGCGCACGGGCTGCGCGCCACCCCTGTTCATTTCTTATTTGTTCAAAGAATACGAGTATTTAGGCGGCGTTGACTATGGCCGAATTTGGAAAAAGTGTCTTTCAAGCGACCTAGACTGTGGTGTCCAGGAACCGCAAGGTCTTGACCCGCCGGCCCAAAAAATCGAGGAAAACAGTGGTCTTCGCCGGCATCGTCTTGCCACGGTGGAAGAAGGCGCGCATCACCTGCTTCGATTGGGTCATGCCGGCAAACACGGTCTCGAGGCGCCCCTCGCGCACGTCCCTGTCCGCGACATAGTCCGGCAAGCGCGCGAGGCCGAGGCCGTTGAGCGCCGCCAGGCGCAACGCTTCGGAACTGTTCGCTTCGTAATTGCCGTGGACTCGCACGGGCACGTCCCGTCCATTCTCGTGGAACCACCATTCCTTCGACGAATAGATGGCGTGGGTCAGGCAATTGTAGTGCTCGAGATCCTTGGGACGATCCGGCTTGCCGTTGCGCGCGAAAAATTCCGGCGAGCCGCAGATGACATAGCGGACCTGCCCCAGCTCTTGGAAACTGAGGCTGGAATCGACCAGCTTGCCGCTGCGGATCACCACATCCATGCCGGCCTCCACCAGATTGATCGGCAAGACATTCATGGTGAGCTCGACGCGCAGCTCGGGATGCTGCTCGATGAATTCATGGATGATGGGTGTCAGCACCGATTCCGCGAAGCCCCAGGCCGCGCTGACCCGCAGCGTGCCGCGCGGACTATGGTAGAGATTGGTAACGGACGAAACGGCTTCCTCGAGCTCCGTCATGGCGCGCAGGCAGCGCTCGAGAAACGCCTCGCCCGCCTCGGTCAGCGAGAATTTGCGAGTCGAGCGCACGAGCAGCGTGACACCCAGGCGCGCTTCGAGCTCGCTGATATGCTTGCTGACGGCCGACGGTGACAGGCGCAAATCGCGCGCCGCATGGGTGAAGCTCTTGCGTTCGGCAACCTTGGTGAAGATGGCGATGCTGTTCAGATCTTCCATCGTCCCCGACCATCAGTGAACCGCGCCCCGTCGATCACCCAATTAACCGATCAGTGCGCGGCATTGGTGAGGGGGGATCTGGACGCGGATGGTATCGCCGCGCTCCACCAGGTTGGAGGCGTGCAGCTTGAGCCGCATCATGGTCGCGCCCGGCATCTCGACCTGGTATTCCATCGCCTCGCCCATGAACAGGGCGGCCGCCACCTTGCCTTCCATCCGGTTGTCGCCCGGCTGGGAAGCGCCCGAATCCAGCGTGATATCCTCCGGGCGCACCACCACCGTCACCTTGTCCCCCACCTTGGCGCCCGCCGGCACCACGCAGGACAGGATGCCGCTCTTGGTCTCCACCATGCCGAGCCCGCTGCCGTTCGAGGGCAGGGTGACATGGCCGTCGAGGAAGTTGGTCAGGCCGATGAAGTTCGCCACAAAGCGCTCCTTGGGCGCCCGGTAGATCTCGATCGGCGGCGCCTCCTGCACGATGCGGCCCTGGTCCATCACC
>CAZOBN010000047.1:0-22904 GCA_964577835.1 uncultured Rhizobiaceae bacterium
TGAGCCTTCCTGCACGGAGAGGAACGCGGCCACGCCTTGCGACGCCGCCGCTTCGGGTAGGAAATCGAATTTGGGTTCGGCCGGGAAATCGGTATCGAGGATCGGGGCTTCGGCCGAGCGGCGGCCCACGGCGCGCGCCACCATCTCCGGCAGGCGGTGATAGGTTTGCGGCCCGAGGATGAGATCGACGTAGGGCGCGCGCGCGGCGATCTCCTCGCCCTCGGCCTGGGCGACGCAGCCCGCGACCGCGAGCAGCATGTCGCCGCCGCTATCTTGCCTGGCGGCCTTCAGGCGCTTGAGCCGGCCGAGGTCGGAGAACACCTTCTCGGATGCCTTCTCGCGGATGTGGCAGGTGTTGAGGATGACCAGATCGGCGCCCTCCGGCCCCTCGGCGGTCGCGTAACCGAGCGGTGCCAGGACATCCGCCATCCGGGCGGAGTCATAGACATTCATCTGGCAGCCGTAGGTCTTGATGAACACTCTTTTCGTCACGCGCGTCCTCAACAGGCTGGGACCATCATCCGATGGCGGCCGGCCATCCTAGGACCTGACCCCTGCCGCGCCAAGCGTTGGGTAGAAAATGACTGAAAAATCAATATGTTCCTTAAAGCCGGGTGAGATAGGCCGGGCACCCTACCATCGCGCCCGGGTGAGTCAAGTCGGGCGCGGCTCCGACGCCCCGGCGGCGGGCGGGACGGCTTCCGCCCTGCCCGGCGACCGCGGCGCCGCGGAGGCCGTCAAGGCGCGCCGGCCGGTGGCGAACAACGCCTGGGCGTGGCCCTCGACCACAGCGGCATAGCTGCGATCGGCCATGAGCTTGCGCAATGCGCTGGGCGTGCTCCGCGCGGCTTCGACGTCGGCCACGCCAAGCGGCGGATGGAAGGTGACCTGGATGGTCAGTCTGCCCATGGCGATCACGTTGCGGATATGGGCGCCGAGATCCATGCCGCCGTACCAGGCGAAATACGGACGCCATTCGCGCCCGATGGGCAGGCCGTCGATATGGGTATAGGCGAGCGACACCGGCTGAACCACGATCGGCCGGCCCAGCACACGCCGCTCGGCGACGCTGAACAGGGCGCTCTTGAACGGCAGCACGCGGTTGCCGTCGCTGCTGGTGCCTTCCGGAAACAGGATAAGATCGTCACCCGCTTCGAGCCGTGCACCGATCTCGTCGCGATGCAGGGCCGCCTTGGAGCCGCGCCGGTCGATGAAGACCGTCCGTTGCAGCTTGGCGAGCAGGCCGAAGAACGGCCAATCGGCGACCTCGGCCTTGGCGACGAAGGATCCCGGGATCAGGCTGCCGAGGATGGCGATGTCGAGATAGGACGCGTGATTGGCGACGAACAGGACCGGATGGTCGCGGCTCGGTTCGCCCTGGTGATGCACGTCGATGCCGAGAATGCGACAGCAAACCCGGTGATAGAACCGCGGCAAGCGCTTGGCCAGGGGAACGCGAAGCGTCACCGCGAGCGTCTGGACCGGCAACAGCAGCAGGGTCCAGACGCCATAGAGCGCGGCACGCCAGGTGGCTCGTAACGGTGATCGCATGAGATATCCCAATCCAGCGTCAGCCGGAGGACGACTCGCGCAGGACGTCGTAATGCCGCATGTATTTTTCCGTGACGAGATCGGTCTTCACCACGACGCAGACATCGATGGTGTTGAATTGACCGTCGATCACCGCACCGTCGCCGACAAAGCCGCCAAGCCGCAGGTAGCCTTTTACGAGCGGTGGCAGCGACGCGAGGCTGGCACGCGGGTCGAGCGCAGACTGCGGTTTGAGTTTCATATCGACGAACAGACTATCGAGCGCGCGCGGCCGCAAAGCCGGTGGCGCCAAGTGATAGTGATAGAGATAGGACAGGGTGTCGGCGTGCGATTGCACATCGGTACCGGGCAGGCTGGCGCAGCCGAACATCACCTCGACCTGGTGATGGAAGACATAAGCCGAGATGCCGCGCCACAGCAGTTGCATGGTCGGACGGTTGCGATATCCGACATCGACGCAGGAGCGGCCGAGTTCGAGAATTTCGCCGGGCACGGCGATCAGTTTGGAGATGTCGTATTCGGACGCCGAATAGAATCGGCCCGCCTTCGCGGCAGGCTCGCGGCGCAACAATCGGTAGGTGCCGACCACGGCATCCGCCGCTTTGCCCCGGCTGTGGTCGATTACGAGCAGGTGATCGCAATAGAGATCGAAATCGTCGACGTCGCGCCGGCTTTTAGCGGTCTCCGGCGAGGGCCGCGCCGCCATCTCCTGGTAGAAGACCCGATAGCGCAACGCCTGAGCGGCATCGATTTCGTCGTGATTTTCGGCCAACCTCACTTCGAGATTGCCGGCTCGCAGCACCGGCATCGGCTTATGCGCCAACTTGGTCTCGGATATATTCATGCGCACCCGTTCCCCTTCATGGCGGCCTAGCCGTCGCCATTCTTCGTCGGCACCGCATAGAGCTCAAGACGGTGATCCACCAGTCTGTAGCCGAGCCGCCGCGCGATTTCCCGCTGCAGGGCTTCGATCTCTTCGTTTTGAAATTCCACGACCTTGCCCGATTTGATGTCGATCAGGTGATCATGATGGCTGTCCGGAGCCCGCTCATATCGGGCGCGGCCATCGCCGAATTCATGACGCGAGAGAATATTGGCTTCTTCGAACAGCCGCACCGTACGGTATACCGTCGCGATGCTGATGCGCGGATCGATTGCCGAAGCCCGGCGATGAAGCTCCTCGACGTCGGGATGATCGGCCGCATCGGACAGCAGACGGGCGATGACGCGGCGCTGGCCGGTCATCTTCATTCCCTTATCGATACAAAGCTTTTCGAGGGTCGAAAACTCGTCAGGCATGGCTTACCCCGCAGTCCTCTGGGCAGGCTTAGCGTTCGTTTCGGTTAATATATTATGAATGCGCGGCGCCCGCCTACCTTAATGCGAACGCCGCCCGCCCGAAGGTTAATGCCCGAAACCGTCAGCCGCGGCCGCGGCGACCGCGTGGTTTGGTGCCCAGGCCGATCTTCTTCGCCAACGAACTGCGCTGCTTGGCGTAATTCGGCGCAACCATGGGATAGTCCGCGGGGAGTTGCCAACGCTCGCGATAGTCCTCGGGCGTCATGTTGTACGCGGTCTTGAGATGACGCTTGAGCATTTTCAGCTTGCGGCCGTCTTCGAGGCAGATGATGAAGTCCGGCGTCACCGACTTCTTCACCGCGACCGCCGGTTGCGGCCGGGCGCCGACGGAAGCCGACGCGCCGCCGATGCCGGCGAGCGTGCCGTAAACCTGCTGAATGAGCTGCGGAAGGTCGGCGAGCGATACGGTATTGTTGGCCACGTGCGCGGATACGATTTCCGTCGTCAAGACGAGCAGTTCATTCGAACTATTGTTGTTATCCGGCATGTGACTCCAACTCCGATACTATGAGGTCCTGAACCCCATATAAGTTTGTTTAGGGCAGCGATCAATCAATAATTGTAAAATCAAGAACCTTGAATTCGAGATTCCACGTATGGCTCATCACGTAATCGATATAACGCGCGATGTTTGCCCGCTCACGTTCGTGAGGACAAAGTTGCTGCTCGAGCGCATGTCGCCGGGGGATACGGCAGAGATTCGGTTGACCGGCGCAGAGCCGATCGAGAACGTGCCGCGTTCGGTGAGCGAGCACGGCCACGCGGTACTGGCGTTGGAGGCCGAGGCAAGCGGCGGCGCATACCTGCTGCGTATCCGCAAACGCTGATTTCATGGATCGGGATAGCCGCCGCCGAGATTGCGCCGCAAGGTAAGCGCGGCAACCGCGGGGCCCGATTTGCGCCGGTAGTAGGCGGGCCGGCGGCCGACGGCGAAGAAACCGAGATTGCGATACAGCCGCTGCGCCGCGGTGTTGTCTTCCGCCACCTCGAGAAAAAGACGGGCGGCGCCACGATTGGTCGATTCCGTAACGATCGATTCGACAAGCTGACGGCCGATGCCGGCGCGGCGATACTCGGGCAGCACCCCGATCGACAGCAACTCGCGTTCGTCGGCGGCTCCGCTCGCCAAGGCGAAGCCGATCGGCGTATCACCGATCGAACCGCCACCACCGGGCAGTACCGCGATATAGCCGAACGCGCCTGGCATGCGCATCACCTGTCCGACGGTGAAGGCATTCCACGAATCGTCGAAACAGCAGCCATGCAACGCCGCCACCATCTTGTGCATGGCGACCTGCACCGGCAACAGACGCAAGGGCATGGCTGTCGGCTCGGTCGCCGTCATGATACGTATCCCGCACCAGCCGGTTGCGGGAGGCGCACAGCCGGCGCGCGCAAATAGATCGGCCGCAGCGGTTCTGCCGTGGCTCCGGCCGCGAGGCGCGCAGCGGCGATGGCCGCGACATCCGCGGCGTCCGGTATCTGCGCCGCCGACAGCACGATGCGCGCCGGATCGGCGAGTGCCGCGGTCAACCGCGCCGCGCCATCGCCCGCGAGCACCAGCCGTCCCGCCGGAATGATCGTTGCGGCATCGGCCGGCATCAGCACGGCCGCATCGCCGCGCGGCGAAAATCCGAGAGCCGTGGCATCGAGCGCGTAGACCTGCAAATAGAGATCGTCGCGCTTGGTCTCGATCGCGACGACCAGAGCTCGCGCGTCCATCGCCTCGCGCCGCGCCGCGAAGGCGATGGCATCGAACGTCGAGACGCCGAGAACAGGACGGTTCACCGCGAGGGCGATCGCGCGCGCGGTTGCCAGACCGATCCGCAGGCCGGTGAAGGCGCCGGGGCCGTTGGTCACCGCGGCGGCGCTCAGCGCCGCAAAATCGGCGCCGGCCTCGCGCATGACCTCGTCTATCATCGGCACCAGGGCCTCCGACTGACCGCGCTGCATGGCGCGGGCGCGCCGCGCCACAACCGCGCCGTCGCGCCACAAGGCGACCGAGCAGGCATCGCACGCCGTATCGAACGCCAGAAGATTCATCGTCCGCCAAACATGCTAGAGTGCCGCCGCATCACCGAACTCACGAACGCCTCCGAAATTCTCCCATGACCTCACCCGCATCGCCGCCTCCACCCTCGCCGCCCCCATCGTTGCCGCCGGTCCCGCTGGTGGAGATCGCACCGCCCACCTTCGCCGTGACCCGCGACATCGCCTACGCGACGGACAGCAACCTCACCGGCAAGGCCGTCTATCGCCGCCCGGGATGCTACCTCCATCCTGACGCCGCTGAAAAGCTTGTCCGTGCGATCGCTCTGGCCCGCGCGCGCGGCCTGAGCCTGAAAATCTTCGATGCCTATCGACCGACGGAAGCGCAGTGGACGCTGTGGAACGCCAAACCCGATCCCGATTTCCTGGCCGATCCTCGGCGCGGATCACCCCATTCGCGCGGCGTGGCGGTGGATTTGACGCTGCTTGACGACGCGGGCCGCGAACTCGACATGGGGACGCCGTTCGATGCCTTCACGCCGCGGTCGCACCACGGGCGAACCGACGTGTCGGTAACGGCGCAGCGCAATCGCTTGCTACTGCTCGGCGTCATGACCGCGGCCGGATGGGATTTCTACCGCAACGAATGGTGGCACTACCAGCTTTTCGACTCGCGGCGCTATCCCCTGATCGACGACGGCAAGGGCGCGCCACCGATGATGTAAGCGGGCGGCACGCTGCGCCCACATCCATCCTGTTAGAAACGGCAGGGCCGGCGCAAGCGCCGGCCCATCACTTCGCTCGATGCCGCCGCTTAAGCGCCCGGCCGCAGCTCGCCGGCGACCTGTTCGTTGGTCAGGCGCGCGCGATCGAACACGCGAAGGTCGTTGATCTGCATGAGCTGGCGGACGTCGGTGATGTAGTCCGCGCCGCGTTCCGAATAGCTCAGCAGCGTCTTGGCCAGCGCATCGGCGGCCATCGGACCGAAGTCGTGGCGGCCGGGAGCCAGCTTGCGACGCATGTCGGCGCGCAGCTTGCGAAAATCCGCATAGGCCGGGTTGGAATTCAGGTTGTGCATATAGGATCGCACGCTGCCCGACAGATCGTCGAAGCTGCGCATGCGAAACATCTCGTTGCCATGGCGGTCATAGGATGGCATGGCGGTCGCGGACTCGATGAAGATCTTCTGACCGAACAGCGCATTGCCCTTCTGGGCGAAGCGCGACGTGCCCCATCCGCTTTCGAGCGCGGCCTGGGCGAGGGCGAGCGAGGGCGGCACCACGTCGATGCGGCGCAGCAGCTCGGCGGTGTCGGGCCGCTTGAGATCGTAGAGCCGGGTCATCTCTTCGAGCCACGCCTGCTCTTTCTGACTGAACTCGCGGCCGGCCACGGCCTTGCGCGACAAGGCCTCGAGCGCCGCGCGGCGATCGAGGATTTCCTCGTTGGCGCGCAGGATCATCGGCAGCATGGCCTTGATGAACACGGCCTTGCGAATCTCGGGCGATTGGAGATCCGGCAGATCGTTGGGCAGGCTGGCGAGATAGAGACGCGGCACGGTGCCCTGCCCGTCGCGCAGCAGATCGAGCCGGTAGCCCATCTCCTCGAAATAGCCGACGAGGCGCTGACTATTGCCGAGAGCCTGGACCATGCCCGTCACATCGAGCATGCCGAAATTGCCGGCGGGACCGAACTTGGTCCAGGCGGCGCTGCGCTCGACCGCGGAACCGATCGGGGCGGAAAACGCCACGCGCGACGCATTGGCGCGATTCACGCCCGAAGGCGGCGTCGCCAGCGCGAGAATGAGGCAGAGGCAGAGGCCGACGCCGCTGATGTGCGCCGGTTTTACGAAGGTCGACCCCAAGCCCGAAAATGACCGAACCAATAAACTCAAAGAAACTCCTCTCATGACATGCACCCCCTTGTTCCCATTCATGGACAAGGCAGGTGAAGACCGGCCCGAATTATTGGGCCGCCCGCACCTCCCTGACTTCGGGGATGTAGTGCCGGAGTAGATTCTCGATCCCCGCCTTCAGGGTGGCCGTCGAGCTCGGACAACCCGAGCACGAGCCCTGCAGGTGCAAAAACACGACGCCGTCCTCGAAACTGCGGAACACGATGTCACCGCCATCCTGGGCGACCGCGGGACGTACCCGGGTCTCCAGAAGTTCTTTGATCTGCGCGACGATCTCGCCCTCGTCCCCGTCGGCCTGGGCCTCGCCCGCGGCGCCCGCCGCGAACAGCGGCTGGCCGGAGGTGAAATGCTCCATGATCACGGCGAGGATGGCCGGCTTGAGCAACTGCCAATCGCGGTCATCGTCCTTGGTGACGGTCACGAAATCGCTGCCGAAGAACACCCCGCGCACCCCTTCGACGCCGAACAGGGCGTTCGCCAGCGGCGATCGGCCGGCCGTTTCCGCGGCGGGAAAATCGGCGGTGCCCGCTGTCATGACGTCGCGACCGGGAAGAAACTTCAAAGTCGCTGGGTTGGGCGTCTGTTCGGTTTGAATAAACATGCCAAATGGAGGTCCAAGTGATCGTACCGTGTTAAATCTTTGTTAAGCATTGGCCAGGGAATGATCAAAATCAAGATAATTTTCCCTAACTATTTCATATGGTTAACGCTAAGGCGTGAATCGAATTATCCTTATGGCAACGCTCCGTATGGCAAAGAATTCCTTAAGCGGGTGCAGAAAGTCATATTGTTACTTGCCGTAAGAATTACTTACAAACGGCGGAAAGCGCGCCATTTCGGAGTAACGGCTGGATCGAAGGAGAGGGGTGGGCGGGCGGCGGCCGGCGCCGGCAAGCGCGCCACCGACCGATCAGAACGGCGTGGCCGACCGTGCGGTCAGGTCAGGAGGTCGAGTTCCGCGTGGGTCAGGCTGCCCGGCACGATGGTCAGCGGGATGCGCAGTTGATTCCACATCTTGCCCGCCAGGGCCGAGATCAGCGGACCCGGGTTCTTGCCGCCTGGGGCGGCGGCGAGCACCAGGATGGAAATGGTCTCGTCTTCGTTGATCAGCTTGATCAGCTCGTCGCGCAGGGCGCCCTCGCGGATATGGAACACCGGCGTCTTGCCGCAGATGCCCTGGACCTCGGCCGAATGGGTATGGAGGACGGTTTCCGCTTCCTGGCGTTTCTCTTCCCGCATCAGGTCCTCGACCGCGCCGAACGCCTGAAAGTCGCCGGGTTCGATGACATAGAGGAGCGCGACACGACCGCCGGTCTTCTTGGCCCGCAGGGCGGCATAGTGCAGCGCGACCTTGTGCTCCTCGCTCTTGTCGACGACGACCAGGAAGACGCGCTCGTGGGTGGCCGCGCTGGCCGGGGTCTCGGGCGCGGTCGGGCCGGGTTGGGACGTGTTATCGCTCATCGGTCGCCACCTGATCTTCGTCTCGAATAGAAACCGCCCTGGCCCGACCTCCCCGCCATGCGGTCAGGTCCTGCGGAAGGCAACGCCGGCCATCCAGCCGGCGGACAATGCGACGACGACCGCCAGTATGCCGTAGAGCACCGGCCGCCGGTGAGCGAAATCGAACAGTTCGGCGCCGAACCCGACCTTGCCCACGACCAGCGGCGTGCTCTGGGCACTGACCACAGTACCGTCGCGCACCAGAAAGACATCGGCGGTATAGGTCCC
This sequence comes from uncultured Rhizobiaceae bacterium, assembly GCA_964577835.1. Lineage (GTDB taxonomy): Bacteria > Pseudomonadota > Alphaproteobacteria > SMXQ01 > SMXQ01 > CAVVYA01. The sequence goes on from CAZOBN010000047.1 coordinate 8,540, forward strand.
GGTCGGCACATTGGAGGGAAAATAAATCCGCGTGCGGAACAGCCTGGCGCCGAGGAAGCTCACCTTGCCGGTTTCCTCGACATAAAGCTCCTCGCGCTGCTTGTTGCGGATCAGGGCCTGGCGGAACGCCTCCACCTCCTGCGGCGGCGCGGCGCGCGCCGGCACCAGGTGCAGAAAATCGAAGCCGATCTCGTGGCGCACCCGGGCGACCGGCGACAGGATCTCGGAGAGCGGCTTGGCCGACGCGACGACGTAGAACGACGGCGCGTTGTTGAACGCCATCTCCCGCTCGTTGATCCAGATGCCGGCGATACGCGCCTTGCGCCGCACGATTTCCGTGCGCGGCGGCCCGCGCACCACCACGACCACGTCGCCCGACCCCTCGATGGCGCCGAACAGCAGCACATCGGTGCCGACGAAGCCGGTGGTGATGGCGATGAGATGTTCGGAAAGATCGGCGACCAATTGCGCGCGGGCGGCCGGCGCCGCCGCGAGCAGCGCCAGAACGACGGCGGCGATCCGCGCCAAAGACCGCATCAGTCGCGCACCCCGTGGCCGATGGAATAGAGGTCGGCGGGCGGGGCAACCAGGTCGAACACCAGCTTGATGCCGACCGCGAGCACCAGCACCGCCAGCAGGGCGCGGAGCTGTTCGCCCGGGATCTTGCCCGCCAGCCGGCTGCCGAACTGGGCGCCGACCACGGCGCCGGTCAGCAGGACGAGCGCCAGCAGGGCGTCGACCGTCTGGTTCTGCACCGCCTGCAGGAAGGTGACATTGGCGGTGACGAAGATGATCTGGAACAGCGAGGTGCCGATCACCACCACGGTCGGCATGCCGAGCAGGTAGATCATCGCCGGCACCAGGATGAAGCCGCCGCCGACGCCCATGATGGCCGACAGAACACCGACGCAGAAGCCGACCGACAGGGGCAACAGGGCGCTGATATAGAGCTTCGACTTGCGGAAGCGCATTTTGAGCGGCAGGCCATGCAGCCAGGTGTGCTGATGCAGCTTGCGCACCGGCATCGTGGACTGGCGGCGGCGCAGGATGGCGCGCGACGATTCCACCAGCATCAGACCGCCGATGATGCCGAGAAAAACCACGTAGCTCAGCGAGATCACCAAGTCGAGCTGGCCGACCTCGCGCAGCAGGGTATAGAGCAGCACGCCGAAGGACGAGCCGAAGAAGCCGCCGATCAGCAGCACCGCCCCCATACGGAAATCCACATTGTTGCGCCGCCAATGGGCGAGCGCGCCGGATACCGACGCGGCCACCACCTGGTTGGCCTCGCTCGCCACCGCGACCGCCGGCGGCACGCCGACGAAGATGAGAAGCGGCGTCATGAGAAAACCGCCGCCGACGCCGAGCAGCCCGGAGAGAAAACCGACTCCGGCTCCCATGCCGAGGAGCAGGAACACGTCCACCGACAATTCGGCGATCGGCAGATAGATCTGCATCGGACCAGACGCGCCTTGGACTTGAGGTCAAAGGAAGCCTTGTCCCGTTCTGCGCTGACCCACCGATGGGCGCAACAAAAAATCGCGTGACCAGGAAAAAAAGCGAAAGCCGTGACGGGAATGCGTCGCCGACCGATCCGCGTTGCGCTGCCGCCGTCCATCGCAACCGGTCAATCGATGTGGGGAACGATGTGATAGAGGTCCGGCGGCGGCAGCGTCAGATCGGTAAGCATCTTGATCCCCACCAGGAGGATGATGATGCCGAGCATGGCGCGCAATTGCTCGCCCATCAGCCGGGTCGACACGCGGCTACCCATCTCGGCGCCAACCACGCCGCCCACCAGCAGAATGAGCGCCAGCACCAAGTCGACGGTCTGGTTTTGCGCCGCCTGCAGGAAGGTGACGCTGGCGGTGACGAAGATGATCTGGAACAGCGAGGTGCCGACCACGATGAGGGTCGGCATGCCCAGCAGGTAGATCATGGCCGGCACCATGATGAAGCCGCCGCCCACCCCCATGATCGCCGACATCACGCCGACGAAGAAGCCGAGGCCGAGCGGCAGCAGGGCGCTGATGTAGAGCCGCGACTTGGGAAACCGCATCTTCCAGGGCAGACCGTGCAGCCAGGTGTGCTGGTGCAGCTTGCGGCCGCCGCCGACCACGTTGCGCCGGCGCACCCAGCTGCGCGCGCTCTCGACCACCATCATGAGGCCGAGGCTGCCGAGCAGCAGTACGTACAAAATGGAAATCGTCAGTTCGAGTTGTCCGAGGTCGCGCAGGAGCTTGAACAGCCAGACGCCGAAGACGGAGCCCACCAGGCCACCCGCGACCAGCACGCCCCCCATCTTGAGATCCACATTGCCTTTGCGCCAATGGGAGATGGTGCCGGACACCGAGGCGGCCAGGGTCTGATTGGCGCCTGTCGCGACCGAGATGGCGGGCGGGATCCCGATGAAGATGAGCAGGGGCGTGGTGAGGAAGCCGCCGCCGACGCCGAACAGTCCAGACAGGAATCCGACGCCGCCGCCGAGCGCAAGGAGAACGAAAACGTTCTCAGACACTTCAGCGATGGGCAGATAGATGTCCAAGTTTTCACCCTGGCGGCCCCGCACGTCCGGGGCTATTGGCGGCCCGGCTGGCCGCCGAAACGGCGACCGGACGGGCTGTTAGGGGCGTAACAACCCCATGATGTCCTTGACTTCGGCCATGTGGCGACCGGCGATGGCGCCGGCGCGTTCGGCGCCGTGGCGCAGCACGCCGTCGACATAGCCGGGGTCGGCCGACAGGCGCCGCATCTCGTCGCCGATCGGTCCGAGCACCGAGACCGCCAGGTCGGCAAGGTCCTTCTTGAATTCGGAAAAGCCCTTGCCGGCGTAGCGCGCCAAGACCTGCTCGCGCGTCTGCCAGGCGAGCGCGGCATAGATGCCCAGCAGATTGTCGGCCTCGGCGCGGCTCTCCAGATCCTTGACGCCGTCGGGCAGCGGCAGCGGGTCGGTCTTCGCCTTCTTGACCTTCTGCTCGATGGTCGCCGCGTCGTCGGTCATGTTGAGGCGCGAATAGTCCGAGGCGTCGGACTTACTCATTTTCTTGGTGCCGTCGCGCAGGCTCATGACCCGCGTCGCCTCGCCCAGGATCTGCGGCTCGGGCAGCGGGAAATAATCGGTGTTGTAGCGCCGGTTGAAGGCGCCGGCGATGTCGCGCGACAGCTCCAGGTGCTGTTTCTGGTCCTCGCCGACCGGCACATGGGTTGCCTTATAGAGCAGGATGTCGGCTGCCATCAGCACCGGATAGCCGTAGAGGCCGAGCCCCGCGTTCTCGCGATGCTTACCCGCCTTCTCCTTGAACTGGGTCATGCGGTTGAGCCAGCCGAGCGGCGTCAGGGTGCCGAGCAGCCAGGCGAGCTCCGCGTGACCCGACACCGCGCTCTGGTTGAAGATGATGCAGGCTTCCGGATCGATGCCGGCGGCGATATAGGCGGCGGTCACCTCGCGCGTGTGCTTGCGCAGCTCCTCGGGATCCTGGGGCAGGGTCAGGGCGTGCAAATCGACGATGCAGAAGATGCAGTCGTAGTCCTTCTGCAGGGCGACCCAATTGCGGATCGCGCCCAGGTAGTTGCCGAGGTGAAGGTTGCCTGTCGGCTGCACGCCGGAAAAGATGCGATTCATAGCGGGGCGGAGGACACGAGCTGTTGAGGGCCTGAAGTGCGCGAGGTGGCGGCTGTTATCGCCCTAACCCCAGCGGGGGTCAAGCAACAGGGCTGTGCCCCCGTTCGAGCGTCAGGCATCCGGGTCGCCGGCAGCGGGCGGCGATGCACGCCTTGGACGCAGCAGCGATTTGAGCTCGCGGACGTCGACCGCGCCCAGCAGTTGCGCGGCGACGAAATAGGCGCCGCTGCCGACCGCGACCAGGCTGGCCAGCGCCATCACACGCTCGTGCAGCGGGCCGGCGAGCCAGGGTGCCAAAAGCCAATGCCCCAGGATCAGCACGCCGGCCATGACCAGCGCCGCCACCAGGATCGGCAGCGCGCGGCGGCGCAGGCGCGCATCCAGGCTGAACTGGCCGCGCCGCACCAGCCCGCGCCACAGCAGCAGGGCATTGAGCCAGCCGGTCAGCGAGGTGGCGAGCGCGATCCCGACATGGCCGATGCCGTAAGTCTGCAGGGCCAGCATCAGGGCGACGGCGAGCGCGGCGTTGATGACCATGACGAACACGGCGATCTTGACCGGGGTCGCGGTATCCTCGCGCGCAAAATAACCTGGGGTGAAAACCTTGGCCAACACATGGGCCGGCAGGCCCGCCGCATAGGCCGCAAGCGCCCAGGCCGTGGCTGTGACCGCCTCGGGGCCGAAGGCGCCGCGTTCGAACAGCACCGCGATGATCGGCTGAGCGATGACGATCAGGGCGGCCGCGGCGGGCACGGTGAGGACGAGGGCCACTTCGAGGGCGCGGTTCTGATTGGCGAGTGCGGCGCCATCCTCGCCGGCGCGGATCTGGCGCGCCAGGATCGGCAGCAGCGCCGTGCCGATGGCGATGCCGACGACGCCGAGCGGCAGTTGGTTGAGCCGGTCGGCGTAATAGAGGAACGAGACCGAGCCCGACGGCAGGAACGAGGCGATCACGACATCGACCACCACGTTGATCTGATAGACGCCGGCGCCGAGCGCCACCGGCAGCATAAGGACGAGCAGACGTTTCACTTCCGGCGTCAGTTTTGGCAGCCGGAGGCGCAGCCCCAAGCCGGCCGAGCGCAGAACCAGGGCAAGCCAGACGAGCTGAGCGAAGCCCGCGGCGGTGACGCCCCAGGCCGCGCCATGGGCGGCCGACGGCGCGTACCATTGCCAGCACACCAGGCCGGCGATCATCACCAGGTTGAGGAAGATCGGCGTCGCCGACGTCGCCGCGAACCGTTCGAGCGCGTTGAGCGCGCCGCCGATCAGCGACACCAGGGAGACGAACAGCAGATAGGGGAAGGTGATGCGGGTGAGCTCGACGGCGAGCGCGAATTTGGCTGGATCCTCGAGGAAGCCCGGGGCGATCGCGCGCATCGCCCACGGCATGATCGCCTCGGCGATCAGCACGAAGACGATCAGGGCGAAAAGGAGCACCGCCTGGGCCTGCTCGGCGAAGTCGCGCGCCGCGTCGCGCCCCTCCGCCACCAGCCGGCGCGCGAACAGCGGCACGAACGCGGCGTTGAACGCGCCCTCGGCAAACAGGCGGCGGAACAGGTTGGGCAGCTTGAAGGCGACCACGAAGGCGTCGGCCGCGGCGCCGGCGCCGAGGATGGCGGCCAGCAGCACGTCGCGGATGAAGCCGAGAACCCGGCTGATCAGAGTGTAACCGCCGACGGTGGTGATGGCGCGCAGAAGCGACATGCGACCGGCATAGCGGATTTCGCGAGTGGGTGGAAGCCAGGATTGCCGCGCTTGGCGTCGGGCCAATGCGGTGAGCCGGGCGTGCTCCCACCACGGGAGCAATTTTCGTTGCTCCCGGCGGTCGCCCGCGGTATCATGATCCATGCGGATCATTGCCGTCAGCACCCTAAGGGCCTTTTGGACCGAACCTGGGCGTGGCGATGCGGAGCAGGCCCTGCGGGCCTGGGTAAGGATCGTCAAGGCGGCCGATTGGTCCAAGCCTACCGACGTCAAGGCGATATTCCGCAGCGCCGACATTCTCAAGAATGGTCGCGTGGTTTTCGACATTGGAGGCAACAAGTACCGCCTCGTTGCCGCCGTGCACTATCGCGGAAAGCGCATCTTTATCCGCTTTGTCGGCACGCACGCAGCATATGACGCGATCGACGCCGAAACCGTATGACGAGGATGAGCCTCATGGATATCAAGCCGATCAGGACGAAGGCAGACTATCGCACCGCGCTCCGCGAGGTCGAGCGACTCTGGGAGGCTGAGCCCGGTACGCCGGACGGCGACCGCGTTGAGATTCTGGTCACCCTCATCGAGGCTTATGAGGCCAAACACCACCCGATCGAAGCGCCGGATCCGATCGCGGCGGTTGAGTTCATGATGGAACAAAAGGGCCTGAGCCGCCGTGACCTCGAACCAGTAATCGGCAGCCGCGCGCGGGTGTCCGAGGTGCTCACCAAGCGTCGCCCCCTCACGCTGCCCATGATCCGCCAATTGAGCAGCCTTCTCGATATCCCCGCCGATATCCTGGTGCAGCCTTACAAAACCCGGAAAGCCGCCTGATCAGGAAGCGTTAAGCCGTCCGATCCCCGACATTGACGCGGGTCGCCAGCACTTTGTCGATGCGCCGGCCGTCCATGTCGACGACCTCGAAGCGCCAGCCGCCGACCACCACCACGTCGCCGATCCGTGGCAGCCGCTTGAGGCTGTGCAGGGTGAAACCGGCCACCGTGTGGAAGTTGCCATCTTGGGGCAGGGCGATCATCAGCCGGTCGGCCATCTCGTCGGCCGGCATGGAGCCGGAAAACAGCCATGAGCCGTCCTCGCGCCGCACCGCATCGGGCTCCTCGTCGGAACCCGGCTCGGCGAAGGCGCCGGCGATCGATTCGAGCACGTCGCCGCTGGTCACCAGACCCTGGAAGATGCCGTATTCGTCGACCACCAGGGCCATATGGACGGGCGCGCCCTTGATGATGGTCAGGATCTCCAGCGCATCGACGCTTTCGTGCACGACCGGCGCTTCCTTGACATGGTCCTTGATGCTCACGGTGCCGCCGCTGAGATAGGCGTTGAGCAGGTCCTTGGCCTGCACCACGCCGACCACCTCGTCGATGCTGCCGCGCCCGACCGGCAGGCGCGAGTGATGGCTGGTCTTCAGCCGCGCGCGCGTCGCCTCCTCGGGCGCCTCGAGATCGACCCAGTGGACGTCATGGCGCGGCGTCATGAGGGCGCGCACCGGCCGGTCGCCGAAGCGCAGGACGGCGGCCATCATTTCCTTTTCGGCCGGCTCCAGAACGCCCGCCGATTCGGCTTCGGCGATCACCATCTTGATCTCGTCTTCCGTCACCGACGAGCCGCCTTTCGACTTGCTGCCGAGCAGGCGCAGCACGAGACGCGAGGAAAAATCGAGCAGCCAGACCGCCGGGGCCACCACCTTGGCGAGGATCTCCATCGGGCGGGCGACGAAAGCCGCGACCGCCTCCGGATTGCGCAGCGCGATCTGCTTGGGCACCAGCTCGCCGACGATCAGCGACAGATAGGTGACGGCGGCCACCACGATGACCAGGGCGGCGGCTTCCGCCGCGCCGGTGGAGACACCCACGGCGGCTTCGAGATAGTCGGCGAACCGTTCCGCGATGGTGGCGCCGCTATAGGCGCCGGCGAGCACGCCGACCAGGGTGATGCCGATCTGGACGGTGGAAAGGAAACGGCCCGGATGGCTGGCCAGGCGGAGCGCGGTCGCGGCGCCGCGCACGCCGGCGGCGGCCATGGCCTGCAATCTTGCGCGGCGGGCGGAGACGACCGCCAGCTCCGACATGGCGAGAAAACCGTTGACGAGAATCAGAAGAAGGACGAGCCCCAGCTCGGCGATGAGCATTTTTTTGTCTGGATAGTTAGTCTGACGGCGATCTTATAGCACAGATTCAGGGAATTTTGGCGCTGTCCATCGAACGCGGCTTGGCCGCCGCCTCGGCCGGATCGCTGACCACTTCGGTGAGCCGCGCGCGAATCTGCGCGAGCTTGGCGTCGTTGGCGATCTTCAGCCCGAACAGATCCTTGACATAGAACACGTCGACCGCGCGCGCGCCGTAGGTCGATATCTTGGCGCTCGAGATTTGCAGGCTGATCTCGGTCAGCGTCCAGGTCACGTCGTAGAGGAAGCCCGGCCGGTCGCGGCCGTTGACCTCGATGACCGTGTGCGTCGCCGAAGCGTCATTGTCGATCAGCACGCGCGGCGCCACCTTGAACACCTGGGCGCGCGCCGGGCCGCTGCGCTTGCCGGCAAGCTCGCGGGCCGGGCGAATGCGGCCCGCGAGCACCTGCTCGATGGTGCCGCGCAACTTGCGCACCCGATCCGGCCGGTCGAACGCACCGCCTTCCACGTCCTGGATCCAGAACGTGTCGAGCGCCATGCCGTTGGCCAGCGTGAAGATGCGCGCATCCACGATATTGGCGCCGCTCATCGCCATGGCGCCGGCGATGCGGGCGAACAGGCCGGGGTGGTCGGCGGTGTAAATGGTGACCTCGGTCACCGCGCGGAACGCGTCGGCGACCACGTCGACCGCCAATGGCGTGCCGCTCGCGTCCGCGTCGCGCAGCAGCTTCGCGTGATGCACGTGGGTCTGCGTGTCGAACGACAGCCAGTAGGACGGATAGCCGCGCGCGGCGTATTCGGTGAACTGCTCGTCCGTCCAGTCGGTGAGCTGGGCGCGCAGTGCTTCCTTTGCGGCTGCGACTCGCGCCGCGCGGCCTTCGGTCATCATGCCGCCCGACATCATCTCCTCGGCGGCCGAATAGAGATCGCGCAGCAAGGCCCCTTTCCAGCCGTTCCACACGTTCGGCCCGACGGCGCGGATATCGACCGCCGTGAGCAGCACGAGCAGGCGCAGGCGCTCGACCGACTGCACCACGTCGATGAAGCTGCGCAGCGTCTTGGGATCGCCGATGTCGCGCTTGAACGCCGTGTTGCTCATCAGCAGGTGGTAGCGCACCAGCCACGAGACGGTTTCGGTTTCCTCGTCGCTCAGACCCAGGCGGGGCCCGAGCTTGAGCGCGATGTCGGCGCCGATCTCGGAATGGTCGCCGCCGCGTCCCTTGGCGATGTCATGCAAGAGCACGGAGAGATAGAGCGCGCGGCGCGACTGCACCTTGTGGATGATGTCGCTGGCCACCGGCAACTCGTCCCGCATCTCGCCGAGCTCGATGCGGTGCAGGATGCCGAGCGCGATGATGGTGTGCTCGTCGACCGTATAGACATGATACATGTCGTGCTGCATCTGGGCGACGACGCGGCCAAAATCGGGAATGAAGCGGCCGAACACGCCGGCCTCGTTTATCCGGCGCAGCATGAACTCCGAATTGTCGGGCGCCGCCAGGATTTCCATGAACATCCGGTTGGCGTCCGGATCGCTGCGTAGCTCGTCGTCGATCAGCCGCAGGCTGCGGGTGATGAGCTGCAGGGCACGGGGGTGGATGTCGAGCTTGTGCCGGTGCGCCACATGGAACAGCCCGATCAGCCGGCGTGGATCCTTCTTGAAGGCATCGTCGTCGGCCACGTCGAGCCGTTCGCCATGGACCTTGAAGCCGTCGATCATGCGGCCGCTGCGCGCGCCGAGGAACGGCAGGAAGGCGCGCGGCTTGCGCTTGTGGGTATCCTCCAGCGCCGCGCAGAAGATGCGCGTGAGGTCGCCCACCTCCTTGGCGATCAGGAAGTAATGTTTCATAAAGCGCTCGACGCCGCGCGCGCCGGCATGGTCGGTGTAGCCCATCAGGCCGCCGACCTTTTCCTGCACGTCGAAGGTCAGGCGCTCTTCCGGCCGGCCGGTCAGGTAGTGCAGGTGGCAGCGCACGGTCCATAGGAAGTTGTGGGCCCGCGCGAAGCGCTTCGCCTCGCGCGCCGACAGCACGCCGAGCTTGACGATGTCGGCCACGTCATCGACGCTGTAGAGATACTTGGTGATCCAGAACAGCGTGTGCAGGTCGCGCAGACCGCCTTTGCCTTCCTTCACGTTGGGCTCGAGCACATAACGCGAATCGCCCATGCGCAGATGGCGCGCGTCGCGCTCGGCGAGTTTCTGCTCGACATAGTCGGCTTCCGTGCCGGTCACCACATCCTTGCGGAAACGTTTGCGCAATTCCTGATAGAGACCGTCGTCGCCCCACAGCGGCCGCGTCTCCAGCACGCTGGTGCGGATGGTGATGTCGGTCTTGGCGAGCCGGATGCATTCGTCGACCGAGCGAATCGCCTGGCCGACCTTGAGCCCGAGATCCCACAGCAGGTAGAGCACGTATTCGATGACCTGCTCGGAGTGCGGCGTCTTCTTGTAGGGGACGATGAACAAGAGATCGATGTCGGAGAAGGGCGCCAACTCGCCGCGGCCGTAGCCGCCGATGGCGACGACGGTCAGCCGTTCGCCCGCGGTCGGATTGGCCAGCGGATAGACCCGGCTGGTGACGAAATCGAGAATCGCCCTGATCACGCCATCCATCACCCGGGCATTGGCCGCGACCGTCATGGTGCCGTCGGCGCGCCGCCCGTCGAACCGTTCGCGCACCTGGGCGCGGCCGTCCTCCAGAGCGTCCCGCAGCAGGGCGATCGCTCGGCCGCGGAGCGCCTCGGGCTTGAGATCGGCGGGCAGGGCAGCGAGCGCCGCCGCCAGGGCGCCGTTGCTGGCGATGGCGGCCGGCCCCTGGTCCTTGGGCGCGCGGGTCCGCCCGGGCGGGGTGGGAATCGTCACCTCGTCCTCGTGGACCTGCCCCGGGGCGATAATACGGGTAGCCATCGTGTCAGCCGCCTTCGAACCTGCTGGCGATGCGGCATCCGGCCGCCCGCCGCTGTGCCAAAGATGTTACCAAGCGGGTTGATTTACAATGAACATCAGCGCCCTGCGCGTAAGTAATACTTACGAATTAACGGCGGCTCGAGACTGCGAGGGTAGAGATGGCGACCGCGCTTTTGATCATCGACGTGCAACACGGCTTCATCAATGCCGCGACCCGGCACCTGCCTGCCAAGGTCGCCGACCTGCAGGACGAGTATGACCGGGTCATCGCCACCCAGTTTTTCAATCCACCGGGCTCGCAATTCCGCAAACTGATGGGCTGGCAGAGGTTCGCGCCCGGCAGCGCCGACATGCAGCTCGCCTTCACGCCGCGCGACGATGCCGCGCTGATCGAGAAGTCCGTCTATACCTGCGTGACGCCCGATTTCCTCGCGACACTCGCGCGCGAGCGCCTCGGCGAGATCCATATCGCCGGCATCGCCACCGACAATTGCGTGCTGAAATGCGCGGTCGATCTGTTCGAGGCCGGCCTGCGCCCGGTGGTGCTGGCGGACTTCTGCGCCAGCCACGCCGGCCCCGACCATCACCAGTGGGGCCTCGCCATCATCGAGCGCTTCATCGGCGCGGATCAGGTGCGGCGTTAATTGCCGCTGCCGCTAATTCCCGCTGCCCAGGCCGCCCGGGCCGAAGGTGTCGAGATAGACCGGATAGGGCGAGCAGGCGCCGGGCGCGTTCATCGGCACCGCCGCGCGCAGATGCCGCGGCCCCAACTGCTTCAAGCTGGTGACGCCGAGCAGCCCCATGGCGACCACCATCTCGCGCTCGAGAATTTCCAGCGCCTTGACCAGGCCTTCCTCGCCGCCCGCCGCGAGCGCCCAGCCCTGCAGCTTGCCGATGCCGACCGCCGTGGCGCCCAGGGCGACCGCCTTGATCACGTCGGTGCCGCGCATGAAACCGCCGTCGATGACGATCTCGGCCTTGCCCTCGACCGCATCGACCGCCTCGCGCAGCACCTCCATGGTGCCGGCGCCGTGGTCGAGCTGGCGTCCGCCGTGGTTCGACACATAGACGCAGGCGACGCCATGCTCGACGGCGAGCCTGGCATCCTCGGCGGTGGCGACGCCTTTCAGGACGATCGGCAGCTTGGTGCGGTCGCGGCAGTAGTCGAGGAAATCCCAGGTGATCTGCGCCTGATGGTTGAACTCCTCCCGCTCGGTGACATTGCCGATGTTGGCGCGCGCCACGAACTTGCGGCGCTCGAACTTGCTGATCATGTCGCGCTCGCGCCGCGAGTAGTAGGCGACGTCGGCGGTGACCGTCAGCGCCACGTAGCCCGAGGCGACGACCTTGTCGAGCAGATCGTCGCACCACGAACGGGCGCCGCGCACATAGAGCTGGAAGATCTTCGGCCCCGGCGTCACCTTGGCGGTCTCCACCACGCCCGGGCTCGCCACGGTGGAGATGATCGGGATCGTGCCGAAGGCGTGCGCCGCCTTGACCACGGTGGCGGCAGCGCCCGGATCGTAGAGATGCAGCGAGCCGATCGGCGCGCACATCACCGGAATGCGCAGAGGCTGGCCGAGGAAGCTGGTGGTGGCGTCGACCTTGAGCACGTCGACCAGCACGCGCGGCCGGAAGGCGATGGAATCGAGCGCCCAGCGGTTGCGCTTGAGCGTGGTCTCCGACTCGGCGCCGCCGGTCAGGGCGTCCCACACCATGGGCGGCAGCCGGCGCTTCGCCTCCATGACGATTTCCTGGAGCGTCGACATCTCATTGATATTGGGCATGGCGGCCTCCCCTGTGATCGGCTTGTTGAGCGAGTTTTACCGGCCCGATCCCAATGCGTCCAGCCGGCGGACAGCCCGCACCAAACGTTGCGTCGGGCGATCGCCCCCCCCTACAATGACCCGGTGCGCCGCCGCAGGCTATGGCGCCGGCTGGTGCGAAACGGCAAGCTGCTCGAGCAACCACGGGGTGGTATACATGACAAGCACGTCGGTCATCGCTATAGGGTTAGCCGGGTTCTTGATCGGCTGCACGGCCCAGTCCGGTGCGCGATCTCCGTCACTCATCGCGACGTTCGGCGACATGTCCGATGCGAGCTTCAGCGTCGAAGCCACAGCGCCGCCAGAGGTCATCCGCGAATACACCATTTGCAAAGCAACATGGTTTGCCGAGAAGAAACAGGCAAAAAGAATATCGCTCAGCGATCCGGTCTACGGAAAGCCACCGCCCGCGGCGAATGTTTTGGGCCCGGTTCCAGCCGGCTGGATTTCTGTGAAGACGACCGCCTATCTGAACGCTCCGCACCCGCCGGGCACCGCGGCCTTCGACGTCGCCGAAAAGGCGACGCAATGCCGGCAGGCCTGGGACTGGTACCGCTAGCTTCACTGCTGCAGAGGCACGCACGATGACAATCGACTTGGCCGGACGCGTGGCGATCGTCACGGGGGCCGGGCGCGGCCTCGGCCGGGCCATGGCGCAAGGTCTGACGCGCGCCGGCGTCACGGTGGTGTTCGCCGATATCGACGAGCAAGCGGCGGCGCAAGCCGCCGTCGCTGTCGGAAATGGCGGGCGCGCCAAAATCGTACGATGCGACATCACCCGACAGGCCGATTGCGAGCGCGCTGTCGCGGTGGCCGAGGCGCTCGGCGGCCCGCACATCCTGGTCAACAACGCGGCACTCGGTCCGGCCCACCTGGAGCGCGCGCCGAACACCCGCTCCCTCCGCTTCTGGGAGGCCGACGCGGAGGTCTGGCAGCGCACCGTCGTCACCAATGTCAACGGCACGTTCCTGATGAGTCACGCGGCCGCGCCGCTCATGATCGCGGCGGGCTGGGGCCGCATCGTCAACATCACCACCAGCCTCGGCAGCATGCAGCGCAAGACCAACTCGCCTTACGGCGTGAGCAAGGTCGCGATCGAGGCGGAGACGCTGATCTGGGCGCAGGACTTGGCCGGCACCGGCGTCACGGTGAATTCCCTGATCCCGGGCGGCGCCTCCGACACCAGCTTCGTCAGCCCGCGCCAGCGCGCCGAGATTCTCGCCTCCGGGCGCACGCTGATCGATCCCGAGATCATGGTGACGCCCATGCTCTGGCTCGCCTCGAGCGAATCGGATGGCATCACCGGCGCGCGCTTCGTCGCCAACCTGTGGGACACGACCTTGCCACCGAGCAAAGCGGCGAAAGCCGCGCGCGAGGCGCCGGTGCTGCGGCCGTCAACCAAGGGTTAGGATTGTTTTCGCTCGGCCCATCCGCCTTCGTCATGCCCCGAACAACAAGCCAGGGCATCCACGCCTTGTTTTCGCTGTCGAAAATCGTGGATGGCCCGAACAAGCCGGGCCATGAGGCTGAAGAGTAACAACGGAGCTACGCGCTACTTCAGCAGCTCTCTCAGGCGATAGAGCAGGTCGAGCGCGCCGCGCGGCGTGAGTTCGTCCGGATTGACGGATTTGAGCTCGCGCTCGATGGCCGACGGCTCGCCGGCCTTCGCCGCCTGCTGCTGCACCGTGGCGGAGAACAGCGGCAGATAGTCGGCGAGCTTGGCCACGGCCTTCGCCTTGCCGCCGGATTCGAGCGCCGCCAGCACTTCCTCCGCACGCGCCAGCGCCGCCTGCGGCAGGCCGGCGAGCTTGGCCACATGGATGCCGTAGGAGCGGTCGGCGGAGCCCGCCGCCACCTCGTGCAGGAATACCACGGTGCCCTGCCATTCCTTGATGCGCAGGGAGTGGTTGGAAAGCTGCGGCAGGCGCGCCGCCAGCGTCGTCAACTCGTGGTAGTGAGTGGCGAACAGCGCGCGGCAGCGGTTGACGTCGTGCAGATGCTCGATGGTCGCCCAGGCGATCGACAGGCCGTCGAACGTGGCGGTGCCGCGGCCGATCTCGTCGAGGATGACGAGCGCGCGCGCCCGCCTGATGTAGGATCGCCGCGGTCTCCACCATCTCGACCATGAAGGTGGAGCGGCCGCGCGCCAGATCGTCGGC
>CAZOBN010000048.1:0-22873 GCA_964577835.1 uncultured Rhizobiaceae bacterium
CCCGACCAAGAAGAGCCAGGTGTTCTCGACCGCCGAGGACGGACAGACCGCGGTCACCATCCGCGTCTTCCAGGGCGAGCGCGAGATGGCGGCGGACAACAAGATGCTGGGCCAGTTCGACCTGGTCGGCATCCCGCCGGCGCCTAGAGGCGTGCCGCAGGTCGAGGTCACCTTCGACATCGACGCGAACGGCATCGTCAACGTCTCGGCCAAGGACAAGGCGACGGGCAAGGAGCAGCAGATCCGCATCCAGGCCTCGGGCGGCCTGTCCGGCGACGACATCGAGAAGATGGTCAAGGACGCCGAAGCGCACGCCGCCGAGGACAAAAAGCGCAAGGAGAAGGTCGAGGTCCGCAACCAGGCCGACTCGCTGATCCACAGTACCGAGAAGAACCTCAAGGAGTACGGCGACAAGGTCGGCGCGGCCGAGAAGACCGAGATCGAAACCAAGATCAAGGAACTGCGCGACGTCATGGACGGCGACGACGTGGCTGATATCCGCGCCAAGGTCGACGCCCTGGCCCAGGCCGCCATGAAGCTCGGCGAGGCGATGTATAAAGCGAGCCAGGACCAGGCCGCGGCCGGCGCCGCTCCCGGCGCCGCGGACGCGGGCGGCGAGAAAAAGGCGGATGACGGCACCGTCGTCGACGCCGATTTCGAAGAAGTCCAGGACGACAAAAAGAACAAGTCGGCTTAATGTCGGACCACGTGTGAGGACCGCCTCGAGAGCCAACATCTCCTCACGCCCGGAGTGCACCGGTCAGCGACATGGCAAGTAAGCAAGATTTTTACGAACTCCTCGGGGTCGGCCGCGATGCCGATCCCGAAACCCTCAAGAAGGCCTACCGCAAGCTCGCCATGCAGTATCACCCGGACCGCAATCCGGGCGATTCCGCCTGCGAGCACAAGTTCAAGGAGATCAACGAGGCCTACGACGTCCTCAAGGACGACGAGAAGCGCGCGGCCTACGACCGCTTCGGCCACGCGGCCTTCGAGAACGGCGGCGGACGCTCGTCCGACGGCTTCAACTTCTCCTCGGGCTTCGCCGATATTTTCGACGAGATGTTCGGCGAGTTCACCGGCGGCCGGCGGGGCGGTAACGCCGCCACCCGTGGCGCCGACCTGCGCTACAATTTGGAAATCACCCTCGAGGAAGCCTTCCACGGCAAGCAGGCGACCATCCGCGTGCCGAACTCGGCTGCCTGCGAGGAATGCGCGGGCTCGGGTGCCGCGAAAGGTTCCAAGCCGGTATCCTGTCCGACCTGTCACGGCCGCGGCAAGATCCGCGCCCAGCAGGGCTTCTTCACCATCGAGCGCACTTGCCCGGCGTGCCACGGCGTCGGCCGCGTCATCGAAAACCCATGCCGGTCCTGCCAGGGCCAGGGCCGCGTGCGGCGCGAGAAGACGCTGTCGGTCAACATTCCCGCCGGGGTCGAGGACGGCACCCGCATCCGGCTCTCGGGCGAGGGCGAGGCCGGCTTGCGCAACGGCCCGCCCGGCGATCTCTACATCTTCCTCAGCATCGCGCCTCACCGCTTCTTCCAGCGCGACGGCGCCAACATCTATTGCCGAGTGCCCATCAACATGGTCAGCGCGGCGCTCGGCGGCTCGTTCGAGGTGCCTTGCGTCGACGGCTCGCGCGCCAAGGTCAACGTGCCGGCCGGCACCCAGAGCGGCCACCAGTTCCGCCTCAAGGCCAAGGGCATGTCGGTGATGCGCTCGGGCTCGCGCGGCGACATGTATATCCAGGCGGCGGTCGAAACCCCGGTCAACCTCACCAAGAAGCAGCGCGAGCTGCTGGCGGAGTTCGACAAGTCGGGCAAGCGCGACGAGACCAGCCCGGAGTCCGAAGGCTTCTTCTCCAAGGTGAAGGAGCTGTGGGACGATCTGCGCGACTGAGTCGCCGGAGCGTTCGCGAGTCGGCCTTTCGCACCTCGAAGCTGCCACACTTCTTTCCGCATCCTTAACAAACGCCGTCGCGTCGGGGCGCATCTGTTGCGCTCACGACACGATGGCGTTGTCACATGGGGCCCACGGCCGGAATTTTTCCCCTCCGCCCAAAATTTTTCTTGCATGCGCGCGCAATTAATCTAATTACGCACCTCAGACGCCAATCGCACGTGCCCGCCTCTCAAGGAGGCTCAAGCAACGACGTGTACGCGTCCTTTTCGGAGCCGGTCGCCAGTGGGCCGGCAAGCCAGTCACGAAGAGTGGACTGGCAGTCGGTCCCAGGGGACCGGCACCTTAAGGGAGGTGGATACATGAACGGGCACGCTCCGGCGCCCTTCCCGCGCCTTAACGGATGACCGCCCCTTGACCGACCTAAGGTTGGTCCAGGCGTGCGTAACCGTACTCAAGACACAGTGCTGACCTGTGATCCCCCCGGCATCGGATTACCCGGGACAACGGAAGTGCTTATCCCGAGACCCGAACGATTGAAGGGCCTCGGCGCGGAAAGAGGAGCTGAAATGGAACATAAACACGTCACCTTTACCGGCCGCCTGGTCATGGTCGGATTCGGATCGATCGGCCAGGGCGTCCTGCCGCTCATCCTGCGTCATATCGACATGCCGCGGGACCGGATCACCATCATCACGGCCGAGGAGCGCGGTCGCGAGATCGCCGAAGGCTATGGCGTGACCTTCCTGAATTCGCCACTGACGCGCGAGAACTTCCGCGCGACCCTGGCGCCGCTGCTCGGCGCCGGCGACTTCCTGCTCAATCTTTCCATCGACGTTTCGTCCGTGGCGCTCGTTGAATTCGCCCACGAGGTCGGCGCGCTCTATCTCGACACCTGCATCGAGCCGTGGGCCGGCGGCTACACCGATCACTCGCTGACGCCGTCCCAGCGGTCGAACTACGCCCTGCGTGAAACCGCGCTGGCCCTGGCCCCGCGCTTCGCCGGCGGGCCGACGGCGGTGCTGACCCACGGCGCCAACCCGGGCCTTGTCTCGCACTTCGTCAAGGAGGCATTGCTCAGGCTGGCCAAGGACAGCAACCACAAGATCCGCTCGCCGCGCGACCGCATCGGCTGGGCGCTCTTGGCGCGCGACCTCGGCGTCAAGGTCATCCATATCGCCGAGCGCGACACCCAGGTCAGCGAGCGGCCCAAGGAGCAAGGCGAGTTCGTCAACACCTGGTCGATCGACGGCTTCGTCGGCGAGGGCCAGCAGCCGGCCGAGCTCGGCTGGGGCAGCCACGAGCGCCACTTCCCGATCGATGCCCAGCGCCACGATTTCGGCTGCGACGCGGCGATCTACCTGATGCGGCCGGGCGCGTCCACACGGGTGCGCACGTGGACGCCGCTCGAGGGACCGTTCCACGGCTTCCTGGTGACGCACAACGAATCGATTTCGATCGCCGACTACTACACCCTGGCCGAGGGCGGCACCGTGCGCTACCGGCCGACCGTGCACTACGCCTATCACCCATGCGACGACGCGGTCCTGTCGCTGCACGAGTTGACCGGCAAGAACTGGATGGTCCAGGCCACCAAGCGGCTGATGATGAACGAAATCGCCAAGGGCGTCGACGAGCTCGGCGTGCTGTTGATGGGCCATGCGCGCGGCGCCTATTGGTACGGCTCTCGCCTGTCGATCGACGAGGCGCGCGCGCTGGTGCCGCACAACAATGCGACCAGCCTGCAGGTCACGGCCGCGGTTCTCGCGGGCATGATCTGGGCGATCGAAAATCCGCGCTCCGGCGTGGTCGAGGCGGACAGCGTCGATCATGCCCGGGTGATGGCGGTGGCGCGTCCTTATCTCGGCGAGATGGTCGGCATCTACTCCGACTGGACGCCGCTCGATGGCCGCAACGTGCTTTTTCCGGAGGAGATCGATTCCTCCGATCCATGGCAATTCAAGAATTTTCGGGTCGCCTAGTCAGCGACTTGCGAGGAGGAGAACCGCGTACATGACGAAGAAGATCGAAAAGTTCCTGGCCGAGCAGCGACCGGCGACTCCATGCCTCGTCATGGATCTCGACGTGGTGGCGGATAACTACCGCCGCTTGCACGCCGCGGTTCCGCGCGCCGGCATCTATTACGCGGTGAAGGCCAATCCGGCGCCGGAGATCCTCAATCTCCTGGCCAAGCTCGGCTCGTCCTTCGACACGGCAAGCCTGAACGAGATCGACATGGTCCTGGCGACGGGCGCCAAGGCCGACCGCATCTCCTACGGCAACACCATCAAGAAGAAGACGGACATCGCTGCGGCCCATCAGCGCGGCGTGAACCTCTACGCCTTCGACTCGGAAGCCGAGCTCGGCAAGATCGCCGACGCGGCGCCCGGCTCGCGCGTGTTCTGCCGCATCCTGACCTCGGGCGCCAATGCCGACTGGCCGCTGTCGCGCAAGTTCGGCTGCGACGTGCAGATGGCGCGCAACCTGCTGCTCGCGGCCGCCAAGCGCGATGTCGTCCCGCACGGCGTCTCCTTCCACGTCGGCTCGCAACAGCGTGACCCGGCGCAATGGGACGCGGCCGTGGCGCAAGCCGCTTGGCTGTTCCGCGAATGCGAGGAGAACGGCGTCCAGCTCACCATGCTCAACATCGGCGGCGGCTTCCCGACGCGCTATCGCCGCACGGTGCCCGGCATGAAGGCCTATGGCGCCGCGATCGACGAATCGCTCAGCCGCCACTTCGGCAACCGGATTCCCGACATCATCGTCGAGCCGGGCCGCCAGATGGTGGGCAGCGCCGGCGTGATCCAGACCGAGGTGGTGCTGATCTCGAAGAAGTCGGACGACGACACGAAACGCTGGGTCTATCTCGACATCGGCAAGTTCGGCGGTCTCGCCGAGACGATGGACGAGGCGATCCAGTATCCCATCGGGTCCTCGACGCGCGCCGGCGCGCCGGCGCCCGTGGTGCTGGCCGGCCCGCCCTGCGATTCGGCCGATATCCTCTACGAGAAGGCGGACTACCGTCTGCCCGAGGATCTCGAGATCGGCGACAAGCTGGAGATCCGCGCGGCTGGCGCCTACACCACCACCTACGCCTCGGTGGCCTTCAACGGCTTCGAGCCGCTGAAGACCTACTGCGTCTAAGGGGTTTTTTCCGGTGATCACGCTCGCTTCCGAGCGGGCGGCCCACGCACCCGCCATCGAGCGGCTGCTCGACGGTGCCTTCGGTCCGGAGCGCTGGCGGAAGACCTGCCAGCGTCTCCGCGACGGTCAGGCGCCGCTCGACGGCCTGAGCTTGGTCGCCCTCGACGAGGACGGCGAGAGGGTGATCGGCACCGTGCGGCTATGGCCGGTGCTGGCCGGCGATCGCCGTTCGCTGCTCCTCGGGCCCCTCGCGGTTTCGGCTGATTGGCAAGGTCGCGGCATCGGCGGCAAGTTGCTGCGCGCGGCGCTTGCCCGGGCCCTCGCGGCCGGCGAACGCTCCGTCCTGCTGGTCGGCGGCGCGCCCTATTATGGCCGTTTCGGTTTCACGGCCGACCTTACGACCCGCCTCTCGCTGCCGGGGCCGGTCGACCGCGCCCGCTTCCTTGCCCGCGAATTCGTGCCGGGTGCCCTGGCGGGGGCCAAGGGCTTGGTGAGGCCGGACCGCCGCGTCGGCCGCCCGGTGCCGTTGGCCGCCTGAACGCGGAGCGCCGCCGGCCGATGGATCTGTCCGACCCGTCTTGTCCACACCCCGAACCCGGCCTAGACTTGCCTGCAACGGGCGGCGGCAATTCGGGGGGTTTTGCCATGGTCGAGTTCGTTCCTGCACCGGCGCGCATCGCGGCCGGCATTTTCCTGTCCATCATCGCCCTGTCGTCGCCGGTCTTGGCGCAGCCGGTCGGCATCAATATCAAGATCAACGGCTCGGGCAACCAAGGTGCCTATGTGGATATGGCACCGCTCGGCGGTGGCGGCTTCGGGGGATACCTGGAGCTGGAAACCGGCGGCAAAGGCACCGTCACCGTCGGTCCCGCCGGTTCGGATGCGCCGACGGCTACACCGCTGCAGCCCGGCATCTATTCCGTCTGGGTCGAGAGCGGCTCGAAGGACGCCGGCGGCAACTATATCGGCGGCAGGACTTTCGTCTATGTCAATAAGGCCGGCACGACGAACGTGGATTTCGATTTGACCGGCCGGCCGCCGATCGACCCCTCCGGCAAAACCGTGTTCGAGATCGGCCAGCGCGCCAAAGCCGCGTGCAATCTCGTGACCTATCAGCGGGCGGTCAATCAGCTCACGGCTTATATCGCCGACCTCAACAAGACTCGCGGCGATCTGCAGTCGGCGATCGACGCCTACTTGCGCGACGGCGCGGTCAGCGGCGTGCCCGAACCTCAGCGGACGCGTCTCGCGGGGATCATGTTGGCGGGCGGCTCGCCTAAAGAACTCGCCGATGGCGTCAGCGGCATCAGAGGCACCCTCAATGAAAGCCCCAACCCGCTCGACGGCTTGGTGCGCGCCTACCGCCGCCTTGAGGATATCGCCGCCGAGCAATCCGAATACGCGGCCTACCTGGCAGCTCTGCAGCCGCTGCCCGACTGCCCCAAGCGCGTGGCGATGTACAACGATGCCTTGAAGCCGATCATGGTCGGCGGCAAGGGCACGGTCGGCTGCGACGCCAAGCTGCGGCAGGATGTGGTCGGCGCGTTGCCCGGCGGCGGCGGCCTCGGCGCACTGGGCGGTGGCAGCAGCCGCGGCTTCGGTTTCGGTGGTGGTGGTTCACCCAGCCGCAGCAACAATCCGGCGCGGCCTTCGAACGCGTCCAACGAGCCGAAGATTTCGCCCGATCCGGTGCCGATCGAGATGAAACGCTACTTCACGGGCGCCTACGATACCGCCATCAACTTCGGTACCAACTTCACCGACAAGGGCTTCTGGGTCAGCGGCGACATCGTCAAGGCGCCGTGCCAGGGCACCTTTCAGACCGCCTATGTGCGCGATCCGGAGACCGGGCAGAAAGCCGGCCCGACCGACTATGTGCTGACCAGCCTCTATGCCGATTGGAAGCTGACGGTGCACTGGACCTACGACCGTTACGTCAACAACGAACATGTGGAGCACAAGCAGGGTGGCTGGCAGGACAGCGGCCGGCAGATTCTCGGCACCTGGATCGAGCCATCGAACGGCAAGGGCGTGTGGAACGACCTCGGCTGGTCGACGGCGGTCGCCGGCGCGAAAGGCATGGGCTTCTATTACCCGATGCCCTATGCCGATTTCGCCGCCAAGCCGCTCGACATCGTGGTGCATGTCACCAACCCCGATACCGATCCGGTATGGACCTCCGGCTTCGGCTTCGAGACCATGCCGGTGATGCGCCAAGCCGGGGACTATGGCCGGGCGCTTCGGGCGTTGCCCAAGGCGCCATCGCAGAAGACGCCCTATGAGATGGTGTGGAAGACCCAGTTCACCACCGACTTCCGCTATATGGCGCCGCCACCACCACCCCCTCCGCCGCCCCCGCCTCCGCCGCCGATCTGACAAGCCGCGCATGACCTTTGCGCCGCGCCGTGCTTAAATCCGCCGCGTTTCGAGAAAGGGCGGATAGATGGAGCCATTGAAGATCGGCATCACCGGCGCCGCCGGGCGCATGGGCGCGATGCTGGTGCGCCAGGTCCAGGCGCAAGGCGATAGCTGCAAGCTGATCGGCGCCACCGAGCGCGAGGGCAGCGCCGCCATCGGCAAGGATGTAGGCGAGGTGGCCGGCGTCGGCAAGCTGGGCATCGCCATCGCCGCCGATCCGGTCGAGCTCTTTGCCAAGGCCGACGCGGTGATCGACTTCACCGCGCCATCCGCGACCGTCGCCCATGCGGCGCTCGCCGCCCAGGGCAAGTGCATCCATGTCATCGGCACCACCGGGCTCGAGGCCGTCCACGACGTCGAGATCGCCAAGGCCGCGCGCCACACCGCGATCGTGCGCGCCGCGAATTTCTCGGTGGGGGTCAACCTGCTGTTGGCATTGACCAGGCGCGCCGCGAGCCTGCTCGACGAGGAATTCGACATCGAGATCGTCGAGATGCATCACCGCCACAAGGTCGATGCGCCGTCCGGCACGGCGCTGGCGCTCGGCGACGCGGCGGCGGCCGGACGCGCGGTGTCGCTCAAGGACGTCGGCGTGCGTGCCCGCGACGGCATCACCGGTGCCCGCAAGGCCGGCACCATCGGCTTCGCCACCCTGCGCGGCGGCGACGTGGTCGGCGACCATACGGTGATCTTCGCCGCCGACGGCGAGCGCATCGAGCTTGGCCACAAGGCCTCCTCGCGCCAGATTTTCGCGCGCGGCGCGGTGCGCGCGGCGCTGTGGGCGCGCGGCAAGCCGCCCGGCCTCTATTCCATGCAGGACGTGCTCGGTTTCGCCGAGGGCTGAGGCCACAAGTCCGCAAGATCCGGGTGGCTAGGGTGAGTTCGGGCATCTAGCCTCGAGCCATGACGAGGTTGGATCAGGCGAGAACGGGAGATGAGGGCGGCGTCCGACCGTCGCCCTGGCGTTTCGTGCTCGACGCCTTGCAGCGCCGACGCGAGCGTCGGCGGCTCATGGCGCTCGATGATCGGTTGCTCAAGGATATCGGTTTGAGACGTGCAGATGCCTATCGCGAATATGCCAAGCCCTGCTGGCGTCGCTGACCGTTCGGCCGATGCGGCGCGGAATGCGGCCCATGCCGCGCGCGACTATGCGCGCATCGCGCGCGCCATCGAATTCATCGCGGCCCATGGGCTGCGCCAGCCGTCGCTCGACGAGATCGCCGCGGCGGTCAACACCAGTCCCTATCATTTTCAGCGCCTGTTCACGCGCTGGTCGGGCATCAGCCCGAAACGCTTCCTCGGCTATCTCACGCTCGACCATGCCAAGCGCGCGTTGGCCGCGAACGCGAGCGTGCTCGACGCGGCGCTCGATGCCGGATTGTCGGGCCCCTCACGGCTGCACGATCTGTTCGTCTCCTTCGAGGCCGTGACGCCCGGCGAATTCAAGGCGGGCGGCGCGGGCCTGACGATCCGCTACGGCATTCACGACGGGCCGTTCGGCCGCTTCGTGGTCGGGACAACCGAGCGCGGCATTTGCGCGCTGGAATTCAACGAGGAGGCCACGACGGCCACGGCGGAGGCCTGCCTCGGAAAGCGTTGGCCACTCGCGCGCCTCGAGCGCGATCAGACGGGAACGACCGCACTCGCCGCCCGGCTCTTCTCTGGGGCGAAGGGCCTGCGGCTGTGGTGCCAGGGCAGCAATTTCCAGATCAAAGTATGGACCGCGCTGATGCGCGTGCCGCCCGGCGGGCTGGTATCCTATCGCCAGCTCGCCGCCGCCATCGGCCAGCCGAACGCCTCGCGCGCCGTCGGCAATGCGCTGGCGGGCAACCCCATCGCCGTGCTCATTCCCTGTCACCGGGTGATCCGCGGCACCGGCCTGTTCGACGATTACAAATGGGGCGCTCCGCGCAAGCGGGCGCTGATCGCCTGGGAAGCCGCCTGCGCCGCCCAGGCTGAGAGCGGGCGCGCCGAGCGCGCCATGGGCCGGCTCAGCGAAAGTCGTCGCGGGTGAACAGCGAGACGAGACGCAGGCCCTTGGCGCGGAACGCTTCCTCGGCGCCCTCCAACCGGTCGACCACGCTCAGCACCAGGCTCGCCGTGGCGCCTAGCGCGGTGACGGCCGCGACCGCCTTCATGGCCGAGCCGCCGGTGGTGGTGACGTCTTCCAGGATCACCACCTTGGCGCCCGCCTCGAGATAGCCGTCGACCAGGCTTTCGGTGCCGTGGTCCTTGGTCTCCTTGCGCACATAGAAGCAGCCGAGCGGGCGTCCGCGCTGAAAGCTTTTGACGCAGAGCGCCGCGACCAGGGGCACGGCGCCCATGGCGAGGCCACCCACATGGGCGGCGTCTTCCGTCTCCAGCACGTCGAGCATCAGATCGGCGATCAGATTGGCGCCCTCCGGGTCGAGCATGGTCTTCTTCATGTCGAAGAAGAAGCCACTCGGCTTGCCCGAGGCCAAGGTGAAATTGCGCCCGGTGAGCAGGGATTTCGCGGCGATGATGTCGCGCAGGCGGGCACGTTTGCTATCGGTGTCCTTCGTCATGGGAAACCTGTCTTGCGGGTGGGGTCGGCTGGAACGATCGCCACAGTCTTAAGGCTTGGCCCGCTGTTGGGCAACGTCCGGCTTGGTCCATGACGGGGGCCGCGCCGGCTTGGAACGGACCAGCGCAAGGGCGAGAAGGATGAGCAGCAGGGCGGTGCCCTGGCGCCAGCCGACCGGCTCGCCGAGCCACACCACCCCGAGCGCAAAGCCGAACGCCGGGATCAGGTAATTGAGCAGCGAGACGAAGGTCGGACCGGCCGAGCGCAACAGCCGGAAGTAGATCAGCGAGGCGAGCCCCGTGGCGAAAATGCCGAGCGCCGCCACGGCGAGGACCGAATCCGCGTCGGGGCGCAAATCCCATGGCCGGTCGATCGCCAGCGCGAGCGGCACCATGACCAGGGCGCTCGCGGTCATGCTGCCCGACGCGATGAGCGGAACCGGCATGGCGAGACTGAGCACGCGACCATAGACGGCGGTCGCCGCATAGCTCGCCCCGGCGAGCATGATCGCGATCTGGGCCGCCACCTCCATCCCGCCGCCGGCACCGAGGTCCGCCAATGCCGCGGGTCCGATCAGGGTGACGCTGCCGGCGAAGCCCAAGGCGATGGCGGTCCAGGCGCGCCAGCTCAGGCCGCGCTCGACGCCGAAGACATGGGCGAACAGCAGAGTGAAAATCGGCATGGTGCCGATCAGGATCGAGGCCAGCCCGCTGTCGATGCGCGTCTCGCCCCAGCCGATCAGCGCGAAGGGGATGCCGTTGCCGAGCATGCCGAGCACCAGGAACTGCCGCCAGTGCCGGCCGACCGGCGGGCGTAGCAGCGCGGCGAGCGGCGGCCCGACCGTGGCCTGGACGGCGAGCAGCAGGATGGCGCCGAGCGCGATGCGTCCGGCCGTCATGGTGAGTGGCGGGATGCCGGCGACGGCGATCTTGATCAGGGCGAAGGCGGCACCCCAGATCAGCGCCAGGGCAAGGAGGGCCAGGAGGTCTTGGCGGCGGGCGGTCAGTGGCACGGGTCGAAGATACCGATCAGGAACAAGCACATAGGGATTATCATGGTCAAAATTACCACCTTTTCTCATTGGTTATGGCAGGCTTTTCCGGTCTAGACTGATGGAATGTTGCGCAAACTGGGGGGCTTATGCGCGCGAAATCTTGGACATTTTTGACCGCAGTCTTCGCTTGCTTCGTGCTGGCCGGCTGCGTGACCACATCCCATACACAAATCACCGCTCTCGAGCGGCCGGAGGCCAGGCAGCCGCGCATCCTGCTCATGCCGCTCGATGTCGAACTGTCCGAACTGTCGGCGGGTGGTTTGGCAGAGCCGAAGGCGGAATGGACCGAAGCTGCCAACAAGCATATGGCCGCCGCGCTGCAGGCGATCAACGCGGAGCGCGACCTGCAGCTGCTCACCTACGATGAGGAAAAACTGCCCGCGGCCAAACGGGATGAAATCATCCAGCTTCTCAAATTGCACGGCATCGTCGGCAATTCGGTTCTGCTTCATCAATATCTGCAGCCTTTCGCTTTGCCGACCAAGGCCGGCAAGTTCGATTGGAGCCTGGGCCCCGCCGTTCGCCAGCTGAGAGAGGAGACCGGCGCGGACTACGCGCTCTTCTTCTGGGTCAGGGACAGTTATTCGAGCGGCGGGCGCGTGGCCGTCATCATGCTTGCCGCGGTCCTGGGTGTCGGCATCCAAGGCGGCGTGCAGATCGGGTTTGCCTCACTGGTCGATCTGAACACCGGAAACATCGTCTGGTTCAACCGGCTGGCGCGTCCGACGGGAGATCTGCGCAGCGAGGCCGCCGCCCGCGAGACGACGCTGGTGCTGCTCACCGGTCTGCCGAAATGACGGTTCCGTCCCGCCGCGACGTTCTCGGCGGGCTCTGTTCCTGTTCCGCCATGGCGGCGCTGGCTCTCGCACAGAGCGCCTGCGCGACGACCGGCAGCTCGGGACCGGAAGCGAGCGCCCGCATCGAGCCGGGTTATCGACCCTCGGCGGCGACCGACGAAGGCGGCCTCTGGAAGCTGACGGAGAAAGCCGAGGCCGATATCAAGCGGTCGCGCTTCCTGGTGCGTGACGCGGCGCTCCACGACTATGTGCACGAGATCGCTTGCCGGGTTGCGCAGGACCATTGCCGCGATACCCGGCTCTACATCATGCGCACGCCATTCTTCAATGCGTCGATGATGCCCAACGGGGCGCTGCAGATCTGGACGGGACTCCTGCTGCGCACCCAGAACGAAGCGCAGCTCGCGGCGGTCATCGGCCATGAGATGGGCCACTATCTTCATCGGCACTCGCTGCAGAAATATCGCGATCTGCGCGCCAAGGCCGACTTCGGCGCCTTCCTCGGCATGGCGCTTGGCGCCATCGGCAGCATCGGCCAATTGGCGCTGCTGGCCAGCGTCTATGCTTTCAGCCGCGAGCAGGAACGGCAGGCAGACGCGGTCGGGATGGAGTTGATGTCCGCTGCCGGCTACGCGCCAATCGAAGCGTCGAAAGTGTGGTCCCAGATGGTCGCGGAGATAGACGCCGATCCGGTGAAGGATTCTCCGAGCCTGTTGACCGCCACACATCCCAACCCCGACGAGCGCGCCAACGTCCTGAAAGACAGAGCCGAAAAGATGGCCGCGGGCGACCGATATGCCGAACGCTATCGCGACAAGTTGACCTTGATGCGGCCGATCCTGCTCGAAGACGAACTGCGGCTGCGTCAGTTCGATCGGAGCCTGAAGTTGTTCGAGATCATGAACGGAGAGAACGGCGAGGACGTTTGGTTGGCCTTCTACACCGGCGAAGCTCATCGGCTGCGCAGCAGCGAAGGCGACGCAAAACTGGCTCTCGATGCCTATGAACGCGTGCTGAGCTGGCCCGATGTCCCATCGCAGACCTACCGGTCGCTGGGCCTCTTGCATATGAGCCGGGGCGACAACGCCGCGTCCTCGGCCGCGTTCACTGAGTATCTACGCCGCCAGCCGAACGCCGACGACCGAGAAATGATTCTCTCATACATATCGAGGATCAGTTGAGGATTCACACCATGGCCCAATTCGCCCGTCTGCTGCTCGCCGCTCTTCTCGTGATGAGCATCGTCTCCTGCGGCCGCTACTCGATCATTCAGCCCCAGAGGACGCCCATCAAAAGCGGCTTCACCGTCGAGCCGGGACAGTCCTGGAACAAGATCAATCTCCATTTTGACACCGGTGCCTCACATCCGATCGAGGCCTGGACGGCCGATGGCGATCAACTCAACATGTTGCTGTTCTTCGCAGGCGTCGCCGATGGCCAGACCCTCATGCCGCCCCCGCGCGACGAGGCAAAGGCAAAGAAACTGCCGGCGTTCCGCAGCGCCATGTCGGCGAACGAGGTGAAGGATGTGCTCGAAGCCACGCTCGGCCAGTTCATGGACTCCGCGCTCGTGGAGACACGCAACCTGCGTCCGACGAAGTTCGGCGGCCATGATGGCTACAGGTTCGATTTCAACCTCGTCGGCAAGGACGAAGTCGACCGGCAGGGGATTGCCGCCGGTGCCGTCGTCGATGGCAAGCTCTACAGCGTGGTGTTTATGGGCACGCGGCTCTACCACTACGGCCTGCGGCTGCAGGACGCCGAGCACATCGTGAGCTCCGTGCAATTCGTCAAGAACTGAAGCTGGGCTGACGCAGCCGGTCGAGCTCGGCCTTGAGCGCGCGGGCGAAATCGGCGCGCTCCTCGGGCGACAGAAAGCTGCCGATGATCACGCTGCGGCCGTGCGAGGTCAGCCGAAGCTGGCTCGCGTGCTCGGGCGGATCGTCCATCTCGACCCGCACCCAATGGGGTTGGAAGCAGTGGGATTCGCGCACAGCCCTGGGTCCGCCGCGCGCGATGCGCAGCACGCTCTCGGTGAGCTGCGCGGTCTCGTAATGGCGCGCCGCCCGGTAATTGAGCTTGAACGCGAGATAGACCAGGGCGACATCGAGGCCGAAAAATCCGAACACCGGCCAGGCGCCGAGCGAAATGAAACTGATGCCGGCGGCGAAACTGACGATGCCGAACAGGATCATGAGGATGGTGAAGCCGCGCGGGCTCAGGCTGCGGTGCGGCTGCAGCACGGCATCGAACAGCAGCGGCGTTTCGGCCGCGGCGTTTTCATATCCGGATACCGACGTCATAGCTTAGAGATAAGCCCGCGGATAAATCAAGTCGAGTCCGGCGGAGCGGTCTTGGAAGGAAACGGTTCCGCGCCTCTTGCGCCGGGTTCAGCGGCGGCTAGAGTATCGGCCATGGTTCGCTCCCTTCTTCCCCACAAGCCGACGGCCAAGGCCAGGCTCAAAAGCAGCGCCGCCCAGATCGCCAGGCCGAAGGCCAAGTCCGTTATTCAAGTTAAAGGCGCTGGGCAGGTCAAAAGCGCCAAGGCCAAAGCCGCCAAGCCGGCCGGCCGCGCCTCGGCGAAACCGCCGGGCCGGTCGCTGAAGGCCAACGGCCGGCCCGGCATGCCCGAGCGCAAGGCCGCGCGGCGGCTCACGCGGACCGAGGCCGATGCGGCCTTCGCCAAGCTCTCGGCCGCCATTCCGGTGCCCAAATCGGAGCTGGAATATATCAATCCCTATACGCTGCTGGTCGCTGTCGTTCTCTCGGCCCAGGCGACCGACGTCGGCGTCAACAAGGCGACCAAGGCGCTGTTCGAAAAAGTCACCACGCCGCGCCAGATGGTCGAGCTCGGTCTGGAGCGGCTGATCCCCTATATCAAGACCATCGGCCTGTTCAACACCAAGGCCAGGAACGTCATCGAGCTCAGCCGCATCCTGGTGGAGAAGCACGGCGGCGAAGTGCCGCGCGACCGCGAAACGCTCGAAACGCTGCCCGGCGTCGGGCGCAAGACGGCGAACGTGGTGCTCAACGTCGCCTTCGGCGAGCCGACCATCGCGGTCGACACCCACGTCTTCCGCGTGTCCAACCGCACCGGCCTGGCGCCGGGCGACACGCCGCTCGCCGTCGAGCTCGGCCTCGAGAAGATCGTGCCGGACAAGTGGAAGGACCACGCGCACCACTGGCTGATCCTGCACGGCCGCTACACCTGCATCGCGCGTAAGCCGAAATGCCCGGAGTGTCCCATCCGCGACATCTGCCTGTTCCCCGGCAAGACGACGGTGCTTTAAAGTTTCGTCATGGCCCGATTTAGTCGGGCCACCCACGATTTTTTGCGATGTGAGAACAAAAGTCGTGGATGGCCGCAACAAGTGCGGCCATGACGCAAACCAAATGCGCGAGTGCTCATGCCGTCAGCTGCGCCAGCGCAGCGTGCGCTCGGTCACCGGATTGACGAACGGCCGGCGCTCGGCTTGGCTCGCCGCCCATTCGCGCTTGAGCCGGTAGTACCACTTGGCCTGGCGGTCGGCGTCGTCGATCAGCATCAGGTTGGGCTTATGCTTGAGGCCCTCCTGCTGCATGACGACGACCCGGCGGTCCTGCTCGAGGAAGGCGCGGGCGAAGCGGCGCAACAGCGGCGTGAGCGGCGTCAGCCACGGCAGCGTCCAGTAGATGATGTGGTTGACCTCGGTCTCGCGCTCGTTGACCGGCGTCACCGCCGTCAGATTGCACAGCACATGGCGGCCGGCCTGGATGTGCTCGATGCGCACGCCGGGCAGGCGGAAGGCGATTTCGGTTTCCGGTGCGCCGCCGAGCAGCTTGTAGGCGCGCGAGTTGCTCGACGGCCGGTGGCGCAGCATGGTGAAGCCGAGCGGGCTCGGGCCGAAGCGTTTCGATTTCTCGTGCGCCGAATGGCTCGGCCGCCACCACCAGGATTGGTGCACGAAGGGCCCATGGGCCGGATCCATCAGCCCGACCACCGCGTGATCGACGTAGCACGGAAAGCGCAGGCTGTCGGCGATGTGGATCTGCTCGGCGCCGACGCCGGGGAGTTCGGGAATCGCGGGCACCGTCGCCGGATCGCCGGCCTTGTCGCTCATGAAGATCCAGATGTTGCCCTGCACTTCGCGGCACGGATAGGTCCTCGCCTTGATGCGCGCCACGTCGAGGGTCTGGCCGTCGACGAGCGAGGGAATCGCGGTGCAGCGACCGTCAGCGCCGAAACGCCAGCCGTGGTAGCGGCATTCCACCTCGCCACGGTCGAGCCGTCCGTAAGACAGGGGGATGCCGCGGTGCGGGCAGATGTCGACCATGGCGAAGGCCGCGCCGTCCGCGCCACGCGCGAACACCAGAGGCTCGCCGAGCAGCGTCTTGGCGACCAGCTTGCCGGGCCGCAACGCACGGCCGGGCATGGCGAAATACCACAGGTTTCGCAGGAACGGTTCTTGGCGGGCACCGGCCATCAGTTCGGCGCCGGCCCTGTCGAGAAGATTGTCATCCATGCCGGAAGTTTAGCTTGCCGCGCTCGGCCGCGCAGCCGCCAGTTTCGCCAGACACTCGTCGGCGGGCGTCCCCATCAGGGCGCGATTGGCCGCCGATCCGGGCGCCATGGCGCGCGACCGCACCTCGGCATACTGAACGCGCAGCCCTTGGTGGCCGCGATAGAGGAAAACATGCAGCACGCAGCCGTCGCCGCGGTACTGCCAGAACTCGACCGGCGCTTCATTGCGCTGGAATTGCGGCGTGCCGAGCAACTGGCTGACCTGCTCGCTGGTCATGCCGCGCAACTCGGCCACCGGCACCAGGGCGCGGCGCGCCGGCTCGGGCCGCTCCGCGGTTCTGGCCGCCGCCGGGGTCGCCATCGCAACACCTTGCGCGGTCGCCTGGCCGACAGCCGCCGCGTCGCTCATGGCCGGTCCGCGCGGCACGCCGCCGCAGGCCGCGAGCGTCAGGCTCGCCATCAGGCCGATGGCGGTGGTGAGGCTTCTAGGCCTGGCCGTCATGGCTGCGGGCTTTCGTGGGACGCAGCGGCACGATGACCGGGCGCGGCTGCGGGCGCGGTGCCTCGGCCGTGCTTTCGACGATGCCGAGCAACCGGCCGCCCGGCTCGATGGCCAGGGTTCCATAGGTGATGCGACCGCGCACTCGGCCGGTGGCACGGATGCGCAACTGGCCAGTAACCGTGAGTTCGCCCTCGAACGCACCGGCGATATCCGCGTCGGTCGCCGTGGCCGTACCGTGAAAGCCGCCATCCGGCGCGATGTCGAGTGTCCGGCAACGATCGAGGTCGGACACCACGCTGCCGCCGACCACCAAGTGGTCGCAGGTCGAAATCGTTCCTTCGAAGGTGAGATTGCGTCCAACCACCAGGCGATTGCCGGGTGCGGTGCGATCGTTGGCGGGCGAGGAAGAGATTGCGTTGCCGGCGGGCGTTGCCGGCTCGGATAGCGCCGACTCCGCGGCTGCGACGGACGCTGTCGCCGGGATCCCGTGACGCGGTCCCCCGTCGAAACCCTTCCTGCCGAACATGCACGTCCCCCCGGTACTGACATGCGCGACTTGCGCGACGAATAGGCGACCGGGACGAGCAAAATCACACGCAGAAACGCACGGTCGGCCCCCCAGCCAACGTCGATCATATCCGCTTGGCCGGGCGCACGCCAAAAGCAAAACGGCGCGGTTACCAAGCGTTTTCTTGTTCTTGAGAACCCTGTGACTATACTGCCGCAGTTTATGTTTACCGTTTGTTAGGAGTGTCCGTCCGCCGTGTCCGAATCCCTCAGATATCAAGCCCCGGCCGCGTTCGACGTGGTCGGTATCGGCAATGCCATCGTCGACGTGATCGCTCATGCGCAAGACGGATTTCTCCAGCAGAATACCTTGGTCAAGGGCGCCATGACCCTGATCGACGCGGAGCGCGCCGAGGCGCTCTACGGCCTGATGGGCAGCGCTATCGAAGCCTCCGGCGGATCGGCCGCCAATACCATGGCGGGCTTGGCCTCGCTCGGCGGGCGCGCGGCCTTCATCGGCAAGGTGCGCGACGACCAGCTCGGCGGCATCTTCCGCCACGATATCCGCGCCGCCGGCGTGCATTTCGAATCGGCGCCGGCGACCAGCGGCCTGCCGACGGCGCGCTGCCTGATCTTCGTCACGCCCGATGCCCAGCGCACCATGCAGACCTTTCTCGGGGCCTCGGTCGCGCTCGGTCCGGTCGATGTGGATCCCAATCTCATCGCCGCCACGGCGGTGACTTATCTCGAGGGCTATCTGTGGGACCGGCCGGAGGCCAAGGAGGCGTTCCAGCGGGCCGCCGGCTTTGCCCACAAGGCCGGCCGCAAGGTGGCGCTCACCCTGTCGGACCCGTTCTGCGTCGATCGGCACCGCGCCGATTTCCTCAAGCTCATCGCGGGCCATGTGGACGTGCTGTTCGCCAACGAGGCGGAAATCAAATCGCTCTATCAGACCGAGCATTTCGAAGATGCGCTGGCGCAGGCGCGCAACCATTGCGAAGTAGCGGCCCTCACGCGCAGCGAAAAGGGCGCCGTCATCGTCGCCGGCGAGGATGTGCACGAGATGGCCGCCGAGCCGGTGGCGCGGGTGGTCGATACCACCGGCGCCGGCGATCTCTACGCGGCCGGGTTCCTGTTCGGCTATACGCGCGGGCTGCCGCTCGCCACCTGCGGCCGCATCGGCGCCATCGCCGCGGCCGAGGTGATCGGCCACTACGGCGCGCGGCCGGAGACCAGGCTCGCCGAGCTGATCGCCGCCAAGCTCGGCCCGTTGCCCGCCGCCGCCCGGGCATTGGCCTGACATGAGCGCCCAGCCGGCCGGCTCGACGCTCGACCGCTGGCTTGGCGCGCTCGCCGTCTACGGCGACCGGCGCATCCTCTGCATCCTGTTCCTCGGGTTCTCGTCGGGCCTGCCGTTGGCATTGACCGGCAGCACCCTGTCGGCTTGGCTCGCCAAGGGCGGCGTCGACAAGACCACGATCGGCCTGTTCGCCCTGGTTGCCATCCCCTATGCCTACAAATTCGTCTGGTCGCCCCTGGTCGACGGCTTGCGCGTGCCGATCCTGACCCGTCTTCTCGGGCGGCGGCGCGGCTGGGCGGTGGCGAGTCAGCTGGCGCTGGTGGCGGCGATCGCTTCCCTCGGCCTTTTGGATCCGGCACAGGAACCGTGGATGGTCGCGGCGCTCGCCGTGCTCGTCGCCTTTTTGTCGGCGACCCAGGACATCGTCATCGACGCCTTCCGTGTGGAAATTCTCGACGAGAACAGCCAGGGCGCCGGGGCGGCAGCCGTGCAGCTCGGTTACCGGGTCGGCATGCTGGTGTCGGGCGCCGGGGCCTTGTTCATCGCCGAATTCTATGGCTGGACGGCCGCCTACATGACCATGGCGGCGCTGATCGGCGTTGGCATCGCCACCATCCTGATCAACCGCGAACCGAAGGCTTCCGCGATCGCTGCCGCCGCCCACCCGACCGAGGGATTCGCCGGATGGATCACGGCCCATGTCATCATGCCGTTCGCCGATGTGCTCAAGCGGCCAGATTGGGCGATCATCCTCGGCTTCATCGTGTTCTACAAATTCGGCGACGCGGTGGCCGGTGTCATGGCCAACCCGTTCTATATCGAGACCGGATTTTCGCTCGCCGAGATCGCCGCCATCAGCAAGCTGTTCGGCTTCGTCGCCACATTGGTCGGCATCATCGCGGGCGGCGTGATGGTGGCGCGCTTCGGCATCTTCCGCGCGCTGTTGCTGTGCGGAGTCCTGCAGATGGGCTCCAACCTGATGTTCGCGCTGCAGGCCATCGTCGGCCACGACACGACCATGCTGGCCGCCACCATCGCCATCGAGAACTTCACCGGCGGCATGGGGTCGGCGGCTTTCGTCGCCTATATCTCGTCGCTCTGCAGCTTCGCCTTCACGGCGACCCAATATGCGCTGTTCTCGTCGCTTGCCGTGGTCGGCCGCACGACGCTGTCGTCGGGCGGCGGCTGGCTCGCCGATCATGTGGATTGGGTGACGTTCTTCGTCCTTTCAGCGGTCGCCGCCATCCCGGGCCTGGTGCTGCTGCTCGTCCTCATGCGGCGCAACGGCCAGACGCAGGCGCAGCCGGCGACGAATTGAAGGAAGATGGCCATGCGCATCGGGGTTCCGCGCGAAATCAAAAATCATGAATATCGCGTGGGCCTTGTGCCGGCGTCGGTGTCCGAACTGCGCCGGCAGGGACACCAGGTCATTGTCGAAGCCGGCGCCGGCGCGGGCATCGGCGCCAGCGACGAGGACTACCGCCAAGCGGGCGCCACGATCGCCGCCACGGCGGGCGAGGTCTTCGCGGCGGCCGAGCTGATCGTCAAGGTCAAGGAGCCGCAACCGAGCGAGATAGCACTGATCCGGCCTGACCAGGTTCTGTTCACCTACCTGCATCTCGCCGCCGATCCCGGCCAAGCGGAGGGGCTGATCGCGCGCCGCGCCGTCGCCATCGCCTACGAGACCGTGACGGACCCGCAGAGCCGTCTGCCCCTGCTCGCGCCGATGAGCGAGGTCGCCGGCCGCATGGCGGTCCAAGTAGGCGCCCATTATCTGGAGAAGCCGCAGGGCGGCGCGGGCGTGCTTCTCGCCGGCGTGCCGGGCGTGCCTCCGGGCACCGTCGTGGTCCTCGGCGCCGGCGTGGTCGGTTCCGCGGCCGTTCGTATGGCGGTCGGCATGGGCGCGCGCGTCGTGGTGCTCAACAAAGGCAGCGACCGGTTGCGCGAACTCGACAGCACCTATCCGGGCCGCCTGACGACCGTGGTGTCGAGCGCCACGGCGATCGAAGAGTGGGTGCCGCGGGCCGACTTGCTGATCGGTGCCGTGCTGGTGCCCGGCGCGCAAGCGCCCAAGCTGGTGACTCGCGCGGCGCTAAGCCGGATGCGTCCCGGGTCGGTCGCCGTCGACGTCGCCATCGATCAGGGCGGATGCCTGGAAACGAGCCGCCCGACGAGCCATGCGCAACCGACCTATGTCGAGGAAGGCGTCATCCACTATTGCGTCACCAACATGCCGGGCGCGGTGGCGCGTACCTCGACCCTGGCGCTGAACAATGAAACCCTGCCGTTCGTCGCGGCGCTGGCCGCCAAGGGCTGGCGCCGCGCCCTGGCCGACAACCCGCACTTGCGCGCCGGCCTCAATCTCTGCTGCGGCTCCGTGACGTATGCCGCTGTGGCCGCCGCGCTCGGCCGTCCCTTCCGGCCCGCCGAAACATTTCTCGAGGACGTGAAGTGAGCGATGCCCGGTCGCCGCTTGGCGGCCATCGACACGTCCGGCCTCAGGCCCGTTCCGCTTCGCTGAGCTTTTCGCTTTCCAGGGAATAGCCGGTGGCGCGCACGGTGCGGATGATGTCTTCCGCGTCGCCCGCGTTGAGCGCCTTGCGCAAGCGGCGGATATGGACGTCGACCGTGCGCGGCTCGATATAGGTGTCGGGCGTCCACACGGCGTTGAGCAGTTGCTCGCGCGAAAACACCCGGCCGGGATGCTCGATCAGGAAGCGCAGCAGGCGGAACTCGGTCGGCCGCAGATGCACCGGGCGTCCCTGACGCGTCACCCGATGGGCCGCGAGATCCATCACCACGTCGCCGTAGGTCAGTTGGTCGGCGGCGAGCGCCGGGCGCGAGCGGCGCAGCACGGCGTTGAGCCGCGCGGTGAGCTCGGTCGGCGAAAACGGCTTGGTGATGTAGTCGTCCGCGCCGGAATTGAGCGCGCGGATCTTGTCGCCTTCCTCGCCGCGCGCGGTGAGCATGATGATCGGCAGATCGCGCGTCTCGGGGCTGCGGCGGACCTGGCGGCAGACCTCGATGCCGGACACCAGCGGCAGCATCCAATCGAGCAGCACCAGGTCGGGGCGCCGCTCGTCGATGGCGATCAGCGCCTCCTCGCCGTTCATGGCGGTGGCGACCTCGAACCCCTCGCGCTCGAGATTGTAGCGCAGCATGGTGAGGAGGGCTTCCTCGTCCTCGACCAGCAGAATCAGGGGTTTCATGAGAGTTTCAGATCTCCGTCTTGTCCTCGCCCGCGCGGCGGTCGTCGGGCGTCAGGACGATGAAGCTCGATGAATCGCCTTTCGGCCGGCTTTCGCTGATGCGCCTGCCGTTGACCACGAAATAAATCGTCTCGGCGATGTTGGTGGCATGGTCGCCGATGCGCTCGATGTTCTTGGCGACGAACAGCAGATGGGTCGACGGCGTGATGTTGCGCGGGTCTTCCATCATGTAGGTCAGCGTCTCGCGGAACAGGCTGTTGTACATGTCGTCGACCTCCTCGTCGCGCGCCCACACCGAGACCGCCTTCTCGGTGTTGCGTTCGCCATAGGCGTCGAGCACGTCCTTGATCAGGCGCTGCACCAGGCGTCCCATGCGCGGGATGGCGCTGGTGGGCTTGATCGGCCGCAGCTCGGCCATGGCGATGGAACGCTTGGCGATGTTGGCGGCGTAGTCGCCGATGCGCTCGATGTCGGAGGCGATCTTGAGCGAGGACACGATCTCGCGCAGGTCGCCCGCCATCGGCTGGCGCAGGGCCAGCATGCGCACCACGCGGTTGTCGATCACGGTATTGAGCTCGTCGATCTTGGTGTCGTCCTTCACCGTCGCCGCGGCCAGGTCGGTGTCGCGCTTGGCCACCGTCTGGATGGCGGCGGCGAACTGCGCCTCGGCGAGGCCACCCATGCGCAGGATGTCCTCGTGCAGGTGCTTCAACTCTTCATCGTAGGATCGTACGGTATGTTCTGGACTTGCCATGGGTCTGTTCCTGAACTTGATCAGCCGAAGCGGCCGGTGACGTAATCCTCGGTCTTGCGATTGCTCGGTGTCGTGAACATTTTCTCGGTGCGGTCGAACTCGACCAGCTCGCCGAGATACATGAACGCGGTAAACTCGGAAACGCGCGCCGCCTGCTGCATATTGTGGGTCACGATTGCGATCGTGTAATGCGCCTTCAATTCATCGAACAGCTCTTCGATCTTCATGGTCGAGATCGGATCG